>NZ_MKRN01000153.1 GCF_001896955.1 Nitrobacter sp. 62-13 | reverse complement strand
TATCATGTCCTCATCGCCGGGATGGAGCGTATTTCGGTTAACATCGGCCAGTTCGTGTTGACCGGAGAGCCGGTAGCGACAATGGGATCGACCTCCCGCGTCGCCTCGATTCTCGCGGCAAACCCGAGTCAGCCCGTTCTCTATATCGAGTTCCGTAAGGACGGCACTCCGATTGATCCAGGCCCATGGTGGGCCGCAAATAACGACCAAAAGGTTCGCGGATGATGCGCAAGGCTTCCCTTATTCTTCTCAGCGCTGCCGCGGGTGCGGCGCTGACGCTGTTCGTGACGCAGCCGCGCTCGGTGCTGATGGGATCGAGCGCGCGAGCCGCGACCTCGGATACCTATCGCCAACTCAACCTGTTCGGAGATGTGTTCGAGCGGGTCCGCAGCGACTATGTCGAGAAGCCCGACGACAGCAAGCTGATCGAATCGGCCGTTAGCGGCATGCTGTCGGGCCTCGATCCGCATTCGAGCTACATGGATGCCAAGAGTTTCCGCGATATGCAGGTGCAGACGCGCGGCGAGTTCGGCGGCCTCGGCATCGAGGTCACGATGGAAGACGGCCTGGTCAAGGTGGTCTCGCCGATCGACGATACGCCGGCGTCCAAGGCGGGAATCCTGGCGAACGACGTCATCACCAATCTGGACGACGAGGCGGTGCAGGGGCTGACCCTCAATCAGGCCGTCGACAAGATGCGCGGTCCGATCGGCACCAAGATCAAGCTGAAGATCATCCGCAAGGGCCAGGACAATCCGATCGATGTGACGCTGGTGCGCGACAACATCCGCGTCCGCTCGGTGCGCTCTCACGTCGAGGCCGATGACATCGCCTATGTTCGCATCACCACCTTCAACGAGCAGACCACCGAAGGCCTCAAGAAATCGATAGCCGACCTTCGCAGCCAGATCGGCGACAAGCTCAAGGGCTACATCATCGATCTGCGCAACAACCCCGGCGGTTTGCTCGAAGAAGCGGTTACCGTGTCCGACACCTTCCTCGATCGTGGCGAGATCGTGTCGACGCGCGGCCGCAACGCCGAAGAAACCCAGCGCCGCAGTGCGCATCCCGGTGACCTCACCAAGGGCAAGCCAGTGGTCGTTCTGATCAACGGCGGGTCCGCATCGGCTTCCGAAATCGTTGCCGGTGCGTTGCAGGACCACAAGCGGGCGACGCTGATCGGCACCCGCTCGTTCGGCAAGGGCTCCGTGCAGACCATCATTCCGCTCGGTTCGGGCAACGGCGCGCTGCGGCTGACCACGGCGCGCTATTACACGCCTTCGGGCCGCTCGATTCAGGCCAAGGGCATCGTTCCGGATATCGAGGTGCTTCAGGATGTACCCGACGAACTGAAGTCGCGGACCGATACCAAGGGCGAAGCCTCGCTGCGCGGTCATCTGCGGAACGGCACCGACGAGAAGACCGGTTCGCAATCCTATGTGCCGCCGGACGCCAAGAACGACAAGGCGCTCAAGATGGCCGATGACCTTTTGCACGGCATCAAGATCAACGCCTCGTCGCAGGCTTCCCGCGACAAGGCGGCGATCGAGAAGCCGGCGGACAAGGCCGCGAACTGACGCCCAATAAGCCGGATTTGCGGAAGCGGACATTCCCCGAATGCCCGTTTCCTCCACACCGGGGCCGATAGCCCCGGGTATGCACGATGCAGCCTGCCGCCCGTGGCGCCGTCCATGGTATCGTCGAATCGGATGATTCGGGGAGCTTCATGGCCGACACGACGGACGATCTCAGCGCGCCGCTCGGACAGAACTCGGCACCCAGGCGCAGATTGCGGCTTCCCTTCACGCTGCCGCAGGCTACCGCGGTCCTGCTGGGATTGATCCTTGCCGCCTTCCTGGGGTTTGCGCTTTTCAACCACGATCCGCTCGGCGGCGAACCCACGGCGCGGGTGGCGATCCGGCAACCCGCAACGCCGGAGGACAAGCCTGCGGCGGTCCCGCCTGCATCGAAGCCGGCCAGTGCGACTGCCGCTGCGAACCCCCAACCCGAGGCCGGTCAGAAGACCATCACCATTATCGACGGCTCCAGCGGCGCGCGTCAGAACGTCGTGGTTGCGGGCGGGGATTCCGCCATGGCCGGCGGCGAGATTGCGCCGGCGACGATGGCCGGGATCGATCCGCGCCTGCTGGAGAAGTCGCGTTACGGAATGATACCGGTTGTCGCCGCTGATGGCTCGAAGCCGTTCAAGGCCTATGCGATGGGCACCGATGCGGATCGAGCCAAGGCGGCCACGATGCCGGTGGTCGCCATCGTGGTCGGTGGTCTCGGGGTCGGCGCGGCCAAAACCATCGACGCCATCATGAAATTGCCGCCCGCCGTGACGCTTGGATTCACGCCGTACGGGTCCGATCCGGTCAAGCTGGTGGAGCGGGCGCGCGCGCAACGTCACGAGGTTCTGCTGGAAGTCCCCATGGAGCCTTATGACTATCCCGACAACGATCCTGGACCGCAGACCCTGCTGACGTCGCTCGGCACTGAACAGAATATCGATCGCCTCTATTGGCACCTCAGCCGCTTTCAGGGATATGTCGGTCTCGCCAATTTCATGGGTTCCCGTTTTGTCGCCGCCAACGCCGTCATGCAGCCGATCATTCACGAGGCAGCCAAGCGCGGACTTGGCTATCTCGACGACGGTTCCACCCCGAGGAGCGTCGCGGCTCAGCTCGCGGAGGGGCAGGCCATGCCGTTCGCCAAAGCCGATCTGACCATTGATTCCGTTCCGACATCGGTGGAGATCGACAAGGCGCTCACACGGCTCGAAGACCTGGCGAAGGAGCGGGGAACCGCGATCGGCATGGCTTCGGCGCTTCCGGTTTCCATCGACCGGATCGGTGCCTGGACCAAGGCTCTCGAAAGCCGCGGCGTGATGCTGGTGCCATTGACAACCGCGATGCTGAAATCAAAATCGAGTTGATCTTCGAATCCGCGTCCCACCGCTTTCACAGCGGGAGACGCGAAAGGCATTGACGGAATGGCGCGCTACGACGATCTACCCTACCGCACGTGCGTCGGAATGATGCTGATCAACGAGAGCGGACTCGTTTTCATCGGTCGCCGCGCCGGCGGCGTCGAGCATGTTGACGACAGTCATGTCTGGCAGATGCCGCAGGGCGGCGTCGATCCCGGCGAGGATACGTGGCTTGCGGCGAAACGCGAACTTTATGAAGAGACCAGCGTCCGTTCGGTCGAGAAGCTCGCCGAGGTATCCGACTGGCTGATCTATGACATCCCGCGCACCGTGGCCGGACGGGCCTGGAAGGGGCGTTATCGCGGCCAGCGCCAGAAGTGGTACGCTATGCGCTTCACCGGCAGCGACAACGAGATCGACGTCGCCAATCCGGGCGATGGCCACAAACCGGAGTTTATCGCCTGGCGCTGGGAGCCGATGCAGAACCTGACCCGGCTCATCGTGCCTTTCAAGCGCCCGGTCTACGAGCGGGTGGTCAGGGAATTCGCGCGCCTCTCGGGCGATTAGCTGGTTACGCGGGTCTCAACCGGAGTTGATGCCCATATCGTTTTTTCGAGCGAAGCTGATGCCGGTTCGCGTCAAGAAAACGCGTCACATCAATATCATCGAGCCCCGCTTCTGATTCCATCAGAAGCGGAAGGGCTTTTCGCTCAATGCAACGCCGTGGTGTGGAGCTGGCTCTGAATGCTCTTGAAATGATCCAGCCGCTCGATCGCCTTGTCGAGTTCGGAACCTTCTTTTTCCGCCAGCTTGGCTTCCATGCCCGCGATCGTATCCGCGAACTGGGCGCGATCGAGTTCATCGATCGAGGTCGCCACGTCGGCGAGCACGGTCAGACCTTTTTCCGAGACCTCGGCCAGACCGCCGAGCACGATGATCTTCTGCTGGGTGCCGCCAGCGGTGACGGTCAGGATCCCGGGACGAATCGCTGCAACGACGGGCGCGTGGCCGGCGAGGACGCCGAAGTCGCCCTCGACGCCGGGGACGTCGACCTGATCGACTTCGCCGGAAAAAGCCAGTTTCTCCGGCGAGACGAGATCGAAATGGAAGGTGGCCATGGCACACGGTCTCTTTCTTCACCTCTCCCGCTTGCGGGGGAGGTCGACCGGCGAAGCGGTCGGGTGGGGCTCTCTTTCATGCAGAGGAGGTTTAGACCCCCTCCCCAATCCTCCCCCGCAAGCGGGAGAGGCGGTCGCCGCAAACCTTGCAGCGCGATCTTCTGTTAGCTTAAGCCGCTTCGGCCGCCAGCTTCTTGCCCTTCTCGACGGCTTCCTCGATGGTGCCGACCATGTAGAACGCCGCTTCCGGCAGATGGTCGTATTTGCCCTGGCAAAGATCGCGGAAGCCCTTGATGGTGTCGGCGAGATCGACGAACTTGCCCGGCGAGCCGGTGAACACCTCGGCGACGTGGAACGGCTGCGACAGGAAGCGCTCGACCTTGCGGGCGCGGGCGACCGTGAGCTTGTCTTCTTCCGACAGTTCGTCCATGCCGAGAATGGCGATGATGTCCTGCAGCGACTTGTAGCGTTGCAGCACCTGCTGCACCGTGCGCGCGGTCTGGTAGTGCTCCTCGCCGACGATCAGCGGCGAGAGCATGCGCGAGGTGGAGTCCAACGGGTCCACCGCCGGATAGATGCCTTTTTCCGAAATGGCGCGGTTGAGCACCGTAGTGGCGTCGAGGTGGGCGAAGGATGTGGCCGGCGCCGGGTCGGTCAAGTCGTCGGCCGGCACGTAGATGGCCTGCACCGAGGTGATCGAACCCTTGTTGGTGGTGGTGATGCGCTCCTGCAGCGCGCCCATGTCGGTGGCGAGCGTCGGCTGATAACCCACGGCGCTCGGAATGCGGCCGAGCAGCGCCGACACTTCCGAGCCGGCCTGGGTGAAGCGGAAGATGTTGTCGACGAAGAACAGCACGTCCTGGCCCTGGTCGCGG
>NZ_MKRN01000152.1 GCF_001896955.1 Nitrobacter sp. 62-13 | reverse complement strand
TGCGCTTGTTAACCCCATCGTGGACGCCGGCGGGGTTTCTTGTCCTCTGTATGGACGTGTGGGACCTATGGCGAAATCAGAGACACCGACGACCATCAAGAAATATGCAAACCGGAGGCTCTACAATACCGGAACCAGCACCTATGTGACGCTCGAAGATCTCGCGGCGATGGTCAAGCAGGGCGAAGACTTCCTGGTCTTCGATGCCAAGACCGGCGACGACATCACCCGCTCGGTGCTGGCGCAGATCATTTTCGAGCAGGAAAACAAGGCCGGACAGAATCTGCTCCCGACCACGTTCCTGCGGCAGCTGATCCGCTTCTATGGCGACAGCATGCAGATGGTGGTGCCGAAATATCTCGAACGATCGATCGACATGCTCACCCAGGAGCAGGAGAAGTTTCGCAAGCAGATGACAAGCACCTTCAGCGGCACTCCTTTCGCGCCGCTCGAGGAGCATGTCCGCCGCAACATGGAATTGTTCGAGCGCACCTTTGCGATGTTCAAGCCGTTCGTGCCGCCGCGCGGGGGCGGCGCCGCGCCCGAGCCGGAGAAAGCGCCCGATGCACCGAATGAGGGCGACAATATCGATGAACTTCGCCGCCAGATGAAAGAGATGCAGGAACGGCTCGAACGGATGTCGAAAGAGCCGAAGAAGGAGTAGGCCTCGCGGCGCGCCCTGTGCTGGCCTCTCACGGATTGGTGCGTTCGAACTGGCGCAGCAACTCGTTGCCGCGCTGAACCGCCTCATCCATCGCGGCTTGCGCGCTCTTCTTGCCGTTGAAGGCCTGTTCGAGTTCGTCCTCGATGACCGCGCGGATCAAAACGAAAGAGCCAAGCCGCAATCCCCTCGAATTCTCGGTCGGCGGCTTCAGGGTCATCTGTTCGATCGCGATCGCGGATCCCGGGTTGCGATTGTAAAAGCCCTGCGCGCGGGTGAGGTCGAACGCCGCGCGGGTGATCGGCAGGTAGCCGGTGTTCTGATGCCAGGCCGCCTGGACCTCGGGCTTCGACAGGTAGGCGAAGAATTTCGCGACACCCTTGTATTCCTCGCGCGGGCGATCGCGCAGCACCCATAACGTGGCGCCGCCGATGATGGTGTTTTGCGGGGCGCCTTCGACATCCGGCCAGTAAGGCAGCATGCCGTAGCCGACCGCGAATTTGCTGTTGGCGATGATATCGGCGCGCGTCGCCGAGGAGCCCATGAAGATGCCGCATTCGCCGTGCTGGAAACGAGGCTCGGCGGTCGTCCCCCGGCCGCTATAGTCGAAGATCTTGGTCTTCTGCCACTCGGCAAGCTGAGCGACGTGATGGACCATCAGCGGGTTGTTGAAAACGAGGACGGCGTCGAGCCCGCCGAACCCGTTGCTGCGTGTTGCGATCGGCAGATTGTGCAAGGCGAGGAAGCTCTCGACATTGACCCATGACGGCCACGATGTGGTGAAGCCGCAGGGAATGCCTGCTGCGCGCAGCTTCCTTGCGGCTTCGCCGACCTCCGGCCATGTCTTCGGCGGTTTCTCGGGATCAAGACCGGCGGCGCGGAACAGGTCCTTGTTGTAATAGAGGATGGGCGTCGAGACATTGAACGGGAACGACAGCAGATTGCCCGCGATATCGGCATAGTATCCGGTAATGGCCGGAAGATAGTCCGTCGGGGAAAATGCTTCTTTCTCGTCGCGCATCAGTTCGAAGACCGGATAGATCGCGCCCTGGGCCGCCATCATGGTGGCGGTGGCGATTTCGTTGACCTGCACGATTGCCGGCTGGCTCCGCGAACGGAACGCGAAGATTGCCGCGTTCACGGTTTCGGAGTAGGTGCCTTTGTAAGTCGGCACGATCCGGTATTCGGATTGCGACGCATTGAATTCGGTGGCGAGTCGTCCGAGTTGCCGCCCGAGCTCGCCGGACATCGCGTGCCACCATGCGATCTCGACGACGGCGTGGGCCGGTGTCGGCATTGCGGCCGTGAATTGAAGCGCACAGAACAGCAGCGCCAGTTTCCATGCCGGTGTCCGCATCTTGCCGCTCCTCCGCCTGCGGCAGGGCGGCTAACGCCGCTGCCATGACCCCCTGATTAAATGACCTCCTGATTAAGACCAACTCGCGGTCGCTGCAATTCACGAGCGCCGTCTATGATCGCGTCGAGGCGCAATCGTTTGAACCTTTTTCCTGTCGAAATGACTTCATCCTAGGGGACAAGTGCCGGTGTCCCATCGTCGCGATGTCTTGAGTTCTGGCAGACTTGCTCGCATCGACAGGCGAAGCCGGCGGGCGCTAAGATCCTTGCTTGTCAGTCCTTTTAAGCCACTCTCGCCGGAGCTATGAAGGCATGGCGCGGATTGCAGACCGCAAGCCGCATCGCACGAATCCGCAAGGTCAGAGAACTTGGTCCCAGCTCAATCCCATAACCGCACGGGTGCTGAACCGCCGGAGCAGGAAGATCCGGGGACGCAGGGCCGCTCGAGTATCGTGGGCCTGGTTCGCGCGATACCGATCCGTTGGCGCATTCTCTCGATCGCGGCGTTGAATTCGGCGGTGGTGCTGGTGCTGGCGCTGCTGATATGGAGCGGCGCCAAGACGCTGGGGTCCGCGTGGGACGATGTCCGTCAGGTCCGGAAGTCGGACAAAGTCCTGGCGGTTCTCGAGAGCGAGACCGGTCGGCTGCAAAATCTGATCCATCGCTACATCAACCAGCCCAGCCCCGATCTGTTTGCGGAAATCCTGCTGTTGCGCGAGGCGGTGCTCGGCACCTTGAGCACGCGTGCCTCGACCGACCCGATGTTGTCGGGCTCCGTCGATGAACTGGAGCGCGCCACTGAACATTTCCTCCGCGGGTTCGGCGAGTTGCGCGCATTACAGACGAACATTACCAAGACCTACGAGGACCAGATCCTCGCGCCGGCCAAGGATATGGCGGGGCTCTACTCGATCATCGAGGGCGCGACCGGCCACCGCGAGGCCCCGATCTGGCCGACGCTCAAGAAGTCCCGCGAGACATTCACCGCGATGCTGGTGACCGCGAACGCCTATTATCTGGCGCCGGCATCGACCAGCGCGGACGAGGTCCGCCGGAACACCGATGCGATCGAACGCACCATTCCGGCGATGATCGAGTTCTCCGATAACGATCTCCAGCGGGACGCGCTGAAGAAACTCAAGAGCCGGACAGCGGCGCTGCACGACGGCATCGGAAACCTTTCCGAATTGCTGACCAAGCGAACGGACCTGCTGCGCAACTCGATCGACGCGAGCCAGGCGCAGACCATCGCCGCGATCGACGGTCTGTCGGTCAAGATGCGCAAGCGCGAACAGAGCGCGCAGATGACGTTCGACAACACCCTTGCGGATATTTCCCGCAAGATGCTGTCGATCGCCGCAGCCTTCCTTGCGATCATCATCGTCGCCGGCGTCGTCATCGCGCTCAGCATCCGTCAGCCTTTGCGGCAGATCATGTCGTCGATGCGCGCGATCATGTCCGGCGACTACGACCGTAAGGTCGCCGGCACCGACGCGCGGGACGAAATCGGCGCCATGGCCCGCGCCGTCGAGGTATTCCGCAAGAACGCCATCGCCAAGCGTGACGCCGAGGATGAATTGCGGGCATCGAAGGAACGGGCCGAGAGCGCCCTGCTGGAATTGAGCGCGACGCAGCGGAACCTGATCGACGCGGAGCGCCTCGCCGCGCTTGGCGGGCTGGTCGCCGGCGTCGCGCATGAGGTGAACAACCCGATCGGAATCAGCTTGACGGTGGCATCGAGTTTCGCGCGGCGCGCCGATATGTTCGATGCCGAGCTGCGGTCTGCAGCCCCGCTGAAGCGGTCGCGGCTCGAAGAATTCGTGCGGACCTGCCGCGATGCCGCCCAGCAACTGGTGGCAAACCTGCACCGCGCCGGCGAGCTGATCCAGTCCTTCAAGCAGGTCGCCGTGGACCGGTCCCACGCCGAACGCCGCCAGTTCAATTTGAGCGAATCCACCGACCAGATCGTCGCGAGCCTGCGCCCGGTACTCAAGCGGTCTCCGATCAGCATCGTGGTCGAGGTTCCGGAAGGCCTGATGATCGATGGCTTTCCCGGCTCATACGGGCAGATTTTAACCAATCTGTTTCTCAACGCCGTCAATCATGCGTTTCCGGCCGGACGGGCCGGCGCGATTTCCATCACGGCAAAAGCGTGCGCCAATGATGACATCGAGATCATTTTTGCCGACAATGGCGTCGGCATGACGCCGGACGTCCAGCGGCAGGCGTTCGACCCCTTCTTCACCACGCGCCGCAACGAGGGTGGCACCGGCCTTGGACTGCATATCGTCTACAATCTCGTCACCCAGCAGCTCGGCGGCCGTATGACAGTGAAGTCGGGGCCGGGACAAGGCACGACCTTTCACATTATCATGCCGCGAGCAGCCGCGGGCGGTGGCACGGGCAAGGATGAAACAGACAGCGAGACCAAGCGATGGCCGACCAGGATGACGTCCTCCACCTGATCGACGATTCCGGAGCCGATTCACCGGAAACTCAGACGGTACGAAAATGGAAGGTCGCCGTGATCGACGACGACCGGGCCGTACACGAGGGCACGCGCTTTGCGCTGAGCGATTACAGCCTCAACGGCCAGACCCTGGAGATCCTCTCGGCCTATTCCGCCGCCGAGGGGCGCGAGCTGATGCGCGCGCATTCCGACATCGCCGCGGTGCTGCTTGATGTCATCATGGAGACCGACGAAGCCGGCCTCGATCTCGTCGAATTCATTCGCAACGAGCTCAAGAACGAAACCGTGCGCATCATCCTGCGCACCGGACAGCCGGGGCAGGCGCCGGAGCGCCGCGTGATCGTCGATTACGACATCAACGATTACAAGGCGAAAACCGAACTCACCGCCGACAAGCTGTTCACCTCGCTGACCGCGGCGCTGCGCAGTTATCAGCAGCTCGAGCGCATGGTG
>NZ_MKRN01000151.1 GCF_001896955.1 Nitrobacter sp. 62-13 | reverse complement strand
ATCATGGCCGACCACGATGCGCGCGACGCGAACGTGGGCGGCGAAGTTCTCTTTACGGTGTTCTAGTGCGCATGTCGCGAAAGTGGAAACCGGTTTTGCGACAACGCGCACAGACTAAGATGAAGGATTGAGCCATGTCACGCATTGGCAAGAGGCCGGTCACGGTGCCGTCGGGTGTGACCGCGACCATCGAAGGGCAGACCGTCAAGATGAAGGGGCCGAAAGGCCAGCTTCAGTTCATCGTCCATGACGATGTCGAGGTGAAGCTCGAGGACGGCGCGGTGAAGGTCGCGCCGCGATACGAGACCAACCGCGCGCGGGCGCTGTATGGCACGGCGCGCGCGCAGGTCGCCAACCTCGTCGCGGGAGTCACCAAGGGTTTCGAGAAGAAGCTCGAGATCGTCGGCGTCGGCTATCGCGCCGCCTTGCAGGGCAAGACCCTGCAGCTCGCGCTCGGCTACAGCCACGATGTCAACTATGCGATCCCGGAAGGGATCACGATCGCGGTTCCTAAGCCGACCGAAATCACGATCACGGGCAATGACGCACAGCGTGTCGGTCAGGTCGCGGCCGAGATCCGCGGCTATCGTCCCCCTGAGCCCTACAAGGGCAAGGGCGTGAAGTACGCCGATGAATCGATCTTCCGCAAGGAAGGCAAGAAGAAGTAACGGAGCCGGTCATGTCGAAATTGAAGATTACGAATGCCCGGCGCAAGCAACGCGTGAGGCTGTCGTTGCGACGCACCGCGAACGGCCGCCCGCGGCTGTCGGTGTTCCGCTCGTCGAAGCACATCTATGCCCAGGTCATCGACGACCAGAAGGGCGAGACGCTGGCGTCGGCGTCATCGCTGGAGAAGGCGATGCGCGATGCGGGCAACACCGGCGCCAACATCGAGGCCGCCAAGGCGGTCGGCAAGCTCCTGGCGGAGCGGGCGGTCAAGAACGGCGTCAAGGAAGTGATCTTCGATCGCGGCGGCTATCTTTATCACGGTCGCGTCAAGGCGCTGGCCGATGCGGCTCGCGAGAGTGGGTTGAGCTTCTAAACGCGTAGTTCGCAAGTGTGAAACGGGTTTTGCGACAGGAATACGCGTCTTGAAATTGGTATCGAACGGACAGGACG
>NZ_MKRN01000150.1 GCF_001896955.1 Nitrobacter sp. 62-13 | reverse complement strand
TTTTTGCTCTCGGTTTGTTGGAGCGCCAGCGAAGTGGCCCCTCACCCCGACCCTCTCCTTGCAGCAGCGGGGCGAGGGAGTGCGGCATTCCAGCGGAGGGACGACCTGCGACAATGACCTTCATGCCGCTGTCTTGCTCTTCTCGCGCAGTTCGCGGCGGAGAATCTTGCCGACATTGGTTTTCGGCAGCGAGTCGCGGAATTCGATCTGCCGTGGCACCTTGTAGCTCGTCAACTCCGTGCGCGCGAACTTGATGACGTCCTCGGGCGTAAGACTCGGATCCTTCCTGACCACGAAAGCCTTCACCGCCTCGCCCGACTTCCTGTCCTTGACGCCGATCACCGCACATTCCAGCACGCCCGGATGGCTCGCGATCACCTCCTCGACCTCGTTCGGATAGACGTTGAAGCCGGAGACCAGGATCATGTCCTTCTTGCGGTCGACGATTTTTGTGTAGCCATCCGGGGACATCACGCCGATGTCGCCGGTGCGGAAGAAGCCGTCCGCCGTCATCACGTTCGCGGTCTCGTCCGGCCTGTTCCAGTACCCTGGCATCACCTGCGGACCCCTGGCGCAGATTTCGCCGGCCTCGCCGAGCGGCACCTCGCGGCCCTCGTCGTCGCGGATGGAGATGTATGTCGAGGGCATGGGTAGACCGATCGTGCCGGTGAACTTGTCGCGGTCGGCGGGATTGCAGGTCAGGGTCGGCGAAGTTTCGGAAAGGCCATAGCCTTCGAGCAACGGACAGCCCGTCACTGTCAGCCATTTCTCCGCGACCGCCTTCTGGACTGCCATGCCGCCGCCGATCGAGACCTTGAGCTTCGAGAAGTCGACCTTGTCGAAACCGGGTGCATTGAGCAGGGCGTTATAGAGTGTGTTCACCGCCGGGAAGCAGTTGATCTGATGCTTCATCAGTTCCTTGATCGTGCCCGGCACGTCGCGCGGATTCGGAATCAGCAGATTGACGCCGCCGGCGCGCATCGCCAGCATGAAGCACGCCGTCAGCGCGAAGATGTGATAGAGCGGCAGCGCGCAGACGATGAAGAGCTGATCGACCACCGGCGGCTTTTTCAGCGCCGGCTGCAGCCAGGCGTCGTTCTGCAGCATATTGGCGAGAATGTTGCGATGAAGCAGCGTCGCCCCTTTCGAGACGCCGGTGGTCCCGCCGGTATATTGCAGGAAGGCGACGTCGTCGGGCGCAAGGTTCGGTTTGGCCAGCGTCATGCCGCGTCCTGCGGCGAGGGCGTCGTTGAACCTGACCGCGCCCGGGATCGATAACGACGGCACCATCTTCTTGATGTGGCGAACCACGAAATTCACGATCACGCCCTTGAAGCCGAGCAGGTCGCCCATGCTGCCGACGATGACATGCCTGACGGCGGTTTTGCCGATCGCCTGCTGCACGGTCTGTGCGAAATTCTCCAGCACGATGATCGCTTCCGCGCCGGCATCCTTGAGCTGATGCTCCAGCTCATGCGGCGTGTAGAGCGGGTTGACGTTGACCACGGCATAGCCGGCGCGCAGCACGGCCACCGTCGAGACCGGATATTGCAGCACGTTCGGCATCATCAGCGCGACGCGCGCGCCTTTTTTTAGTCCCTGGCCTTGCAGATAGGCGCCGAGCGCCCGTGACGCCTCATCGAGCTCGCGATAGGTGATCGCCTTGTCCATGCAGATGAACGCCTTGCGATCGCGAAATTTGGCGAAGCTCTCTTCAAGCAGGTCGATCAGCGAGGCGTATTGCGACGCGTCGATATCGGCAGGCACGCCTGCGGGATATTGGCTGAGCCAGATGCGATCCATGCGACTCCCCGGGTCTCCCGCATTCAAGCGAGAAAGGTCTTGTTCAGGGAGTATTGAGCAAGGCGGTTGTCCAAGGCAAGCGGCTGCGCGACTGTGCCGGCGCGCTCTATTGCCCGGCTTCGCCCTTGGCGCTTTCCGCCGGCTTCGGCTTGGCGGCTGGACGGGCGGCAGCCTGCTTGGCGCGGGCGCCTTTGACGTGGCCATCCTTGACCTGGGTCGTCTTGGCGTTCGTGGCTTTAGCGCCGTCGCCGGATTTTATCGTCGCCGAGGCCCGGTGTTTGGATTTTTTTGGCTCGGTGGCGGCTGCAGACTTGGCTTCAGATCTGGCTTCGCTTTTGGCCGCAGATGAACCGTTGCGCTTGCCGCGAGTTACCTTGTTGCGCTTTCCTGCTTTAGGTGGAGCATCGCGCGCAGCATCGGCTTCCGCGGCTGCGGCGATGGCCGCGCCGGTCCGTGTCGGTCCGGTATAGACGACGATCGGGTCCGAGGGGGCGGGCGCCGCCGCCATCATATCCACTGGACGCAAGGCCGGCGGCTGCACGCCGGTCGCCAAGAACGACATCACCGCAGCGCCGGTCGTCGTCGTATTGGCCGCAACATCGTCGTCCTCGTCGCTGGCGGGATGCTTGCGCTTGGGGCCGCACATCTCGTCGCGCAGATTCGGAGGCGCGGCGGCAATGGGCGCCAGATTGTCGACCGTGCCGAGCGCGGGACGCAGCCACGACAGCGTATTGTTGGCGAAGCCGCGCTCCAGCATCTGCGCGGCGCGTACCGCGCGCATCGTGCCGGACGAGGCGCCAAGCACCACCGCGATCAGGCGTTTGCCGTTCTGCGTGGCGGATGCGACGAGATTATAGCCGGACGCGCAGATGAAGCCGGTCTTGAAGCCGTCTGCGCCGGGAAAGCGTCCGATCAGCTTATTGAAATTTTGTGTCACCCTGCGGCCGTAGCGGATCGAGGGAATGTGCACGAAATATTCGTACTCTGGCAGATCGTGAATGAACGCACGCGCGAGAATGGCGAGATCGCGTGCCGACGTGATCTGGCCATCTGCCGGCAGTCCGTTCGGATTCACATAGCTCGTCTGGGTCATGCCGAGCCGTTGCGCGGTCGCATTCATTTCGGCCGAGAAGCCGTCGATCGAGCCGCCGACGCCCTCCGCCAGCACCACGGCCATATCGTTCGCCGACTTCACCAGCATCATCTTCAGCGCATTGTCGACGGTCACCTGCGTGCCGGGCCGGAAGCCCATCTTCGAAGGCGACTGGGCGGCTGCGGTCGGCGACACCGCGAACAGCGTGTCGAGCGTGATGCGTCCCTGCTTGACCGCCGTCAGCGTGACATAGGCAGTCATCAGCTTGGTGAGGGAGGCCGGATACCAGGGATAGGTGGCGTTCTCCGCCTCCAGCACTTTTCCGGTGTCGGCTTCGATCAGAAGGTGCGCTTCTGTGGCATGAGCCGCGCGTACCGGTGCGATCGCGACGATTAATCCGCTCGCAAGCATCATCCAGACCGGCAACGATGTGCGAGCTAGGGCGATGGATTTGCGAAACAGGACGATGAGAAAATGCACGGTCGTTCCGGTCCTTTGAGACCCGCCTTTGGCAAGGAGGCCTGCTTCGAGCATTTTCCGGCTAAGTAGCGTTCGGTTAGCCGTAAGAAAATACTCTCATTGAGTGACTGCGCGTATTCTGATCGCAAAACCGGTATCCACTTTTGCGGAATACGCGCTGGGTTTCAAGCGTGTCCGGCGCCGTCGATCGCGGCTGCGCCAACCTATACTGGCTCGGTGAGCCAGAACAGTGGGTCGCTGCTTAATTCCCCGACGAAAGGGGCCGAATTTCGACGCTCGGGGAACCGTCCGGAATCATGAACTGTGCTTTCGCGAGCTGGGCGAAATGGCCGCTCCTCGCCACGAGTTCTTCAAAGGTTCCGTTTTCGATCACGCGTCCGTTCTCGAAAACCAGAATGCGCGTGGCGTTGCGGATGGTGGAGAGCCGGTGTGCGATGACGAAGGTGGTGCGGCCCTTCATCACTTCATCGAGAGCGGCATTGACCCTGGCCTCGGTCACAGCGTCCAGCGCAGAGGTCGCCTCGTCGAGAATCAGGATCGGCGGATCCTTGAGCAGCGCGCGGGCGATCGACAGCCGTTGCCGCTCGCCGCCGGACAACATGCGTCCGCGCTCGCCCGCATGGGTGTCGAACTTTTTCTCGCCGCGTTCGATGAACTCCAGCGCCTGGGCGCGTGCGGCCGCGAGCCGCATCTCCTGCTCGGACGCATCCGGCTTGCCGACGCGCAGGTTCTCCGCGATCGAGCGGTCGAACAATAGCGGCTCCTGAAACACTACGCCGATATTTCGGCGCAACCCGGCCAGCGTGAGGCCGCGAATATCCATGCCGTCGATCTTGATGGCGCCGGATTGCGGATCGAAGGCGCGATGCAGCAGAGCGACGGCAGTGGACTTGCCAGCGCCGGTCGGGCCGACCAGCGCAATGGTCTGGCCGGGCAATGCCACAAAGGAAAGGTTCTCCACCGCGGGCCGCTTGCCGTCGTAGGTAAACGACACGTCGTCGAATTCGACGAGACCCTGCAATCGTCCGGGGTCGACGGCATCGGGACGGTCGCGCACCGCCGGAACGGCGTCGAGCACGTTGAAGAACTCCTTGAGCCGCGGCGCTTCCATGAAAACGCTGTTGATGAAGGAGACGACCTGTTCGAGCCGCTGGATCAGCATGGTGGCGAAGCTGACGAACATCACGATCTCGCCGACCGATGTCATTCCCCGCTGGTTCAGCGCGATGCCGACGGCGAAGATCGCCAGGATGGTGATGGTGGTCGAGGCGCGCGTCATCACGGTGACGACGGCCCACCACGACAGCACCGGCATCTGCGCCGCCAGCAACTTGTCGGCGACGAAGCGCAGGCCCTGGACCTCGGCATCGACGCGCACGAAGCTCTGCACCAGCGCGACATTGCCGAGGGCGTCGGAAGCGCGCGCGGAGAGATCGCTGAAATGCGTCTCCACCTCGTTCTGCATGTCGAAGGTTCTGCGAACCACCAGCGTCGTCAGCATCGTGAACACGATGCAGAGCGCGAACAGGACGATCGCCATCCGCCAGTTGATATAGAGCGACAACGGCAGCAGCACGACGAGCGACATGATCGCCGCGAAATGCTCGCGGAAGAAGCCGAGCCACAGCCGCCACAGCGCGTCGGTGCCCTGCAACATCACCTTCATCAAGCGGCCGGAATGGGTGCCGGCATCCACAGCCGCCACAGCGCGTCGGTGCCCTGCAACATCACCTTCATCAAGCGGCCGGAATGGGTGCCGGCAT
>NZ_MKRN01000149.1:6743-8574 GCF_001896955.1 Nitrobacter sp. 62-13 | reverse complement strand
TGATCTCGACGAGGCCGGCGCGCGGCGCTCCTACAACAGGATGTTCGTCGCGTACTTGCGCACGTTCGCCCGGATGGGGCTGAAGGCGATCCCGATGCGCGCGGAGACCGGCCCGATCGGCGGCGACCTCAGTCATGAATTCATCGTGCTCGCCGAGACCGGGGAGTCCGGCGTCTATATCGACAAGGACGTTCTTGATCTCCCCGTACCCGGTACGGAGGTGGACTACGACGGCGACCTGACCCCGATCGTCAAGCAGTGGACCACGGCCTATGCCGCGACCGAGGATGTTCACGACGGCGCGCGCTACGAGCGCGAGGTTCCCGAGGCGAAACGCATCCATACCCGCGGCATCGAGGTCGGGCAGATCTTCTATTTCGGCACCAAATATTCCGAGTCGATGAAGGCATTGGTCGCGGGCCCCGACGGTGTCGAGCAGCCGATTCATGGCGGTTCCTACGGCGTGGGCGTCTCCCGTCTCGTCGGCGCGATCATCGAGGCCTGTCCCGATGACGCCGGCATCAAGTGGCCGGACGCGGTGGCGCCGTTCACGGTTGCGATCCTCAATCTGAAACAGGGCGCCAGCGATACGGACGCCGCGTGCGAGCGGCTGTACCGCGAACTTACGGCCAAAGGGATCGACGTGCTTTACGACGACACCGACCAGCGGGCAGGCGCGAAATTTGCGACCGCCGACCTGATCGGCGTTCCCTGGCAGGTGATGGTGGGACCCAAGGGGCTCGCCGAGGGCAAGGTCGAGATCAAGCGGCGCGCCGACGGCACACGGGAGAATGTCGCGCTGGACGATGCCGTTACGCGGTTGACAGCGTAGCGATTATCCACCGCGCGCGGCGTTCAATGCCATTCCGGCCACAATTGGCCGCGAATCATGGGATTATCGAATAATGGATGAGACCATGACCCAGCCGCTCCGGACCAAGCCGTTTGCCGCTTTCGAGTGGATGCTGTCGGGACGCTATCTGCGGGCGCGGCGGAAGGAAGGTTTCATCTCGGTCATTGCCGGCTTTTCCTTTCTGGGCATCATGCTCGGCGTCGCCACGCTGATCATCGTGATGGCCGTCATGAACGGCTTCCGCACGGAACTGCTCAGCAAGATCCTTGGCCTCAACGGGCACCTGCTGGTCCAGCCGCTGGAGTCGCCGCTTACCGATTGGAAGGATGTCGCCGACCGCATCAGTCAGGCGCCCGGAATTCGCCTTGCCGCACCCGTCGTCGACGGTCAGGCGCTCGCGTCTTCGCCGTTCAATGCCGCTGGCGTTTTCGTCCGGGGCATCAGGGCGAGCGATCTCAGCAACCTCACCTCTATCGCCAGGAATATCAAGCAAGGCACGCTCGAGGGCTTTGACGAAGGGCAGGGCGTGGCCATCGGCCGGCGTCTTGCCGATCAGCTCTCCCTGCACGCCGGCGACAGCGTCACGCTGGTCGCGCCGCGCGGGGCCGTGACTCCGATGGGCACGACGCCGCGCATCAAGCCGTACAAGATCGCGGCGGTGTTCGAGATCGGGATGTCCGAATACGATTCCACCTTCGTGTTCATGCCGCTCGCCGAGGCACAGGCCTATTTCAATCGCGCCAACGATGTCACCGCGATCGAGGTCTATACCGACAATCCGGACAAGATCGACGAGTACCGCAAGTCGGTGACGGAAGCTGCGGGCCGGCCGGTGTTTCTGGTCGACTGGCGGCAGCGCAATTCGACGTTCTTCAATGCACTCCAGGTCGAACGCAACGTGATGTTTTTGATCTTGACGCTGATCGTCCTTGTCGCGGCGCTGAATATCGTTTCGGGCCTGATCATGCTGGTCAAGGA
>NZ_MKRN01000149.1:0-6692 GCF_001896955.1 Nitrobacter sp. 62-13 | reverse complement strand
CGTCGGGCTTGTGATCTGTCTCAACATCGAATCGATCCGGGAATTCCTGTCGTGGCTGACCAGCACCGAATTGTTTTCGCCGGAGCTTTATTTCCTGTCCAAACTGCCCGCTGAAATCGATTTTCGCGAGACCAGCGCCGTGGTGATCATGGCATTGACGCTGTCGTTTCTCGCGACCCTTTATCCGTCGTGGCGCGCCGCGCGCCTCGATCCCGTCGAAGCGCTGCGGTACGAGTGAGCGGCGGACATGGAGCAGGGCGAAAAGGAGATACCGGTTGTTTATCTGCACGATATCAAACGACAATACACGCAGGGCGAAACAAAACTGACCATTCTGGACGGCGCGAAGCTTGCTCTATGGGCGGGCCAGTCCGTCGCGCTGGTGGCGCCCTCGGGATCGGGCAAGTCGACCTTGCTGCACATCGCCGGGCTGCTCGAGAGTCCGGATGCGGGGGAGGTTTATATCGGGGGAACCGCGACGTCAGGCCTCTCGGATGTGGAGCGCACGCAGATTCGGCGCACCGATGTCGGGTTCGTCTATCAATCTCACCGCCTTCTTCCGGAATTCACGGCGCTCGAAAACGTCATGCTGCCGCAGATGATCCGCGGCCTCAAACGTTCGGAGACGATCAAGCGCGCGCGCGAAATTCTCGCCTATCTCGGCCTCGACGACCGCGTCACCCATCGCCCGGCGGAATTATCGGGCGGCGAGCAGCAGCGTGTCGCGATCGCGCGCGCCGTCGCCAACGCGCCGCGCGTGCTGTTGGCCGATGAACCCACCGGCAATCTGGATCCCCACACCGCGGATCATGTTTTCAATGCGCTGATGCAGCTCGTGAAAGCGACGCGCGTGGCGATGCTGATCGCGACGCACAACATGGAGCTTGCGGATCGGATGGATCGGCGGGTCTCGCTCGAGAACGGTCAGGTTGTCGAACTGGATTGAGGCGAATTGCGCAATCCGCCGAGCCGGACCATTGTGCTTCGATCAATGGCTATGCCGTCGGCGCGGTCGCCGCTTCGAGCCGTCCTGCGGGCTCGCAAAAAAGGGATTCTCCACGCATTGGGCGGCGCGTCCCGATGCCAGCGGCCTGCATTGCTGGAGGGTGGTATACCGGCAGTCGTTGTACGAGAAAGGCCCGTAAATCACCATGCAGACCGGATAACGGCTGTCCCAGGCCTGTGCGTGAACGGTCGCGCTCGAGCAAGACAGAGCCAGAGCGATCAAGAGTGCGGCGCGCATCGATTGAATCCCGGCAGTGAGTGGTCACGGATTACGTTTTCAGTGGGCTTTCGTGGCTATCGGATTGTTGAAAAGCTGTCACGCCATTATAATGGCGACGCCTCTGCCGCGATATGTCCTTGTGTAGAGCAGCTTCGTGTAGCAAAACGCGACTCTGGCCTCTACAGTCCGGCACTCGATCCCGACGGTCGTATCGGCCTCGATCTCCTGGAAATCCCGATGGCAATCGCAGCGGCAGCTTGAGACATGACAGACCCGCTCGATCTCGCCCGCGAGAAGCTGATCGTCGCTCTCGATTACTGGAACGTAGAGGACGCGAAGAAGCTTGTTCGCGATCTCGGCGACGAGGTGTCTTTTTACAAGATCGGTTTAGGTCTCCAGCTTGTCGGCGGCAACGAGTTGGCCAGGGAACTGATCGCCCAGGGCAAGCGTGTCTTCCTGGATTACAAATATTACGACATCGCGGAGACCGTCCAGCGCGCGGTCGCACAAGCAGCCAAGCTGAATGTCACCTTCCTCACCGTCCACGGCGTTGCGAGCATCATGAAAGCCGCGGTCGCCGGCCGCGGCGACTCCGATATGAAAGTCTTCGGCGTCACCGTGCTGACGAGCATGGATGCCGACGACATCAGCGAGATGGGCTTCGAATGCAACGTTGAAGATCTCGTGATCGCCCGCGCCAGGAAGGCGCTCGAAGTCGGGGTCGACGGCGTCATCGCATCCGCCCTGGAGGCCGCCGAACTTCGCAAGCATGCGAGCAACAAGCTGATGATCGTTTCGCCCGGTATCCGTCCCACCGGCGGCGCCCGGCATGATCAGAAACGGGTGGCGACGCCGTTTGAAGCCATCCGTGCGGGAGCCGATTATCTGGTATTGGGCAGACCCATTTACGCAGCGTCGGACCCAAAAGCCGCTGCCCAGGGAATTATTCGGGAGATGGCAGACGCGCTGAGGCCGGATTGAGATTGTGCCGGGCGCTTGAACCTGATCAAAACAAATCGCAGTTTGGCTACCTGAAAAATTAAGGCTATTCCCTTGCCGAGATGACGTAAGGTGATGGCCAACCAGGCATCTTGAGGAAGCGAATGAGCGAACAAAAAAAGCGCGATCGTCGGACCGTGGCGGTGATTGAGTCGGAGACGCTGGTTCGCCCGGATGGGCGGGCCGGTATAAGGTTGTTGCTGCTGGACCAGGATACCGAGGAAGAAGAGTCAATCGTATTCGAGGTCAGCCTTCTAGGTATTGCCCGGTTTCGGAAGGACCTGGACGTCGCAGAACAACATATTCTCAAGAGTCGAAGTCAAAATTCCTAAGTCCCGTCATTAACCATCGGGGTCATTCGTCACAGACTGACCCGTTACCCGCCCTTGACTTTGAGAACAAAACATAAACAATGTTCTTGTTATGTTTCGTCATGGGAGGGCATCATGCTGAGAATGTTCGTAGAGGAGGCGGCGGCGCTGGCCTCGATCGCATTGTTCGTTGGAATGGTCGCCGTCTGGGCGCAGCTCATTCCGCAGCTTTCGTGAGTGAGCGTCATTCCCGGAGGCTCTGGGGAAAGCCGGTATACCTCATGGTCGCGCCGGGTTTCGCATGGACATGCCGGGTGCAAGCCACCACCATCTGGTGGCGAGTCGGCTTGGGGCCGTCAGCATACAACCCGCATCGATGAACGCCCATGATCCAGAAGCCCGCAACCATCAGCGCCGGTTTCGCCCACCTGCACGTCCATTCGGCCTATTCGCTGTTGAAGGGCTCGATCAAGATCCAGAAGCTGGCTGAACTGGCCAAGGCCGACCGTCAGCCGGCGCTGGCGCTCACCGACACCGACAATATGTTCGGTGCGCTGGAGTTCTCCGATAAGGTTGCGGGTTACGGGATTCAACCGATCGTCGGGTGTGAACTCGCGATCGATTTCGGCGATCAGGATCCCACGGCGCGCAACGCGCTTCCCTTTGCCCGGGTTGTGCTGCTGGCAGCGCGCGAGGCCGGTTATCGCAACCTGATGCGGTTGAATTCGCGGGCATTCCTCGAAACCCCGGTGCATCAGGCGCCGCATATCAGGTCGGAGTGGCTTCAAAACGAAAACGAAGGGTTGATTGCCTTGACCGGCGGCCCCGAGGGACCGATGGCGCTGGCGTTCAATGCCGATCTGTCCGCGCTCGCGGCTGCGCGCTGCGATCAGCTCGCCGGCATTTTCGGCGACCGGCTCTATGTCGAGTTGCAGCGTCACGGCCTCGACAAGGAGCGGCGCGTCGAAGGCGCGTTGATCGACCTCGCTTATGCCAAGGGGCTGCCGCTGGTGGCGACCAACGAGCCTTATTTCGCCACCTCCGAAGACTACGAAGCCCACGATGCCTTGCTGTGTATCGCCGGCGGCCGCCTGGTGGCGGAAACCGACCGTGACCAGTTAACGCCGGATCATCGCTTCAAGACGCGCGCGGAAATGGCCGTGCTGTTTGCCGATATTCCGGAGGCGCTGTCGTCCACGATTGAGATTGCGGAACGCTGCGCATTTCGGCCTCTCACGCGCAAGCCGATTCTGCCGAATTTCACGGTGGGCGCCGCCGCCGACATGGCTGATGCGAAAAACGACGAGGCCGCCGAATTGCGGCGCCAGGCGGAGGAGGGGCTTGCCAACCGCCTGGCGGTTCACGGTCTTTCGCAGGGAATGACGGAGGAGGATTATCGCGCGCGTCTGAGTTTTGAACTCGACGTCATCACCCGGATGAACTATGCGGGCTACTTCCTGATCGTTGCGGATTTCATCAAGCACGCCAAGTCCAAGGGCATTCCGGTTGGACCGGGCCGCGGCTCCGGCGCCGGCTCGCTGGTGGCCTATGCGCTCACCATCACCGACCTGGATCCGATCCGGTTCGGCCTGCTGTTCGAGCGCTTCCTCAATCCCGAACGCGTGTCGATGCCGGACTTCGATATCGATTTCTGCCAGGAGCGGCGAGGCGAGGTCATCGACTACGTGCAGAAGCGCTACGGCCGCGATCAGGTCGCGCAGATCATCACCTTCGGAACGCTCCAGGCGCGCGGTGTGCTCCGCGATGTCGGCCGTGTGCTGCAGATGCCTTACGGGCAGGTCGACAAGCTGACCAAGCTGGTTCCGCAAAATCCGGCGGCGCCTGTTACCCTGGCGGCCGCGATCGCGAGCGAGCCGAAGCTGCAGGCGTTTCGCGACGAGGATCCCGTGGTGGCGCGCGCGTTCGACATCGCTCAACGCCTCGAGGGGCTGACGCGTCATGCCTCGACCCATGCCGCGGGCATCGTGATCGGCGACCGTCCCTTGAGCGAACTCGTGCCGATGTATCGCGATCCGAAGTCGGACATGCCGGTGACCCAGTTCAACATGAAGTGGGTCGAGCCTGCCGGACTCGTGAAGTTCGACTTTCTCGGCCTGAAGACGCTGACCGTCCTCGACGTCGCCGTGAAGCTTTTGAAGCAGCGCGGCGTCGATGTCGATCTCGCCACGTTGCCGCTCGACGATGCGGCGAGCTATCAGATGCTGACGCGGGGCGACGTGGTCGGCGTGTTCCAGGTGGAAAGTCAGGGCATGCGGCGGGCGCTGGTGGACATGCGCCCCGACCGTTTCGAGGACATCATCGCACTGGTCGCGCTGTATCGGCCCGGACCGATGGCGAACATTCCGACCTACTGCGCGCGCAAGCATGGCGAGGAGGAGCCGGAATACCTGCATCCGATGCTGGAGCCGATTCTCAAGGAGACCTTCGGCGTCATCATCTATCAGGAGCAGGTGATGCAGATCGCGCAGGTCATGGCCGGCTATTCGCTCGGCGACGCCGACCTGCTGCGCCGCGCGATGGGCAAGAAGATCCGCGCGGAAATGGAAAAGCAGCACGCGGTTTTTGTCGCCGGCTCCGTCAAGAACGGCGTGCCCAAGGGGCAGGCAGAAACGATTTTCGAGTTGCTGGCGAAGTTTGCCGATTACGGCTTCAACAAAAGCCACGCCGCGGCTTACGCGCTCGTGTCCTACCAGACGGCGTACATGAAAGCGCATCACCCGGTCGAGTTTCTGGCGGCGTCGATGACGCTCGATATGAGCAACACCGACAAGCTGTCGGAGTTTCGCAGCGAGGCTCACCGCCTCGGCATCAAGGTCGAAGCGCCCTCGATCAACCGCTCCGGCGCGACCTTCGAGGTGAGCGACGGCGTCATCTGTTATGCGCTGGCGGCGCTCAAGGGCGTCGGCGCGCAGGCGGTCGAACAGATCGTCGAAGCGCGCAAAAGCGGTGTGTTCACCTCACTGGCCGATTTCGCCGCCCGGGTGCCGCCGCGCGCCGTCAACAAGCGCGTGATCGAAAGTCTCGCCGCCGCCGGTGCGTTCGATGCGCTCGATCCCGATCGCGCGCGCGTGTTCGCCGGCGCCGAGGCGATCCTCGCCGCGTGCCAGCGCAGTCACGAATCCGCGCTGCTCGGTCAGAACGACATGTTCGGAGGCATGGCGGATGCACCGGCGATCATGCTGCCCCAGGTCGAGCCGTGGCTGCCTGCCGATCGGTTGAGGCGCGAGTACGAGGCCGTCGGGTTTTTCCTGTCCGGGCATCCGCTCGATGACTACGCGACCGCGTTGAAAAGGCTGCGCGTCCAGTCCTGGGCTGAGTTCTCCCGCGCGGTGAAAACCGGCGCGACCGCCGGCAAGGTCGCCGCAACGGTCGTCTCGCGAATGGAGCGGCGCACCAAAACGGGCAACAAGATGGGAATCCTCGGGCTCTCAGACCCGACCGGTCATTTCGAGGCTGTCCTGTTCTCGGAAGGGTTGGCGCAATTTCGCGAAGTACTCGAGCCGGGGGCAGCGGTGCTGCTGCAGCTCGGCGCGGAACTGCAGGGCGATGAGGTGCGCGCCCGGATTCTGAACGCGGAACCGCTGGATGATGCGGCGGCAAAGACCCAGAAGGGCCTTCGAATTTTCCTGCGCGATACCAAGCCGCTGGATTCGATCGTGAAGCGTCTTCAGGTGCCCGAAAATGACGACCTGTCTGGGCTCACCAAAGTCCCCGCGCCCCGGTCATCCGGCGACGGCGACGTTTCGCTGGTGATGCTGCTGGATCTGGAAACCGAGGTGGAAATCAAGCTTCCCGGCCGTTTTCGAGTCTCGCCGCAGGTCGCAGGCGCCATCAAGGCGGTTTCGGGGGTGGTGGACGTCCAGGCGCTCTAAGCCAATCTCGACTGTCCGGATTCTCGTCTGTCGCTTGCAGTCTTACAGATATGACCTCTCCTGGAGGTGCCTTGTTCGGACCGCTTTTCGTTCAAATAATGTTCAGATACTCGCGCGCTGAATAGCTCAAAGCCGTGTTTGGCTGTTGGTAGGGCGGAACGATCATGCGCCTGCACAGAAGCTTCGCAATCTTTGTGTCATGTCTGTTTCTCGTCGGTGCGTTCTCGGTGATCCCGAGCGCGGCCATTGCCCAGCAACAGGAAA
>NZ_MKRN01000148.1 GCF_001896955.1 Nitrobacter sp. 62-13 | reverse complement strand
TTGTCGGTGGGGCTGTTCGTGCCGTTCCCTGTTGCATGGAAAGCGGTGAAGGAATTCATCGAGACCGACGGTGAGCTGCCGACCAGCATCGAATGGGTCGCAAACAGCGATCTGTCGCCGGAGACGTTTCCCGATCCATAGTTGAGTCCTGATAGCTGATCCCCGACGTGACGCGGGCGCGCGAGTTGCTGGCGCTGGTCGAGGCCGGCGCGGTCGACGGGCTGTCGATCGGCTATCGCACCGTGCGCGGCCGGATCGAGCCGCAAACGCGCGTGCGGAAACTCTATCAGGTCGACCGGTGGGAAATTTCCATCGTCACCTTCCCGCTATTGGCGGGAGCGCGTGTCCGCGCGGTGAAGCAGGCGACGCCCCCGTCGCCGCGCTCGCGCGTGTGGACACAGGCCGAGCGCGGCCGGCGGAGCATGACGGAGGCCGCGGATGAACCGGCGTCGCGGCTCCGCCCGCGCCCGGTGGTGGCATCGCTGCGCGGCAGGGAAGGACGGCGCGTGGCGCTGCAAGGCGCGGCGCGCGCGCAGATGGCGGGAGCACGCTGATGGCAAGTCATGAAAGCGTATTCGAAGCCGCGCAGCGCGCGCGCTGGATGCGGCCCGATGCCTGCAGATGGATCCGGCCGGACGCCGCGCGATTTCTCGCTCCCGGCACCGATCTTCGGTGAGGTCTATCCGGCGCTTCAAGTTCAACCCGGACCAGCCGCGTGTCCCCGCCGGCAACCCGGACGGCGGACAGTGGACGGATGGCGGCGGTCGTCTCGAGCAGATTCAGCAACGGCCGAACAACCGACCCATTGACCTGCTGGAAGAGCGCGATCTTGGCGGCCACGCGATCGAAAGGCATGTCGGACGGAGCGAGGCGTCTCTTTTGAATGGGGTTAACAGTGCCGCCAGTTACGCTCGCCGGAACGGTTGGGCGGACGGTTTGAGTGAAAGCTCCTTTCCCTCGCTGGAAGCGGCGAACAAGCTGGTCAATTCGACGGTTGCGCGAAATCCGGACAAGGTTGATAAAGTCGTCAACGGACTCTCAGGGAGGGAGAATCTTGACGCTGTATTCGGCTCGCCGACCGGAACCGAGGCCTATGCGGCGACCGAGCGATCGCAGCCTTATATCAGGGAGACTTATGGCGTCCGGGTCGTGATCGTGCCTGATAGGAGGAGTACGAAAGGGTATCGGGTCGAAACGGCATTTCCCAAGAATGAATAGAGCAGACCATGGCAAAGTATAAAATCCAAGCCTACGTCGAGGGCGTTGAGGCATATCTGTCGTGGCCTGACGAGCGCGAATACTGGCTGGTACGGAAGTTTCTTGGAGAGCTCGACGGTCTGGAATCGCAGCGCCGGCAGGATCCCAGCCATATCGAATGGTATGATCTGACCCAGGAGCAGCTCGACAAGCTGATGGAATTCAGCAAGGAGCTGCGCGCGAAACGCAAGGGCCGGTAGATGCGGCGTTCGCCCAGCTGGTTTCGATAGAGTATTCCCGACCAACCCTGATCGCAGGCGATAAAAGCCATGACATCCCAATATCGCGTCGAGATTTATTGTGCTCACAGTGGTGTGCGCATGGAGCTTCCATGGGGGAACGAGGAGCAGTTCAAGGATGGAGTCGCGTTTTTGCGCCGTACGGTGGGCGAACCGGTTCACAATGCAAAGAATAAGCCGGACTCATACTATCTCGAAACCGAGGATCAGTTCGTGGCCCTGATGGAGTTCAGAAGCGCGCAGGGAGTGAAGCGACCGGACTAGATGTGGTCTTGCAAGAGATTTCCGGCCTTTCCCAGAAACGAACCTAGCAAATAGCAAGGAGAGGTCATGGTGGTTCCGAAAGAGTTCGACCACGTGGTCGAATGCTTCTATCAGGGCAGCAGCGCGGAAGTCTCCACGATGGAAGAGTGGGTTGCGCTGGCCCTGGGATATTCGAACAAGCAGGATCAAGCGGTCGCCAAGCGCTTCCTGCAGGAATTGCTCGCGCAAAACCCTACGGACGCCGAGTTGGAGCGGATATGGAACGATGCCGAGCCCGGCTATTACTTTGACAACATACGCGGGGTGCTGACGCTGATCCGGGACGCGATCGATTAGGAGAAACGGAAAGAGGATATTGACGCCGTATTCGGCTCGCCGATCGGGAGCATTTCCCCGGAATGAATAGAGCAGACCATGGCAAAGTATAAAATCCAGGTCTACGTCGAGGGCGTTGAGGCATATCTGTCGTGGCCTGACGAGCGCGAATACTGGCTGGTACGGAAGTTCCTTGGAGAACTCGACGGTCTGGAATGGCAGCGCCGGCAGGATTCCAGCCATATCGAATGGTATGACCTGACCCAAGAGCAACTCGACAAGCTGATGGAATTCAGCAAGGAGCTGCGCGAGAAGCGCAAGGGCCGGTAGGCACGCGTTCACCCGGCCGATGTCGATACGGCATTCCCGACCAGCCTGCGCAGGGAGTGAAGCGACCGAACCAGGTCGTGTTGCGTCACCGCTTGAACGCGAGGGCTAGCGAAAGGCCGGCGATGACGCCCGCGCAGATTGCCGCGCCGCCGGCGGCCATGCCCCAGTTCAGGAAATAAAACGAGATCGACAACAGCGATTTTTCGGTGCTGGCGCCCAGCATCACGAAGGAAATCGCGAACGCCGCCAGCAGCACTGCGCAGACGCCGATCCAGAACCGGGCCGGGCCGCGCCGCGACGGTACCATCGCATACCACGCGCTGGCTGCGGCGGCGACGGCGAGAGTGATCCAGACAAAGATCAGAAAGCGCATGGTTTTCGCCTCGACGGTGCTCTCGTTGCGGGCAGCCATTCTAACGCAGTGTCGCTCATAAGTCTTGGGCGGCAAAGCCATGAACCACCACCACCGAGGAGAATGTGAATGGACTTCGATATCACCGACACCGCACCGGAGTACAAATCCGGCGTCGCCGTCCGCGGCGACTATGACGACTTCCGCGTCACCTTCGAGGAATTCAAGGCGGCCAATGACGAGCGCCTGGCGCGGCTGGAGAAGAAGCGTGGCGACGTGCTGCTGGAGGAAAAGGTCGACCGCATCAATGCCGCGCTCGATGCGCAGCACAAGCGCATGGACGAACTGGCGCTGAAGCACGCCCGTCCGGCGCTCGAAGGCCGCGGCCGCATCGCTTCCGACGCGACGTCCCGCGAGCACAAGAGCGCGTTCGAAGCCTATGTGCGCGGCGGCGAGGCGGGCGCCTTGCGCGACCTCGAGACCAAGGCGATGTCGGTCGGCTCCAATCCCGACGGCGGCTATCTGGTGCCGGTCGAACTGGAGCAGACCATCGGCGAGCGGCTGGCGGCGATCTCGCCGATCCGCGCGCTCGCATCGGTGCGCACCATCTCGGGCAACGTCTACAAGAAGCCGTTCATGACGGCGGGGCCCGCCACCGGCTGGGTCGGCGAGACCGACTCGCGCACGCAAACCACATCGCCGACGCTCGACGCCCTGAGCTTCCCGGCGATGGAGCTTTACGCCATGCCGGCTGCGACCGCGACGTTGCTCGATGACAGCGCCGTCAATATCGACGAGTGGATCGCACAGGAGGTCGAACTGACCTTCGCGGTGCAGGAAGGAGCGGCCTTCGTCAACGGCGACGGCACCAACAAGCCGAAGGGCTTTCTGCAATCCGACACCGTGGCCAACGGTTCATGGGTGTGGGGCAAGCTCGGCTATGTCCCCAGCGGTCTCGCCGGCGGGTTCACGGCGTCGAACCCCTCCGATGCGCTGGTCGACCTGGTGTACGCGTTAAAGGCCGGCTATCGCCAGAACGCCGCCTTCGTGATGAACCGCAAGACGCAGGCCGCGATCCGCAAGTTCAAGGATACCGGCGGATCTTATCTGTGGCAGCCGCCGGCGCTGGCGGGCGGGCGCGCCTCGCTGATGACGTTCCCGCTGGTCGAGGCCGAGGACATGCCTGATGTAACGGCGGACTCGCTGTCCATCGCATTCGGCGATTTCCGCCGTGGCTATCTGGTGGTGGACCGCGCGGGCGTGCGCGTGCTGCGCGATCCGTATTCGGCCAAGCCTTACGTGCTGTTCTATACCACGAAGCGCGTCGGCGGTGGCGTGCAGGACTTCGACGCCATCAAGCTGATGAAGTTCGCGGCGAGCTGAGCTAGCCGAGTGTCATGTCCGGACAAAAGGCGTGAAGCGGCTTTCGCACTAGATGATCCGGTCAACCATCCTTCAAAGAAGGACGGATGCGCGGTGTCGCGGGAGTGGAGACGGCGCTTCGCGCCCATCGCCGCGCATGACGGAAATTCAACGGCGCGCCGTTCCGGCGCGCTGTTTCGTTTTCGAGCACGTGTCGTCTCTCGAGGATATTCCGATGCCATCGCATCACGACGCCTGGCTGCGCCATCAGCAATCGCGATGGCTGCGGCCGGATGCGGCCCGCTGGGTTCGTCCCGACGCCGCGCGGTTTCTTCCGCCCGGCGTAGATGTCGCCAAAGCCTTTCCCGCGCTGGCGCGCAAATACAGCCCGGACCAGCCGCGCGTGCCGGCCGGAAGTCCGGATGGCGGCCAGTGGACGGATGGCGGCGTAGGGGGAGGCAGTCTCGGTCTCTTTCAGATCACGCCGCGCGACAACACCGTTGATGGGGTTCAACTCGCGGGCGAGCCGCCGCCGGGCATGGGTCACAACCAGGGCCCACCGCTGGACGAGCCGCCGGAGATTCCGAAGCAGCGGCCAACAACCAGCGTCGAAAGAACGAAATATCTTCGCGCGGCGGCAGGCTGGCTGGCGAGAAACAGCGGGCCGGCCGCAGTTGCCTATGTCGGCATGATGAATAATGTAGAATGGCTCAAAGACTATCACGCCCTCATTCAGGCTGCGCGCGACGAGCCGAAAACGTTAGAAGAGTTGCAGCAGGGTGTCGGTCAGTCTCGGCCAGATTACGACGATCATCACATCGTCGAGCAGACTTGGGCCGAACGGTTTGGCTTTGTGCGTAGTGAAATCGATGATCCGTCCAATATTGTC
>NZ_MKRN01000147.1 GCF_001896955.1 Nitrobacter sp. 62-13 | reverse complement strand
TAATTATTGTTTCCTTGCGCTCCGGGGTATTCGTTAAGAGGGCATCGGCGTTTTTTCGCAGTTTTTCTGCGATCGGAGAAATTGACCTGCATGTGCGGCATTGTCGGAATTCTGGGACGTGGTCCCGTCGCAGATCAGTTGGTCGATTCGTTGAAGCGCCTCGAATACCGCGGCTACGATTCCGCCGGGATCGCGACTCTGGAGGGATCGCGTCTGGCGCGCCGTCGCGCCGAGGGAAAGCTGCGGAATCTGGAAGCTCGTTTGCGCGCTGAACCGCTGGCGGGACACGTCGGGATCGGACATACGCGCTGGGCGACGCACGGCAAGCCGACGGAGAACAACGCTCATCCCCACGCGACCGAACGAGTCGCCGTCGTCCACAACGGCATCATCGAAAATTTCCGCGAGCTCCGCGACGAGCTTCAGAAAAAAGGAGCGGTCTTCCAGACCGACACCGATACGGAGACCGTCCTGCATCTCGTCGACGGTCATCTCGCCGCCGGCGTCGATCCCGTCGAAGCGGTCAAGGCCACGTTGTCGCAGCTTCGCGGCGCCTTCGCCCTCGGCTTTATCTTCGCATCCGACGACAACATTCTGATCGGCGCGCGTAACGGACCGCCGCTGGCTATCGGATATGGCGACGGCGAAATGTATCTGGGATCGGACGCCATCGCGCTCGGGCCGTTGACCGATACCATCAGCTATCTCGAGGACGGAGACTGGGCGGTTTTGACCCGCAAGGGCACAACAGTCTACGATCACCGGAACGCCATCGTTCAGCGCGACCGCATCAAGCACAGCGCCTCGACCTCTCTGGTGGACAAGGCCAACTTTCGTCACTTCATGGCCAAGGAAATCCACGAACAGCCCGAAGTTGTCGGACATACGCTCGCCCGTTACGTCGACATGGCGACGGAGCGCGTGTTGCTTCCGACCGACCTCCCGTTCGATTTTCGCGATATCAGGCGGGTCTCGATCGTGGCCTGCGGGACCGCAAACTACGCCGGTTACATCGGTAAATACTGGCTGGAGCGTCTGGCCCGTCTGTCCGTCGACATCGATATCGCATCGGAATTTCGCTACCGCGAGGCGCCGCTCGGCAAGGGCGATCTCGCCATCTTCATTTCGCAATCCGGCGAGACCGCCGACACGCTCGCGGCGCTTCGCTACGCGAAGGAGCAGGGATTGCACACGCTCTCGGTCGTCAACGTCACGACATCGACGATCGCGCGCGAAAGCGAGTCGATGTTGCAGACCCTGGCGGGGCCGGAGATCGGTGTCGCTTCGACAAAGGCATTCACCTGCCAGTTGATGGTGCTTGCCGCGCTCGCGATCGCAGCCGGCAAGGCGCGGGGGGAATTATCCGAGGAAGACGAGGCCAAGCTCGTGCACGGCCTGATCGAGGTTCCGCGGCTGATGTCGGAAGCGCTTGCCACCGAACCGCAGATCGACAAGCTCGCGCGCGACATCGCCAAATCGAGGGACGTCCTGTATCTCGGACGAGGCACCAGCTATCCTCTCGCCCTGGAGGGCGCGCTCAAACTCAAGGAAATTTCCTATATCCATGCGGAAGGCTACGCTGCGGGCGAACTCAAGCATGGACCGATCGCGCTGATCGACGAGAACATGCCGGTGGTGGTTATCGCGCCTTACGATCGCGTTTTTGAAAAGACCGTCTCCAACATGCAGGAGGTGGCCGCGCGAGGCGGTAACATCATTCTCATGACCGACGCAAAAGGAGCCGCTGAGGCGACCGTCAGCTCGCTGGAGACGATTATCCTGCCCGATATGGCGGCGACGTTTGCTCCTCTGATCTATGCGGTTCCGGTGCAGTTGCTGGCCTACCATACCGCCGTCGTCATGGGCACCGACGTCGACCAGCCGCGCAATCTGGCAAAATCCGTCACAGTCGAATAAGACTGGGGGTCGTCGCAGGGCGGTCCAAAGCGCCGCATGCAAAGTCTGCTGGAATGCCTATATGAGCAGACACTGCCTATTGAAATCCTGATCTGGAACCACGATGACCCGTAACAATTCTTCGAGCGGCCCGCCAGGCGACCCTCACCCGGAGGTGCCCCGCGGCGTCATCGCGCGATTCCGGAATTACTTTCTGACTGGTCTGATTGTCGCAGGCCCGGTTGCGATAACGCTTTACCTGACCTGGTGGTTCGTGAACTGGGTTGACAACCTGGTGCGGCCGTTCGTCCCCATTACGTATCGGCCGGAAACATACCTGCCTTTCGGAGTGCCGGGATCGGGTTTGATCGTCGCGGTATTCGCGCTCACGATGCTCGGCTTCCTCACGGCCAACCTGATCGGCCGGACGCTGGTCGATTTTGGCGAAAAGATCCTCGGCCGGATGCCGGTGGTGCGGGCGATCTACCGCGGACTCAAGCAGGTTTTTGAGACTCTTTTTTCCGGATCCGGATCAAGCCTGCGCAAGGTCGGTCTGGTTGAGTTTCCGTCGCCCGGAATGTGGTCGATCGTTCTCATTTCGCAGGTCCCAAGTGCGAATGTCGCAGAGCGGCTTCCCGGTCAGGAGGAGCACATTTCGGTCTTCCTGCCTTGTGCGCCCAACCCGACCACGGGCTTTTTCTTTTATGTACCGAAGAGCAAGGTCGTCGAGGTCGACATGAGCACTGAGGAAGCGGCAACCCTCATCATGTCCGCGGGCGTCGTTCAACCGAACTCCGATCAGCAGAAGAAGCTCGCGGCTCTTGCGGACATGGCCAATACCGCCCGCGCCGCGAATGATTCTGCCCTTACTCCCGAGACTGCGAAGGCCGACTGACGCCTGGTGGTCCGATTCTAGCCCGCACCGATCAGGAGCAGGGCTTCGTCCCGCTCAAACAGATACAGCAGGCATCGCAACGCTTCACCGTGCGCCCCGGACAGCGTCGGGTTCTGCTCCATGATGCGCAAGGCTTCGTCGCGGGCCTGCGCGATGAGCTGTGCGTGAACATCGGAGCGCGCAATGCGATAGCCGGGCAGGCCGCTTTGACGAGTGCCGAGCACGTCGCCTTCGCCGCGCAGCTTCAGGTCTTCTTCGGCGATGCGGAAGCCGTCGGTGGTTTCCCGGATCACCCGCAGCCGCGCATCGGACATCTCGCCCAACGGTTCGCGGTAGAGCAGCAGGCAGGTCGAAGGCTCGGAGCCGCGGCCGATCCGTCCTCGGAGCTGGTGGAGTTGTGCCAGGCCGAAACGCTCGGCGTTCTCGATGACCATGATGGTCGCCGCCGGAACGTCAACACCGACCTCGACCACGGTTGTCGCGACCAGCAGATTGATTTCGGCCGCCGCGAACTGCGCCATCACGCGATCTTTTTCGGAGCCGCGCATCCTGCCGTGGACGAGACCGACCTTGTCGCCGAAGCGCGCCTTGAGAATGTCGAACCGTTGCTCGGCATCGGTGAGGTTCACGGTCTCGGATTCTTCGACCAGCGGGCAGATCCAGTAGACCAGCTTGCCGGCCTTCACGGCGCGGCCGACCGCGTCGATCACCTCGTCCAGGCGGCTGTCGGAGATGGCGCGGGTATCGATCGGCTGCCGGCCGGCGGGCTTTTCGCGCAGTTCGGAGACGTCCATGTCGCCGAAATAGGTGAGAACCAGCGTGCGCGGAATCGGTGTCGCGCTCAGCACCAGCACATCGACGGCCTCGCCCTTGGCGGTCAATGCAAGACGCTCGCGCACGCCGAAACGGTGTTGTTCGTCGACGACCGCCAGCGCCAGCGCCTGGAATGCAACGTCATCCTGGATCAGCGCATGGGTGCCGACCAGCAAATCGATATCGCCGTTGGCCAAGCCTGTGATGATCTCGCGCCGTTCCTTGCCTTTCTCGCGGCCGGTGAGGATAGCGACGCGCAAGCCCGCCTGTTCGGCCAGCGGCGCGATGGTCTTGATATGCTGGCGTGCAAGGATTTCGGTTGGCGCCATCAGCGCGGTCTGCTTGCCGGCTTCGGCCGCCGCGGCGGCGGCGAGCAGCGCGACGACCGTCTTGCCGGAGCCGACGTCGCCTTGCAGCAGCCGTAACATCCGCACGGGTTTCCGCAGGTCGTCAATGATCGCGGCTACCGCCTGTTGTTGAGATGCGGTCAAGGCATAGGGCAGCGCGTCGATGATCCTGTTGCGCAGGTGCCCGTCGCCGGCGTGTCGGGTTCCGGCCGGCCGTCGAAGTTGCGCGCGCACCAGCGCCAGCGCGAGTTGTCCGGCGAGCAACTCGTCGAAGGCAAGGCGTGACCAGAACGGGCCTCCCGGCAGGATATCGGTCAATTCCAATGGCACGTGAACGCGCTGAAGCGCCTCCGCCATCGGTGGAAAGCTGCAGCGCCGCAGGATCTCCGGGCTGATCCATTCGGGCAGCGCCGGGAGCCTTTGCAGGGCCATCGCGATCGCGCGCCGCAACGTGCCCAGCGCCAGGCCCTCGGTGAGAGGATAGACCGGGTCGATGCCCGAGAGTTTTGCCAGTCCCGCTTCATCGACAACGCGGTCGGGATGGACGATCTGCAAGGTGCCGTCGAACATCTGCGCGGTGCCGGACACATAGCGCCTGGCTCCGACGGGAAGCAGCTTTTCGACGTAGTCCGGCTTGCCGCGGAAGTAGGTCAGCACGACGTCTCCGGTCTCGTCGCTGGCGTAGACCAGATGCGGCGCGCGCGAGCGTCCCGGCGGCGCGGGGCGATGACGCTCGACGGTCACTTCAAGCGTCACCACGGTGCCGGGAACGGCGTCGCGGATTTTGGGTCGCGCCCTGCGGTCGATGACGCTTGCGGGCAGGTGAAACAGCAGATCGATCAGGCGCGGGGTTTGGTCGCGCCCAAGCAGATACCGGAACAGCTTGTCCTGCTTCGGCCCAACGCCGGGCAGGCTGGTCACCAATGCAAAGAGGGGATTGAGCAGTGCAGGGCGCATCGCGCGACTCGACGAATGGCGAGGTGGGGCCGGTAGGCTGGAAGCCTTGAATGCAATTTTCGAATTATGCAATGCGTGAACGGGTGCTGACATCCCCGTTCGCCGCCGCTATATGATGCCGGCCCGGCTCGTCCGGGCTTTCGGCGTTCGGATGGGATTGATGACGGGATCGACACGATCGAGCGGCGGCCTTGACGACCGCCGCAAACGGCTCTTGTTCCGCTGCTGGCATCGCGGCATGCGCGAGATGGACCTGATCCTCGGCCGTTTTGCCGATGCGGAAATCGGGTCGTTGACCGATGCGGAGTTGATCGATCTCGAAAGCCTGATCGAGGTTCCGGACCCCGACCTGTACGCCGCGTTGAGCGGCGGCGCTCCGCTGGCCTCTGAGTATCGCACGGCTCTATTCGATCGTATCAGGTCGTTTTCGCCGGCTGGGCGGGACGCATGAAGACGACCGCACGATCGCCGGCGGACTCGCTGTCGGCCGGCCGCCCGCTGACGCTCGCCAATGTCGCGGAAGGCGCGGAGGGGCTTGTCGCCTCGGATCTCGCACGCGCCATCAAGGCCAAGGCAGGACGGCAGGCTTCGGCCGTCAGCCTCGCCGTTGTCTGCCGGGACGGTCCGCGCATGCAGCAACTGGCGCGCGCGCTGGAATTCTTCGCGCCCGATATTTCGGTGATGCA
>NZ_MKRN01000146.1:278-5239 GCF_001896955.1 Nitrobacter sp. 62-13 | reverse complement strand
TCCTCAACCACCTCTATGGCGGCATGGACGAGCCGGAGCTGAAGATCATCGACGTCTTCATCTGCAAGCTGCGCAAGAAGCTCGCCAACGCCTCGGAAGGACGCAACTTCATCGAGACCGTTTGGGGCCGCGGCTACGTCTTGCGCGAACCGCATGAGGACGACGTCCGCATCCCGGCCTGACCACTTCACCGTTCCTCCCAGACTGACCCCGCCGCAATTGGCGGGGTTTTTGTTTTGAGACGCAAGCCTGCATCCGACCGAGGGTCGGTTTCGATCCGGCCGTGAACCCGTCGCCGGGTTGCCTCGACTGACACCGCAGGACCGATGATCCGAGCTTGAGGGTATCCACGGGGGCTGACATGATCCTGCAATCGCTGGCCGGGCTGCCGGCATTCCTGCTCTATTTCTGCACCGGCCTGATCGCGGTCTTGCTGTATCTGTTCGCCTATACCCGCGTCACGCCGCACGACGAATTCAAGCTGATCTGCGACAACAATCCTGCGGCCGCGATCGCGCTCGGGCTCAGTCTAATCGGGTTCGTCATTCCGGTTGTCAGCGCCATCATGCACACCGTCAACGTGATCGATTGCCTGATCTGGAGCGTGATCGCGCTGATCGTGCAGATCGCCGTCTACTACATCGTGAAAATTCCAGTGCCCAACCTGTCGGGCCGGATCGCCGCCGGCGAACTCGCGCCCGCGATCTGGCTGGGCCTGTCGTCGATCGCCGCCGGTGCGATCAACGCGGCATCGATGGTCTACTGACCATGGCAAGGCCTCCCGCCGAACCGTTCGGGAAACGACGCCTGCCGCCGCTCGAACCCTCGCCCCCGCCGAAACGCTCCGGACGCGTCGCGCTGCTGGTGATGGGCACGCTCGCGGTCGGCGGCGGAGCCTATGCGCTGATGCCGCACGACGATTGCGAGTCCAACCGTCCTGGCGTCGCGGCGTCCGGAATGCCCGGTCAGGCCGCCACGACCTGCAATTCAGGTTCATCGAGCGGCGGACACGGCAGCGGCTGGTCGTCGCGATCAGGCTTTTACGGCGGCGATTCCTCGTCGAGCCATTCCTCGTCATCATCCGAAACCGGCGGCGGCCCGATCACACGCGGAGGTTTCGGCGGCTTCGCCCATGCGATCTCATCTCATTTTTCCGGCGGCTGACCCTCCTTCCGGATTGCGAGCCTCCGATATGCAACGCATCGCCTGCCCCGAACGCGACGACTGGCAAATCACCGCCGAAAACGCGGGCTTCGCGTTTCATACGCTCGACGGCGAGCGTTACTGGGACGAGCGCGCCTATTACGCCTTCACGCTCGAGGAAATCGAACATGGGATCGAGGCGCCGACCGGCGAAATCCATTCCATGTGCCTCGAACTGGTCAAGCGGGCGATGAATGACGAAAGCGTGCTACGCCGCCTCAGGATTCCGCAGGCCTGCTGGCCGATCCTCACCGATAGCTGGCGGCGCGGCGACGCCACGCTCTACGGCCGCTTCGACTTCTGCTTCAGCGGTCAGGGTCCGGCGAAACTGCTCGAATACAATGCCGATACGCCCACCTCGCTGTTCGAGGCCGCGGTGTTTCAATGGACCTGGCTCGAGCAGGCGATGGAGCGCCAGATCATCCCGAACGGAGCCGATCAGTTCAACTCTATCCATGACAAGCTGATCGCGCGTTGGCGGGAGATCGGAGCGAACGGCCATCTGCATCTGACCGGGCTATACGAGAACCCGGAGGATGCGGTGACGCTGAACTATCTCGAGGACACCGCCCGGCAAGCCGGCCTGCAGACGACGTCGCTGGAGATCGAAAGCATCGGCGTCGACGGTACCAGCCAATTCGTCGATCTCGACGATCGCCGCATCGAGCTTGCGTTCAAACTCTACCCCTGGGAATGGATGCTGCGCGACAGCTTCGGCTCCCGGATTCGGACCGCAACGACGCGCTGGATCGAGCCGCCCTGGAAGGTCGTGCTCTCCAACAAGGGAATTCTGCCGCTGTTGTGGGAGATGTTTCCCAATCATCCCAACCTGCTGCCCGCCTATTTCGAAGACGATGCCGAGGTGGGCAGGCTCGGCAGTTCCTACGTGCGTAAGCCGATCTACTCCCGTGAAGGCGCCAACGTCGAACTGGTCTGCGATGGAACGGCGCTGGAGCGGCAAAGCGGGCCCTATGGCAGCGAGGGGTTCGTGCGGCAGGCCTTCGCGCCGCTCCCGAGCTTCGAAGGCATGTATCCGGTCATCGGAAGCTGGATCGTCGGCGACCAGACTTGCGGGCTCTCGATTCGCGAGGACGCGAACCCGATCACTGGCAACACGTCGCGCTTTCTTCCGCACGCGATCCTGTAAAACCGCGCAGCATCATTCCGGACGCCGCGCCATACGGCTCGCCCGGAATAATATTTGAGAATAATATTTGAAACGTGTCAGGCCCGGGCGGCGGCGGACTTGGCCGACGGCATGCCCGGAACCAGCGACGGCGCGCTGACGTAATTAGGCCGATAGAGACCTCGTTTGTCCGGATGAGGCTTGAACGCGTCGGTCAACCCGACCACGGTTTCCGCGGCGCCGAGCGCGAGAAAACCATCGCTCTCCATCCGCTTCGCAAGCCGCTGGAAAATGCTGACCTTGGTTTCCTGATCGAAATAGATCAGCACGTTGCGGCAGAAGATCACATCGAACGTGCCGAGGTGAGAAAAATCCTGCAGCAGGTTGAGCTGACGGTGCTGAACCATCGCGCGAATGTCGGCATTGATCTGCCAGAGTTCGCCGACCTGCTTGAAATACTTGATGAGCAACTGAATGGGCAGCCCGCGCTGCACCTCGAACTGACTGTAGAGGCCGGATCGCGACTTTTCGAGCACCTCGGTCGACAGATCGGTGGCGATGATCTCGGTGCGCCATCCGGCCAGCGCCGGACCGTATTCCTTGAGGCACATCGCGATCGAATACGGCTCCTGTCCGGTCGAACCGGCGGCGCACCAGATCCGCAGGCTGCGGCGAGCCGTCCGGGCCTGCACCAGCGCCGGGATCACGGTGTCCCGCAGGTGTTCGAACGGGGTCTTGTCCCGAAAGAAGAAGGTTTCGTTGGTGGTCATCGCCTCGACGACCTCAACGATCAACGCCCCGGCGCCGTTCTTCATTTTCTGCACAAGGTCGCTGATGCCTGAAAGTCCAGCCTTGCGGGCAAGCGGCGTCAGGCGGCTCTCGACCAGATATTGCTTGTCGGCGGCGAGATCGAGTCCGGACTGGTCCTTCAGGAACATGCGCAGATACTCAAAATCAAGCGGTGTCACGAATGGCCTCCCGCAAACAACCGAACGAGTTTCGGTGCAATTTGTTGAAGCGGCAAAACGGCCGCGCAAATTCCGGCCTGGGCGGCTGCGCCCGGCATTCCCCACACCACGCTGCTCGCTTCGTCCTGCGCGATGACACTTCCTCCCGCGGCGACGATCTGCTTGCCGCCGCGCATTCCGTCCGATCCCATCCCCGTCAGGATGACGGCCAGAATACCTCCCTGCCAGATGTCGATCGCAGACGTGAACAGCGGATCGACGGCCGGTTTGCAGAAGTTCACCGGCGGGCCGTCGTCGAGCGCGATGACCCCGCCCATGCCCTTTCGCACCACCCGCATGTGGCGACCGCCCGGGGCAATATAGATTCGTCCGGGCTTCACGGCCTCCTCGTGCACGCCCTCCTGCACCGGGCGTCCGGCGACCCGCGCCAGATGTTCTGCGAGAATGGTCGTGAAGGTCGGTGGCATGTGCTGCGTGATCAGCACCGGAACGGTGTCGATCACAGGGCCTATTCCGGCCACCAGCGTCATCAGCGCCTGCGGCCCGCCCGTTGACGAACCAATCAGCAGCACGCGCGGCGGCAGCAGGCTGAAGGAACGCAGTGCCGGTGCGGGTTGCGCCGGCGCAGGAGCGGCCTGAGCGGGACTCGGCGCCGGTTCGTGCGGCGCCAGCGGCGGCGCGGCGACCGCCGCCGGACGACGACGCTTCGCCGCCAAATTCCGGATCTTCTGGATCAGGTCGTGCTTGAAGATATCGGCCGCCGCGATCTCGCGGGTGCTCTCCGGCTTCGGAATGTAATCCGCCGCGCCGAGCGACATGGCCTTGAAACTGATCTCCGCGTTGCGGCGGGTGAGCGTCGAGGCCATGATGATGATGAGGTCGGGTTTCTTGGCCAGCAATTGCGGCAGCGCGGAAATGCCGTCGAGACCTGGCATTTCGATATCGAGGACGACGACATCGGGATTGGCGCGCTCGACCTGGCTGACCGCATCGAGCCCAGTGCGCAGCGAAGCCGCCACCATCATGTCGGGTTCAGCCTCGATCCAACGGGAAATCAGCCCGCGAATGACGACCGAGTCGTCGACCACCATGACGCGCAACGGCTCCTGCCGTTCTGAATCCAAAGCCGCCGGACTTGCCAAAGCAGTACTCATGACCCACCAGACGCAACCACGAACAAGACGATTTCTGCGCCGGGCGATCCGGTACGGCGCGGCTAATTTCAGATCAGACCGATTTCGTGAAACTTCGCCGTCACGATGTCCTTGTCGAAGGGCTTCATGATGTATTCGTTGGCGCCGGCATGAAGCGCGCGGGCGATATGCGCGACGTCGTTCTCCGTGGTGCAAAACACCACCTTCGGCTGATCGCCGCCGGGCATCCGACGCAGGTTGCGAAGGAATTCGTAACCGTCCATGACCGGCATGTTCCAGTCCAGGAGCACGGCATCGGGCAGTTCGCGCTTGCAGGCATCAAGCGCTTTCTCGCCGTCCTCCGCCTCGACGATATGGAAATTGAAGCCTTCCAGGATACGCCGCGCGACCTTACGGATAACGCTCGAATCATCCACGACCAGACACGTTTTCATTTCGGCCTCCGCCTCTTTCAACCTTCATGACGGGACGTTTTCCCGATGACCCCAGTTACCGCCGGTTCAAGCTGCA
>NZ_MKRN01000146.1:0-200 GCF_001896955.1 Nitrobacter sp. 62-13 | reverse complement strand
GCCGACAGCTCCGTCATCCGCGCATCGAGATTGGCTGGATTGATCTCGCGGCTTTCATCCGGAAGCGCCATGACCTCGCCGATCGAATCGATCAGGAGTCCGTAAGACTCACCCCGCAGTTCCACGCCGACGGCCATCGGCGGGCGATCGGCCTCTTGCTTCGGAAGACCTAATCGCGCGCGCATATCGATCGCGGTGAC
>NZ_MKRN01000145.1 GCF_001896955.1 Nitrobacter sp. 62-13 | reverse complement strand
GGCGGTCCGCTCGGGTGACGTTCACGACAATTCCTGCTCTCATGCCCAGAGCTTGAACTGCTTCGCTCCATTTGGGAATCGTCCGAATGAATCAAACCACTAGATTTTTTAAATCTGGCCGCGGCACGATCGAGAGCATGCCTTTATCAGCGCTATCAGCCAGTGAGAGGCGGCCTATCAAGCCGGTGCTACTAAGCATCCGCTGTTAGCCTCTCAAATTCTGATACCTCCATCGTCTTAAAAACAAGGTCGTTTAATATTTCAGCTTTCGTCGTTTGGTTGAAGCCGAAGTCACCCCATAAGTCCCAATCTAATCTGATTTTCCATCCAGCATTTATGATATCGCCAAGGGATTTTACGTCCGAAGCAGGAGACAGCGCGCAGAAATGCTTCACTATTCGATCTCGTTCAGCGTTGGTCGGCAGGTTCATTGTTGTTGATGCAATATGTGCTTCCACCGCTACAATCAAATTCGTGGCAAGTGCGTTTGACGCTGCATCTGCCATGTCGAGCATAAATTTGTCCGCGCTATTCAGTTTCTTCGATGGATCCAAAAAATAGGACGCAAATCCATTTGGTATATCGACCGAAAACCGCGTTGCTGCCTCGAGCAAGATGTTCACTCTTGCCGCGAGGGTGGGATAGTGAGGTGCGCGATCGCCGATGTAGGGAGAGATCAGGTAGATAAACGAATAAAGAAAGCTCTCGCCGAAAAGTCTGAGTCCAATTACGTCACAAAATAGTTCCTCGATCTGTCTACTGGCTAATTTGTACGATTGAGTCCAAAAGCTTCTCAAGAATAGGTCAGTAAGCAACTCAGTTGCGGGCTTGGTGACGCCGAACATTTTTTGAAAATCAGACCAATGCGTTGTGTATGCCGCGGTCAGTTCGGTTTGCAATTGTTTATCTAATGCAGAGATGTGGACGCTTCGATTAACGGGCCGTCTCCATACCGAATGTCCCAATTCATGGCCTGCAAGTGGAATTATAAGGGAGTTTCCCGCTTCTGTAGACGGGAGTCCGATAAACATGAGATGGGGAAGATCGTCAGTGACAGCAGGATATGTAAAGGGAGAAAAGACCCATTCCGAACTCATGATCAATTTTGCATCAGCGCCATAAACAATTTGGCACATCTGGAGGAGCGGGTCGTAAATTTCAAAAGCATTTCTAATATTTGTAGAACGCAAAATGAACCCGAGGACGGGATAGTATTGGGAAACGCGAGCATTCGCGTGCGCACAAGCTTGCTGGCGCACGTGTTCGTCTACTGTCTCGTCTAGAGACGTTAGCCGTTCTAAATCGCGTCTATAAACGTCGGCGAGTACACCGAGCGCCGAATTCGGCTCAGCGTAAGGAAAGTCAGACGTTCGCAGAAGGTCTATTTGACTTAATACCGCTCGAACTTTCTGACTAACAAAGTCGACGTCAAGCAGCGCTGGCATAGAGCGCTGGCATCCACTCGTCAGTTTCGGTCTTCGATGAAAACTCTTCTAGTAGCGTCCGATGTAAAGCCAGACAAAACTTCTTGAGGCTTTCAATCTCTCGTTCATCGACATGTTTTCCTGAGGCGACGTCGTCAACTTTGGCCACAAGAGTTTTTAGCATCGCTTCGAGCTCCCCGATATTAACGAGCTTTGCGCCCTCGATATTGTTTAGAGCGGAGCTGAGGATATCGACGCCAACTGGATTCTCGTTCAAGCAGAAAAGGTCTGCTCGACCAGAAGAACTGCTGGGTGAAGAAAGGCACTTTGCGAATGATTGAATAATTGCTCGATCTACAGGTTTATGCTTTTCGAGCCGGTCTAGCTGGATAGCTGCGTCCAGCGTGAGCGAGGAAAGATCGGTCGGCTTTTCCGCGATCATGACTTTCCTCCTAAATGCTGTAGGTGCGGGGAACCTATCTGCGTCGCTATGGCTGGGTCAAGACTCGACCAGTCTTTCATAACCAAATTTCCTTAATCAAGTTCACTTGGATAGGGACGGAATGTTTAGTATGCGGCGGAACGAATTTCGGCTCACAAATATGTAATATGATCGACTTCCTTCTTGATAATTCCCCCGGAATGCCGCTCCTCACCGCCTCTTTCCCCTCTCCCTCAGCGCCGGGTGATCCTCCTCCGCCGGCATGTTGGCGTCGATCACGAGGTCCAGCGCCTCCTGCGGGGCGCGGTCGATGTCGACGCCGCCGCGGCGCAACCCCCTAAGCGTGCCTCAGATTCAGCATGGGCAAAATTATAGCGCTGCCAATCACGCCGCCGACTTCCCGACCCGCCACTCGACCGTCAGGCCTGCGTCCGTCGCGATGATCATCAACGCATCCAGGCTGAACTTGTCGATGCGCCCGCGCAGCAGGTCGTTCATGCGCGGCTGGGTCACGCCGAGCCGTTTGGCGGCGTCGGCCTGCGTGAGCTTCCAGCCCTCGACGACCTCGCGGATGGCGATCATCAGGGCAGAGCGGGCTTTCATATTGGCGGCCTCGGCCGGAGAATTCTCCAGTGCGTCCCAGACACTCTCAAAGCGTTGCTCGCTCATGGTCGCTGTCTCCGCATCAAGTCCCTGAACCGCGTGGTGGCGAGATCAAGGTCGCGTTTCGATGTCGCCTCCGTCTTCTTCTGGAACGCGTGCAGGATATAAACGGCATCCTCCAGCGTCGCGATGTAGATCACCCGAAAGGCGCCGGAGGCGTCCCGCACCCGGATTTCCCGGACGCCCGCGCCGAGTAGTCTTCATCGGCTTCCAGTCATCCGGATCGAGGTCGCGCTGAAGCCGGTCGATCTGGAAACCTGCCTCTCTCCGCGCGCAGTCAGGAAATGAGCGCACTGGCGTCCAGGGAATTTCCGATGAAGGACACCGGCTTCATCAGTAATTTATATCAGTTTTGATATAGAGAGTCCAGCCCGAACGTAAAACGGGCGGCAGACGCTCGCGCTTGAATCCGCCTACCTTCACCGCCTTTTTCCTCTCTCCCTCAGCGCCGGATGATCCTTCTCCGCCGGCGTATTCGCATCGATCACCAAATCCAGCGCCTCCTGCGGGGCGCGGTCGATGTCGACGCCGCCGCGGCGCATCTCCTTCAAGGCGGCGCAGATCGCCGCGTCTTCTTCCATCACCTCGAAACCGGTGCGGGCTCGCCCGATCAGCAGCTTGCGGCGCCGGTTGCCCTGCAGCGTGACGCGCGCCATTCGCACGGCCTGCAGCGCCTGCATCAATTTGTCGATGTCCGTGTCCGGGTTTTCCTCCAGCTCGCGCGTCATCCGTTCGGCGATCGCCACGAGCCGGCCGGTCAGGAGACTCAGTTTCATGGCCGGGCCAATGCGCCAGAGCGAGGCGATCGCGGGATTGAGCGGCGCGCCGAGCGGCCGAAACCAGCGATTATGCCGCTGCCAGACGGAGATGGTCGCCTGCTTCACGCCCGTCCGGCGCGCGATCTCCATCTGCGAGAGCGTCGTCGTCTCGAGCAGGTGGCGCACCCGCCGGACGGTTTCATCCGGATAAGGCCGGCCCCTGCCGCGCCTGCTGCGTTTTGCAACGGCAGGCGGACCCGCGGCGGGCGGATTGGCCGGTTCGTCCGGCGTGACGCGGAGGCGGGTGAGGGGAGGGGTGCGAGGCAGGACCATGATGCGGAATATAATCCTATAACCCGGCGGAGGCAAGGGCGAGGCTTTAAGTTTTCGTCCCGCCGCGCGGGCAATTTGCGCGGTTTAAGGGAGTGCCCGCTTATGCGGCATTCGTTGCGCAAAAACTGGTCAATCGCTCGCCGTCCGCGCCGATTTTCTCAGGCCAAACGCTGTCTAGTACCCGCTTTCCGAAGTTCGTGAGACATCGCAACACCCCCTTAACGAACTTCGGAAAGCAAAGGGTACTAGCAACTTTATGATTCTAGTACCGCTCTCGATTTGAAATTCCCGAAGACGAACCCGCTGCAAGTGGTGCAGGAATTTCAAATCGGCGGCACTAGTCCGTGGCACGTGCATTGCACGGCCCTTGTCCCAGACGTTTTCAGACGGGAGGACATGATGAAGCGTTCCGACCTCACCGAAAAGATTCTCGACATCAAGCGCGAGAAGGAATGGAGCTGGAAGTACATCGCCGGCGAGATCGGCGGGTTTTCGGAAATCCTGATCGTCAGCGCGCTGCTCGGCCACATGAAGCTGACCAGGCCGCAAGCGGCGGCGGCCGGAAAGCTGTTCGGCCTCTCCAAGACGGAAATCGCGATGCTCAACGAGGTGCCGATGCGAGGGCATGGCACGCCGATGCCGCCGACCGATCCGCTGATCTATCGCCTCTACGAACTGGTGATGATCAACGGACCGGCGCTGAAGGCGCTGATCGAGGAAGAATTCGGCGACGGCATCATGTCGGCGATCGACTTCGACCTGGAGGTCGCGCGCGTCGCCCATCCCAAGGGCGATCGCGTCAGGATCGGCATGAGCGGCAAGTTCCTGCCGTTCAAGTATTACGGCGCGACCGGGAATAATCTCGAATACGGCTTCAAGGAGGAGTGACGGCGCCGGTCGCTCTCGCCTTCACGCCTTCACTTGCGCGATGGCCTCCGCCATCAGCGTGTCCATCTGGGCGCGGACCTGCTCTTCGTCGAGCGGCACGCCCTTGGCGGCAAGGTCGCGCAACACCTTGTGAATGACGTCGTTCTCGCCTGGCGGTTCGAAGTCGGCGGCGACGACCTCCCTGGCATAGGCATCGGCGGCGTCGCCGGAGATGCCGAGCTTTTCCGCGACCCACAATCCCAGCAATTTGTTGCGGCGGGCCTCGGCCTTGAATTTCTGTTCCTCGTCGAGGGCGAACTTCTTCTCAAAACCTTCTTCACGTTTATCGAATGTTGTCATGGCCGGGCTCCCGTTCCGTTGCCGATGAAGAAGCCACGAGCGGCCGCGTTGCGCCGCCGGTTCAACAACCTAGATAAAGATTGGCCGATCCGGGAACAACCGGCGCATGGTCGCAGGGAGCATAAAACTTCCCGCTAAAGGCCTGAATTGATTGTGCCGGGTGGCTCAATCGGCTAGGTTGCGGGCAGGCTCGGTTCTTGTTCTGTTTCCTGTTCTGTTCAAGGTCCCGGCCTTCGCGGCAGCTCCGCCACGGGTCACATCAAGCGCTCGGAGCACCCAACTTCATGGATTTCAACAACACACGGTACATCCCAATGAGCCGTCGGCGTCGCATTTACGAAGGCAAGGCCAAGGTGCTTTACG
>NZ_MKRN01000144.1 GCF_001896955.1 Nitrobacter sp. 62-13 | reverse complement strand
GTTTAATTTATTAAGAGTCCGGCGTGGTTCCCTTGGCAGCGGCAACCTCCGCGCCTAAATTGTATCCAGTCGGCACCCCCTATCTGTTGAGTCGATGCAGGGACATCCGGCTGCGATCCGCGCAGCCCCGAAGGAAAATCGATGAACGCCAATATGCGCAACTTCGCCCTCTGGGTCATCATCGTCTTGCTCCTGTTGGCGCTGTTCACGCTGTTCCAGAATCCCGGCCATCACGCGACGGCACAGGATATTTCCTTCTCGCAGTTGCTGACGGAGGTCGACCAGAACAATGTTCGCGATGTCGTGATCCAGGGACAGGAAATTCACGGCACCTTCACCAACGGCTCCAACTTCCAGACCTATGCCCCGACCGATCCGGGACTGGTGAAAAAGCTCTATGACGCCAAGGTGCAGATCACCGCGAAGCCGCCGGGCGACAGCGTGCCGTGGTTCGTGTCGCTGCTCGTCTCCTGGCTGCCGTTCATTGCGCTGATCGGCGTGTGGATTTTCCTGTCGCGTCAGATGCAGGGCGGCGCCGGCAAGGCGATGGGTTTCGGCAAGTCGCGCGCCAAGATGCTGACGGAGGCCCATGGTCGCGTCACCTTCGAAGACGTCGCGGGCGTCGATGAAGCCAAGCAGGACCTGCAGGAGATCGTCGAGTTCCTGCGCGATCCCGGCAAGTTCCAGCGGCTCGGCGGACGGATTCCGCGCGGCGTGCTGCTGGTCGGCCCGCCCGGCACCGGTAAGACGCTGATCGCTCGCGCCGTCGCGGGCGAAGCCAATGTGCCGTTCTTCACCATTTCGGGTTCCGACTTCGTCGAGATGTTTGTCGGCGTCGGCGCCAGCCGCGTCCGCGACATGTTCGAGCAGGCCAAGAAGAATGCGCCGTGCATCATCTTCATCGACGAAATCGACGCGGTCGGCCGTCACCGTGGCGCCGGTCTTGGCGGCGGCAATGATGAGCGCGAGCAGACGCTGAACCAGTTGCTGGTCGAGATGGACGGCTTCGAGGCCAATGAGGGCGTGATCCTGATTGCCGCGACCAACCGCCCCGACGTGCTCGATCCCGCGCTGCTGCGTCCGGGCCGCTTCGACCGTCAGGTCGTGGTGCCGAACCCCGACGTCGTCGGCCGGGAGCAGATTCTGAAGGTGCATATCCGCAAGGTGCCGCTGGCGCCCGACGTCAACATCAAGACCATTGCCCGCGGCACGCCCGGTTTCTCCGGCGCCGACCTGATGAACCTCGTCAACGAGGCGGC
>NZ_MKRN01000143.1:9607-10102 GCF_001896955.1 Nitrobacter sp. 62-13 | reverse complement strand
GCCGTGATCCCGACGGTGCGGATATCGACCACGTTGGGCTCGTTGCGCAGGCTCATCACCGCGTCGGCGAATGTCGGCTCGAGCGCCTTGGCGCGCTCGAACAGCTTTTCGTCGCGATAGATGTCGAGGGTGGCGAGCCCTGCGGCGCAGGCCAGCGGGTGCGCCGAATAGGTATAGCCGTGAAACAGTTCCACGGCGTTCGGCGGTCCGGACATGAACGCGTCATGGATGGTGTCGCGCACCAGCACGCCGCCCATCGGAGCCGCGCCGTTGGTGACTCCCTTGGCGAAGGTGATCATGTCCGGCAGCACGCCGTAGCGTTCGGCGGCGAACGCGCAGCCGAGCCGGCCGAAGCCGGTGATGACCTCGTCGAAAATCAGCAAAATGCCGTGCCTCTCGGTGATCTCGCGCAGCCGCTTGAGATAGCCTTTGGGCGCGGGCAGCACGCCGGTCGATCCCGCCATCGGCTCGACGATCACGGCGGCGATGGTGTTG
>NZ_MKRN01000143.1:0-9553 GCF_001896955.1 Nitrobacter sp. 62-13 | reverse complement strand
TCGGGCTCGCCCTTGCTGAAGGCCTGCTTTTCACGATCGTAGGTCGATTGCAGATGGTCGACGCCGGTGAGCAGCGCGCCGAACATCTTGCGGTTGCTGACGATGCCGCCGACCGAGGTGCCGCCGAAGCCGACGCCGTGATAGCCGCGCTCACGGCCGATCAGGCGGATGCGGCTGCCCTGGCCGTTGATCTGATGATAGGCCAGCGCGATCTTCAGCGCGGTGTCCGCGGCCTCCGATCCCGAATTGCAGAAGAACACGTGATCGAGTCCGTTCGGCGCGAGCGCGGCGACGCGGTTCGCAAGCTCGAACGCCTGCGGAATGCCGAACTGGAACGGCGGCGCGAAATCCAGCGTCTCGGCCTGCTTGCCGATCGCCGATGCGATTTCCGGGCGGCCGTGACCGGCATTGCAGCACCACATGCCCGCGGCGCCGTCGATGATCTTGCGGCCGTCGGTTGAGAAATAGTGCATGCCCTTGGCGCCGGCGATCAGCCGGGGCGACGCCTTGAAGGCGCGGTTGGCGGTGAACGGCATCCAGAACGCGGCCAGATCGTTCGGCGCGGGCGGGGCAGGGCTCTTGTCTAGCATCGAAGGCCTCTTCTTTATGATGTCTCGGCAATGTTTGGCGTTAGCCTAAACCCTTTTTGCAAGGCTGCGAAATGCGGTTTGCCGCATTGGGCTCATGTACATCGCGACGTTGCGCGAATTGTGTTGGAGGCCCCTAGCGGGACTTGCAAAGGCTGCTCCGGAGCAGGCGAACGTCGGCGGATGTATATACCACCTTTAGTGTATTAATTCATTCACTCACACTTAATGGTTGTATGTCTCAATAGGCCGTATGACGCTCTTCGCCACACGCTTCGCTTTTTCCGATTTTCGCCGGCTGGCGCGCTGCTCCCGCGGCGCATCCGCAGTCGAGTTCGCGATATTGCTGCCGCTGTTCCTGGTGCTGGTGTTCGGCATCGTCGTGTTCGGCGCCTACTTCACGATGGTGCACGGCGTGCAGCAACTCGCCGCCGAAGCGGCGCGCTCCTCGGTCGCGGGCCTGAGCGAGACCGAACGGGTGAGTCTCGCCGAAAATTACATCACCGCGAATGTCGGCTCGTATCCGCTTCTGCAGCCGGCCCATCTGTCGGTGAGCGCGGCAACGTCGGGCAGCGACGTTTTCGTCGTTACGGTCAATTACGACGCCTCCGGCAACTTCATCTACGCGCTGCCATTCGTGCCGTCGCCGCCCACCACCATCGTCCGCTCGGCGGCGATCCCGTTCGGCGGCTTTTGAGGGGACGTGCGATGCCAAACCTGCTTCGGCGTTTTGTCTCGGATACGCGCGGAAACTTCGCGATCATGGGCGCCGTCTGCATGATCCTGCTGTTTGGCTGCGCCGCGCTCGGCGTCGATATCGGCTCGATCTATGCCGATCGCCGCAAGTCGCAGAGCGCGGCCGACCTTGCGGCCATTGTGGCCGCCGGCAACATCGGCAAGGCCAGGAACGCGGCGGCCGCCACCATAACGGCCAACGGCTATCCGGCGAGTGCGCTGGTGTCGGTCGAACTCGGTACCTACACTGCGAACGCCGCGCTTGCGCCGCAGGCGCGCTTTGCGACTCCCGCGACCGGAGCCGCCAACGCAGCGCGGGTGACGATGCGCACGCAAACTCCGCTTTACTTCGCGCGCGTGTTCGCCGGCGGCAATCACTTCGACGTCACCACGCGCGCCACCGCGGCGAGCACCGCGATGGCGTCGTTCGCCATCGGCTCGCGGCTGCTCGCGCTCAACGGCGGCCTGCTCAATGCGGTGCTGGGCCGCATGTTGGGGACGACGCTGTCGCTGTCGGTGATGGATTATCAGGCGCTGATCGATGCCCACATCGACGCCTTCGATTTCCTCAACGCGCTGGCGACGCGGCTTGACCTGACCGGCGTCACCTACGATTCCGTGCTGTCGGGCAACGTCAAGGTCGCCGACATCGTGGCCGCCATGCTGAGCGCGCAGCAGGCGGCGAACGGCCTGAACGCGGCGACGGCGGCGCTGTCGAACATCTCTCTGGCGCTTGCCGGGGTGACCACCACCATCGTGCCGGGAACGCTGATCGACGTCGGCCCCTATTCGGCGATGATGGTCGGCTCGAAACCGAAAACCGGCGTCAGCGCGTCGCTGTTCGACCTGCTGTCGGCGACGGGCGCGATCGCCAACGGCACCAACCAGATTGCGGCGTCCGTCAATCTCGGCCTGCCCGGCATCGCCGCCGTGTCCGTCCTGGCGACGATCGGCGAGCATCCGCAAGGGGCGAGCTGGATGACGGTGGGCACACAGGGCGCGAGCGTGCACACCGCGCAGACCCGTGTCCTGGTATCGATCAAGCTGCTCGGCAGCGGCGCGGTGCCGGCCGTCAATCTGCCTCTGTATGTCGAGGTTGCGTCCGGGACCGCAACGCTCGACGGCGTGAGTTGCAGCCGCCCCGACGTGACGGCGTCGACCGCCACCCTCGGCGTCACGCCCGGCATCGTCGACGCATGGATCGGCAACGTCTCAGTGGCCGAGATGACCAACTTCACCAGCAAGCCGGATCCCGGCGCGGCGACGCTGGTCAATCTCAGCGCGGTCACCGTGACCGGTCGCGCCCATGCCGGCATGGGCAACACCACGCCGACCTCGGTCGACTTTAGCTATTCCGACATTTCCGCGCAGACGAAGAAGACCGTGACCTCCACCGATTTCACCTCGTCGCTGACCGCGAGCCTGCTCGGCGATCTCACGCTCAAGGTCAATGTCGGACCGCTCGGTCTGCCGGTCCCCGGCCTCGGGCCGACCGTGACGGGAATCATCGGCGGCGCCACGGCGTCGATCGATCAGGTGCTGGCGCAGGTTCTGGCGACGCTCGGCATCGGCATCGGGCAGGCCGACGTTTGGGTCTCCGGCATCCGCTGCGACGGCGCGGTGCTGGTGAATTGAGCGGCAAGGATCAGGCGAGACTTGCCTTCTTTTCCCTCTCCCCTTGCGGGAGAAGGTGCCCGAGCAAAGCGAGGGCGGGTGAGGAGGCTTTTCCATCGGAGAACCCCTCATCCGGCTCAAATTCGCTTCGCGAATTCCCGCCACCCTAAGAGCGAGCTTCGCTCGTCTCGGCTCCAGCAAGGGGAGAGGGAGGAAAGGCCGCCTTGCCCGTCTGGGCGTCGGCTGATAACCCGTGACTCCATGCAACCTTACTACGCAAGCGTAGTAAGGCAACGTTCCGCGACCGTGGGTCAGATGTCCGACAAGAAACCGAAAAAGCCGCAAAAGCTTCGCGCCCGCCTGCCGCGCGGGCTGGAGGATCGCGGCCCCGCCGCCATATCGGCCACGCGCGCGATGACCGAAAAAATCCGCGCGGTCTATGAGCGCTACGGCTTCGAGCCGGTCGAGACCCCCGCGATGGAATACACCGACGCGCTGGGAAAATTCCTTCCCGATCAGGATCGCCCCAACGAGGGCGTGTTCTCGTTCCAGGACGACGACGAGCAGTGGATCAGCCTGCGCTACGATCTCACCGCGCCGCTCGCGCGTTACGTCGCGGAGAATTTCCAGAACCTCGCGCTGCCCTATCGCAGCTACCGCGCCGGCTACGTGTTCCGCAACGAGAAGCCGGGACCGGGGCGCTTCCGCCAGTTCATGCAGTTCGACGCCGATACGGTCGGCAGCGCGTCGCCCGCCGCCGACGCCGAGATGTGCATGATGGCCGCCGACACCATGGAGGCGCTGGGCATTCCGCGCGGGCAGTACGTGGTGAAGGTCAACAACCGCAAGGTGCTCGATGGGGTGCTGGAGTCGATCGGCCTTGGCGGCGACGAGAACGCGGGACGCCGTCTCACGGTGCTGCGGGCAATCGACAAGCTGGATCGGTTGGGCGTTGAGGGCCTGAGGCAATTGCTCGGCGAAGGTCGTAAGGATGAAAGCGGGGATTTCACCAAGGGGGCTGGGCTTAGCGCTGGCGCAATAGAGCGCATTGTGTCGTTTGCCGATTTTGATATTCCGACTTGGGAGCACGATCCTCACGGCATAACGCCTGAGAGGGGCGACACCATTATTGGTTCAGAAGTTATAGAATCAGATATCGCGTTGTTTGGAGCAGAACCTACGAAAATCCACGTAGAATACGCCCGAAACAATTTTCACACGCTGGAAGCGCTGCAAGATAAGTTTGCCGATAGCCCGCTTGCGTTGTCTGGTATTCAAGAACTTTTGCTAATCGCCGAATTAGCCGCAAGCGGCGGTTACCATGCCGACCGCATCCGCATCGATCCCTCCGTCGTGCGTGGCCTCGAATACTACACCGGCCCGGTCTACGAAGTGGAGCTTCTGCTCGAAACCAAGGACGAGAAGGGCCGCCCGGTGCGCTTCGGCTCGGTCGGCGGCGGCGGGCGCTATGACGGTCTTGTCTCGCGTTTCCGCGGCGAGCCGGTGCCGGCGACAGGCTTCTCCATCGGCGTGTCGCGTCTGCAGGCCGCGCTCACGATGCTCGGCAAGCTCGACACCAAGCCCCAGGCGGGCCCGGTGGTCGTCACCGTGTTCGGCGGCGACATTGCGGGCTACCAGAAGATGGTCGCGGAGTTGCGCAATGCGGGTATTCGCGCGGAATTGTATCTCGGCAACCCGAAGCATTCGCTCGGCCAGCAGATGAAATACGCCGACAAGCGCCGTTCGCCGTGCGCGATCATTCAGGGCACCGACGAGAAAGCCAACGGCAAGGTGCAGATCAAGGACCTGATCGCGGGCGCCGAACTGACCTCGATCGAGGATCGCACCGAGTATCTGAAGAAGCAGGCCGAGGCGCAGATCGAAGTCGGCGAAAACGATCTCGTCCCCGAGGTGCAGAAGCTGCTCGCGCGCCACGGCGTGAGGTGGAGTTAGTTCCCCTCTCCCCCAGGGGAAAGGGAAGGGCCTGCGCTACTTCGGCGCCATCGACTTGAATTTCTCGAGATCGCGCATGTTCATCTTGAAGCCGCCGGGCATCACCACGTCGCCGGGCTTCTGACCTTCCTTGCAATCCCCGGACCATTTCGCTGCGATGGTGATCTTGCTGTCGCGGGTTCCGAGTCTGCCGCCTTCGCTGCGCGAGGTGACCGTCACCGTATAGGCGGAGTTGAAGTCGCCGGAGGTCACCGCATGCGACGTCACGGTCGCGCCCGCCATCATGCAGACCGAATCCATGACATAGCCGGCCGCGGTTTTCTGGATATCGGTCTTCGAGCAATTCTGCTTGGCGGAGGGCGCGAACTCCGAGGTGAATTCGCGGTCCACCGCTTCGCTGGTGCATTGCTGGACCGTCACGCCCGGCATTTTGGCGCCCTCGTGATCGACCTTGATGTCCCATAGCCCGGCCTTGCGCAGCGGCAATTGCACCTCCGCCAATGCCGGCGCCGCGGAGAAAAGCACCAGCGCCACGAAAGGAATCGAGCATCGAAGAGAGCGTCGCATCGCAGGCTCCGTCAGAGGATCAGAACTGGCAAATGATAAGGATCAGGGTCGGCTCAGTAGCGGGTCCGCAGCGGAGGCTGGTCGGGGCCATAGGGCACCCACCGGCAGGCGAACGAGATGTAGCCGCCCGGATAGGCCTGGACGCCGAGGATTTTCGCCACCTTGCCGTAGTGCGCGCAGTGATCGACCGCGATCACGCGGACGTCGCCGGTTCCCACCAGCGAATAGGAGATGATGCCGCCGGTGTCGTTGCCCTTGACCGGTGGCACCCAGTCGGCTCGTGCCGGTCCGCAAACCAGCGCGCCCGCCATAGTCGCCGCCAGCAAAGCCGCTCCGAGCCATCTCATCGTCATCTCCATCGTTGCCGAGTCGAAGTTTAGAACGCCGCGCGGGCCGTGAAAAGAACGGCAAGCCGGTCATATGGAGTTATGCGGCGAGTGTTGCCGCGCCGCACTTGACCTTGCGCGGGCTTCGCGGCACCGTCTCTGGTGGAATGAATTTGACATTTGCTGGCCACTTTGCAGCAAAACCTCGGCAGGCGAATGTCAAATTCAAAACTCCACTAGAAACCCGATAGTTGCTAGTGGTCCTTTGATTCCAAACATTTGCAAGACCTCCCTGCCGCGACGGGATGCAAATGGTGGAATCGGATTACCAGCCTCGGATCACCGGCGGATGCTCCTATGCGCAACCTTATCACATCCTTGAAGAAAGCCGGCCTTGGTGCGGCGCTCGGCGCAGCGTTCGGACTGTTTGGCGCCCTGCCGACGGCGCAGGCCGTCAATTTCCCCGTGTTCGGACCGGGTTATGAGGGACGGTTGCCGGGCTGCGAGGCCGGACTGCCGGTCATCACGTCGGAATTCTGGGAGAAGGAGAGCGCCTTCTGGAATTCGCCGCTGCGAATCACGGCCTATGGCAACGTTCATGAAACAGCGTTCCGGCCGTGGCAGTCCGATAACATCCCGCGCCGCTATTGCACCGCCGATGCGATGGTCAGCGACGGCAAGATCCGTACCGTGCATTATTCGATCATCGAGGATGGCGGGTTTGCCAGCATGGGACAGGGCGTGGAGTGGTGCGTGGTCGGTCTCGATCGCAACTGGGCCTACAATCCGGCCTGTCGCGCCGCGCAGCCCTGAGAGCATTCTCCACACGGTGCGGATTCGGTTCGTGCCGCGAATTCGACATGCGCTGTGCATCAAGCAGCGCATTGCGTCTGTCAAATTCAAAGTCTGTCAAATCCAAAACTCCGCTGCGAGCCTGATCGTTGCCGGTGATCGCTCGATCCTGACATTCGCAAGAACGCTCGCTGAAACACGGTGTGAGTGTTAGACTCGGCCCACTGGGGCCGGATGTCGGCTGGGCTGGGAGTTTGACGTCATGAGGTGGGTGTCTCGCGCGGCCGCCGCGGCTGTCCTGTCGTGGCTGATCCTGTTTGCGGGGTGGACGGAGGGCGCGGCGCAGGATCGTCGCCAGAACGCACCGGGGGCATTTGATTTCTATGTGCTGTCGCTGTCGTGGTCGCCGTCGTTCTGCGCGGTCGCGGCCGAGCGCGGCAACACCAGCCGGTCGCAGCAGTCCCAATGCGGCGGACGACCGTTCTCTTTCGTGGTGCACGGCCTGTGGCCGCAATACGAGCACGGCTTTCCGGATTATTGCCAGCGTCCCGCACCGCGGCTCGATCGCCGCATCATGTCCTCGATGCTGGACCTGATGCCGGCGCCCGGCCTGATCTACAGCGAGTGGGACAAGCACGGAACCTGCTCGGGCCTCGGCGCACAGGCCTATTTCGAGATGGTCCGCAAAGCCCGCGCCGCGGTGAAGATTCCTGCGGAATTCATCGATCTGGCGGCGCCGAAAAGCATCGCGCCCGACGACATCGAGAGCGCCTTCATCAAGGACAATCCCGGGCTCAGCCACTCCGCGATCGCGGTGATCTGCGACCGCACCAGGCTCAGCGAGGTGCGGATCTGCATGAACAAGGACCTGCAATTCCGCGCCTGCGAGGAAATCGACCGCCGCGCCTGCCGCAGGGATCAGGTCGTGCTGCCGCCGGTGCGCGGGGGCTAAGCAAAGGCTGCTCGCCCCGGATGCTGCGCAGCGCGCCTTCCGTGGTGCGTTGCTGATCCGGGGCCGTAACAAACAGCGATTTCCATGGCGGTGCCCGGCGCTGCACCCGCATCGCAAGGGCCCTGGGTGCGTCCGGAACAACGCCGCCTCTTTGCGCGGTGACGCAGGTCGCGTAGTGCTTTGTCATGAACTACCGCCACGCCTTTCACGCCGGCAATTTCGCTGACGTCATCAAGCACATCGTGCTGGTTCGCATCCTGACCTACCTGCACCAGAAGCCGGCGGCGTTTCGCGTCATCGACACCCATGCCGGCGCCGGCCTTTACGATCTCACCGGCGAAGAAGCCGGACGCGGAGGCGAGTGGCTGACCGGCATTGCGCGGCTGATGCAGGCGCGGTTTTCGGATGCCGTCGGCGCGCTGGTCGCGCCTTATCTCGATATCGTGCGGGCATTCAATCCGCAGCGCGGCCTGCAGTCCTATCCGGGATCGCCGCTGATCGCGCGCGCTCTGCTGCGGCCGCAGGATCGTCTGGTGGCTTGCGAACTCGAACCCGCGGCCCGCAAGCACCTGATCGGTGCGCTGCGCCGCGATGTTCAGGCCAATGTGGTCGACCTCGACGGCTGGATGGCGCTCGCCGCTTTCGTGCCGCCGAAGGAGCGGCGCGGGCTGGTGCTGATCGATCCGCCGTTCGAGCACAAGGACGAGTTTGACCGGCTGGCCGACGGATTTGCCGGGGCCTTCGCGAAATGGCCGACCGGCTGCTACATGCTGTGGTATCCGGCGAAAAGACGCCGCGCGACGGACGATCTGGCCCGCAGGGTCGGCGCCGCGGTCGGAGGCGATGCCGGCAGATGCCTGCGGCTTGAATTCAGTGTCGCCCCGCAGACGCCGGACGGTCCGCTCACCGCGGCCGGACTCCTGATCGTCAATCCGCCGTGGACATTGAGGACGGAGCTGAAGCTCATCCTCCCCGAGCTGGAGAAGCCGCTGGGGCAAGGCGGCGCCGCCAGATTCAGGCTGGAGGCGGTCGGAGGTTGAGCCGGTCGTTACATGCAATTTCGCCGTAGTCAGTCCCGCGGGAACCGTATTAAGCTGCCGCGCTTCCGCTTCCAGCATCGGAGGCGGTCGAGTGACCATACCTTGATGCAATGCCTGGTCGAAGCAGGCTTCGTTTTCCGGGGATGACCGCGATGGCGGCATGTCTGGGGTGAATGTCAGGTCTCGTTGGCGCGCGGGGGCGCGGCGGCGAATGCAATGCGGCGAGAGGAGTTTTGCCGATGGCCATGACTGGAACGGTCAAGTTCTTCAACGGGGAGCGCGGCTACGGCTTCATCAAGCCAGACGATGGCGGCCGCGATGTATTCGTTCACATCACGGCGGTGGAGCAGGCCGGATTGAAGGAATTGTCCGAAGGACAACGCGTCACATTCGAGGTCGAGCCGGACAAGAAGGGCAAGGGCCCCAAGGCGGTCAATCTCGTGATCTCGTCCTGACCGGAGGCCGCGTCGCGCGGCGTTTGTTCTCCGACAGGCATGATCGTGGCGCGTTTCCAGTGCGCGCTGACCCGTTTCCGTCACGCAAAAAAATCCCGGCCGCGAGGGCCGGGAGTTTGAAGCGCGTCGGTATGGTTCTCGTCAGAAGTGATAGTTTACGCCGGCGCGGACCAGTCCGTACTGATAGCTGTTCGGAGCGCCGGTAATCGAGAAGTTGCTGCTCGACAGGTCGACATAGAGATATTCGACCTTCGCGGTCCAGTTCTGGTAGATGCCGAATTCGGCGCCGACGCCCAGGGTCCAGCCGGCGTTGGTGTGGGATTCCGACAGGCCGAAGGTTTCGGCGCGCAGTTCGCCGAAGGCGAGACCGCCAGTGCCATAGACCAGAACGTTGTTGAAGGCGTAGCCGAGACGGCCGCGCACCGTGCCGAACCACGGGTTGGAGAATTTCCACGGCGCGAAGGTATCGTCGGCGGCGCTGGCCTGGATGTCGCCTTCGAGGCCGAACACCAGCGGCCCGCTCTGCCAGTTG
>NZ_MKRN01000142.1 GCF_001896955.1 Nitrobacter sp. 62-13 | reverse complement strand
GCCGCGCGCTATCTCGCCAAGAACATCGTCGCCGCCGGCCTTGCCGACCGCTGCACCTTGCAGCTCGCTTACGCCATCGGCGTGGCGCGTCCGCTGTCGATCTACATCGATACGCACGGCACCGGAAAGGTGCCGGAAGACACGCTCGAGCGCATCGTCTCGGAAGCGATGGACCTGACGCCGCGTGGTATCCGCAAGCATCTCGACCTGAACCGGCCGATCTATGCCCGCACCTCGTCCTACGGCCATTTCGGCCGCACGCCGGACAATGAGGGCGGCTTCTCCTGGGAGAAGACCGACCTCGCCGAGGTGATCAAGCGCGCAGTGTGACAACAAGCAAGACGTCATGCCCGGCCTTGTGCCGGGCATCCATGTCTTTCTTCTTGTCAGCAAGACGTGGATGGCCGGGACGAGCCCGACCATGACGAAGGAAAGATGACGCCGCTTCTTCACTCGCTTGCAGACGGGGAGGAGGAGCCGCAACAAGGGATCCGATCGACATGACCACCGCTACCGCCGCCAAGACGTCCGCAGGTTTCACCGACTACATCGTCAAGGACATCGGCCTTGCCGATTTCGGCCGCAAGGAAATCTCGCTCGCCGAGACCGAGATGCCCGGCCTGATGGCGACGCGCGAGGAATATGGCCCCAAGCAACCCTTGAAGGGCGCGCGCATCGCAGGCTCCCTGCACATGACGATCCAGACCGCGGTGCTGATCGAAACGCTGACGGCGCTGGGCGCGGACGTCCGCTGGGTCTCCTGCAACATCTATTCGACGCAGGATCACGCCGCTGCCGCGATCGCGGCCGCCGGCATTCCGGTGTTTGCCGTCAAGGGCGAGACCCTGACCGAATACTGGGACTACACCGCAAAACTGTTCGACTGGCACGGCGGCGGCTACCCGAACATGATCCTCGACGACGGCGGCGACGCGACGCTGCTGATCCACCTCGGCGTGCGCGCCGAGAAGGGCGACGTGGCATTTTTGGACAAGCCCGGCGCCGAGGAAGAAGAGGTGCTGTTCGCGCTGATCAAGCGCCTCTTGAAGGAGAAGCCGAAGGGCTGGTTCGGCGAGGTCGCCAAATCCATCAAGGGCGTTTCGGAGGAAACCACCACCGGCGTGCACCGCCTCTACGAGATGCAGAAGGCCGGTACGCTGCTGTGGCCGGCGATCAACGTCAACGACAGCGTCACCAAGTCGAAGTTCGACAACCTCTACGGCTGCCGCGAGTCGCTGGTCGACGGTATTCGCCGCGGCACCGACGTGATGATGAGCGGCAAGGTCGCCATGGTCGCGGGCTTCGGCGACGTGGGTAAGGGTTCGGCGGCATCATTGCGACAGGCCGGCTGCCGCGTCATGGTATCCGAGATCGACCCGATCTGCGCGCTGCAGGCGGCGATGGAAGGCTACGAGGTCGTGACCATGGAGGACGCAGCACCACGCGCCGACATCTTCGTCACCGCCACCGGCAACAAGGATATCATCACGCTCGACCACATGCGCGCGATGAAGGATCGCGCCATCGTCTGCAACATTGGTCACTTCGACAACGAGATCCAGGTCGGCGCGCTGAAGAACCTGAAGTGGAACAACATCAAGCCGCAGGTGGACGAGATCACCTTCGCGGACGGCAAGCGGATGATCCTGCTCTCGGAAGGTCGTCTGGTGAACCTCGGCAACGCGATGGGGCATCCGTCGTTCGTCATGTCGGCGTCGTTCACCAACCAGACCCTGGCGCAGATCGAACTCTTCGCCCACAACGAGGACGGCAAATACAAGCGCGAAGTCTATGTGCTGCCGAAGTCGCTGGACGAGAAGGTGGCCCGGCTGCACCTGAACAAGATCGGCGTCAAGCTCACCGAGTTGCGCAAGGATCAGGCAGACTATATCGGCGTCAAGGTCGAAGGCCCGTTCAAGAGCGATCACTACCGATACTGAGCGGCGAATTATCCGTCATTCCGGACGGCTTGCAGCGCAAGCCGATCCGGTCGGAGATTGGAAAGAGCTTCTGGATTCCCCGATGTGCAATTGCGCATCTGAGGTTCGCCGCATCGGCGCGAAGGCAAGGCGTTGGGCCGTGCGCAATCGCTCATCCGGAAGCGACAGTGCAGGGACTCAAAAAAGCCCCGGAGCGATCAGGGGCTTTTTTATTTGGCGTTGGTCCATGCGCGTTCAGCGGGATTCGCGTCACGTCATCCGGCCGGTATTCTTCTGCGAGGCGAGAAAATCCGACAGCTTGGCAGTTTGCTTGGCCGCTGCCTTTTTGCCCCGGGCGGGCGCTTTCACCGGCTTCGGCTGCGCCGCCTCTTCGGCTTCCTTGGCGAGCCGCAGGGCGCGCAGGCGCTCCATGTTCTTGCGGACCGCGATGTCGCGGGCCTCGATGTCGGCGCGCGCCTTCGCGCCCTCGATGGCGGCAGTGCGCATGCGTTCGTTACGGGCCAGTTGTGCCGGGCTCGGTGGGGGCTTGGTCATGGAAGCCATATAGGCATTGTACGCCAAAATGCTAGAGTGAGACGGGAATTTGCTCTTTCCGCCAGGAAATGCTACAGAGGCGCCATTCGATTGCTGGCATTGGTTTTGTTAAGCGCCGCCAGGCTCCTTTCCAAAGACATCGCTGAGATTGGATATATCGCGCAATCCTGCGTGAACGCGCATGTGCGCGCTTTGGAACAAGGACGACTCTCATGACGACAGGCACGGTGAAGTGGTTTAACGGCCAAAAGGGTTTTGGCTTCATCCAGCCGAACGACGGCGGCAACGATGTGTTCGTCCACATCAGCGCTGTCGAGCGCGCAGGCCTCACTGGCCTCACCGAGGGCCAGAAGGTCAACTTCGAGGCCAAGACCGACAAGATGCGCGGCAAGGTCAGCGCCGAAAACCTCTCGCTCGCATAAAGCGGGATGAAAGCGGGAGCGGTTTTCCGTCCGCGTCCCGCTTCCTGAAATCTTGGCATCGATCACGTTCATGATCTTGGATCGATTCGATCCAGGATCATCCCGAGATCATGGCCGCGCCGGCGAGACGATGGCGGCGCTTCATGCGGAGAAATCGGAAAGCGCCGTGATCCCCGCGGATGTACCGGGACGCGCTTTTGGAGGGCTTTCGGGCATCCTCGGTGGCTTGGCCGAGGACGGATGCCGCGTGAAGAAAAAGCGCGTCAGATCGAAATTGCGGAGCCTCTTTCGATTTCCATCGGAAGCGCGGCTTCAGGTTTTGCGCCCGGTTCACGGATGTACTGAAACGGACGCTCAGCGAGCCTCGTCAGCAATGACGGGGCTTTTTTTGTAGCGGAATTCGGCGAGACCAAAGGATATTCGCGCCGCCGGAACCCGGTTCTACCGCCCGCGTTTTCTCTCATCGAATCCGCACGCGATGTCCCGGACTTCCGAGAGGCCTCCATGGAACACCTGCAATATCCAAACGAGAGCGAGGGCTATCGCATCGCGCGCAACCGGCTGCTGGAGGAGGAGATCAAGCTGCGCGCGCAGATCGAGGCGGTGGCGGCGAGGCGCCGCGCGCTTCCGCTGGGTGGCGAGGTACCGTGGGACTACGTGTTCGAGCGCATCGGCGACGATCTCATGCCGCAGAAGGTGAGGATGTCAAAACTGTTCGGGCCGCACGACACGCTGATCCTCTACAGCTTCATGTACGGACCCGAGCGCGAGTCGCCGTGCCCCGGCTGCACGCATCTTCTGGATGGTATCGACGGCGCCGCGCGGCACCTCGCCCAGCGCGCCGCGTTTCATGTCGTCGCCAAATCGCCGATCGCGCGGCTGGTGGCGTTCGCGCGCCGGCGCGGCTGGCACCACCTGTCGCTGCTCTCGACCGCCGGTAACTGTTACGACGGGGACTATTTCGGCGACACCACGAAGTTGTCAAAAGCCATGCGGTTTCAGCACAGGGTGCCGGAAGGCCAGAACTGGGACGAGACCATCTTCAACGTGTTCAAGAAGCGCAACGGAAAAATCCATCACTTCTGGGGCTCGGAGATGGCCTTCGCGCGCCCGGTGCCGGGCCAGCACCACCGCGCCGGCGACGTGGCCGATCCCTTGTGGAATCTTCTCGACATGACGCCGGACGGGCGAGGGGAGACGTGGTTTCCGCAGGTGGAGTATTAGATGGCTAAGACCCCAAGCTGTACAAATCCATTTTTCGAAATGATGCGTTAATCGGTAGCCCTCGCGTAGCACTGTCTTCAACGAACGAGCAGCTGTTGAAGCGCGATGTACTCGTTCTCCTTTTTGAACCTGTGCGTAACGACCCTGTGTGTCGTCCCCAACAATCTTGACTTACTTCGCAGAATTTTAGAATCTGCAACCGGAGGTTGGGGGGCGAGCTGATGGCTGACTACACGGAGACAATAAGAATTCGTTTTGATGGAGGACTAGCAAGTTCAGGTCAGCTTCATTTTTATGAATATAGTCGATCTCAATATGCGATGGCACGTTTCATCGCGACCGTTGAGCACTTTCGTCGCACAAACCATGTAGCTTCTAGGATTACTCTAGAATCAAACGTTGAAGCTATTGTCAGAAGCCCGCAGCGTGGCTCGTTTATAGAAGACATTATTGTTTCAGGCGTTAAGCAAGGCATGGCAGCGGCAATTTCTGTGCCGCTTTCTGCGCTTATCTCATACGTTTGGCAGATGCTTTTGCCACGAACTGAGAAGGCTGATGACCTCGTAAAGGATCTTGCTAAAATCAGGCTAGCCGAAAGCAATTCGCTTGTCGCAGTGGAGCAAGAGCGAACTAAACAGAAGCAAATAGATCTTGAACAGTTGAAAACGTGGCAAGCGATAGGTGACGGTGAGAGAGCGAACACCAGTGCAGCGCTCGACCTTTTGAGGTGGTCTCTTCAAGCAACAAATACCGCCATACCCAGAATTGCAACTCGGAAAGAACTGGAACAAGCGTCGCAAGAGATAGCGGCCGAGCAGCAGCGCGAAAAAGAATTTGAAGCGCACGATCAAGAGCTTCAGCGGATCGATGAAGACTCGATCAACACGTTGACATCAAGATTGAGGCCAATGATTCAGGAAATTGGCCTGCCGCTTAGGCGGTCCGCAGACAAAATGACGATAGGTGGAGGTGCTGATACTAACGTCTACGCAGAGCTTACTCCGACTGTTATCGCCGCTATTCAAGATAGGACAAGTGAGACAGAGGTAAGCCAAATTATCGGAAGAATTAAGGGATATGATCGTGATGGGTACGCATCCGACGGGCACCGTCTTGTCTGACATGAGGTAATTCGCGAAGCGTGTGACCTTAAGTCTAGCTTTAAGGTCATCAGGCGATGCGGGTTGAG
>NZ_MKRN01000141.1 GCF_001896955.1 Nitrobacter sp. 62-13 | reverse complement strand
CCCGTTCCGTCGTTGCTTTAAGTCGCGTCCCCCGTTGAGAGCGGGGTGCGCCGGTTCGCCTCCGGCTGCCAGTCACGGTTGCAAGGAGCAAAGCGCCTTGACGGCATCCCTGGAGAGAGATGCTGGCCTCTCAGTTCGATCGATCTGAGTTTGATCGATCTGAGTGACCTCGGCGACTTCGCCCTTGGCGGCTGTCCGGCCTCTTGTCCGGATACCTACCGACTGACACACGACCACAGGCACGTGCGAAATTGGGCAGGAGCGGAGATATGTCTTTTGACCCGGCTTCGCAAGAATTTTTTTGCCGAGGAGACGGGTTTCTCCACGATGTGGTCATCCGAGCGCAAAGCCATGCGCCGAATATGAACGGATGTTTAGATTGTTTAATGAAGTGTAAGATATGCGCGCTTGCAGGCGGACAGGTTAGCCCTGCGCCGCAGCGTTTTCCGTCAACCGCGACGCACGAAGGGTTCGATGCGCTGGGCAGCGCGGATGAAGTTGACCATCACGAACACGCCGATGACGAACAGCACCGCCTGGAGGATATGTGCCTCGGTTTCGCTGAGCCCGAACAGGATGGCGAGCGCCCAGCCGCCGGCGAACGCCGCGCCGAACACTTCCGCGCCGATCAGAATCGCCGCCGAGATGACGGTGATGACGCTTGGCCAGACGATCTGGCGCGAGGTGGAAGCGGAGGGTTGCGAACTCATATCAGGGATCCCGTTGTCGGCGGCAATCTCTCCGAAAATGCCCCCCGCGGCAAGCGCCAATGGACCAAAAAGGTGGCGTCGCGTGTTATAGTTCCGATGCCTTGCGGATAGCGGCAAGAATGCGCGGCAACGGCAATGGCAAAAGCAGGAGCCTCATGTCAGACACGCCTCAATCGCCGCCTTCCGCTACCGGCCCGGATAACCCGCTGCTCAAGGCGTGGCAAACGCCTTTCCAGACCCCGCCGTTCGGCGAGATCGCGCCCGAACATTTCCTGCCGGCTTTCGAGCAGGCGTTCGCCGATCATGCCGCCGAGGTCGCCGCCATCGCCCACGATCCCTCGGCGCCGGACTTTGCCAACACCATCACCGCGCTGGAGCGTTCCGGCAAGCTGCTCACGAAAGTGTCGGCGGTGTTCTATGACCTGGTGTCGGCGCACTCCAATCCGGCGCTGCTTGAGATCGACAAGGACGTCACCTTGCGAATGGCTCGGCACTGGAACCCGATCATGATGAACGCGGTACTGTTCGGCCGCATCGCGCAGCTTCATCAGAATCGCGCGTCGCTCGGCCTGACGGGGGAGCAGTTGCGGCTGCTGGAACGCACCTATATCCACTTCCACCGCGCCGGCGCCGGCCTCGACGAGGCCGCCAAGGCGCGGATGGCCGAGATCAACGAACGTCTCGCGCAGCTCGGCACCACATTCAGCCACAATCTGCTCGGCGACGAGCAGGCCTGGTTTCTTGAACTCGGCGAGGATGATCTCGACGGCCTGCCCGACAGCTTCGTTGCGGCGGCGCGCGCCGCCGCCGAAGAGCGCGGACTCGCCGGCAAGGCCGTGGTCACCACCTCGCGCTCCTCTGTCGAGTCGTTCCTCAAGAGTTCGCGCCGGCGCGATCTGCGCGAAAAGGTCTACAAGGCCTTCACCGCGCGCGGCGACAATGGCAACGCTCATGACAACAACGCCGTGATCCCGGAAGTCCTCGCTCTCCGCGAGGAGCGGGCGAAGCTCCTGGGCTATCCGACTTTCGCCGCCTATCGCTTCGAGGACTCCATGGCGCGGACGCCAGAGGCCGCCCGCAACCTGCTGGAGCGGGTCTGGAAGCCGGCGCGCGAGCGTGCGCTCGCCGACCGCGACGCTTTGCAGGGCCTGATCACCGAGGAGGGCGGCAACTTCACCCTCGCGCCGTGGGACTGGCGCTATTATGCCGAGAAGCTGCGGCAGATCCGCGCCGACTTCGACGACGATGCGATCAAGCCGTATCTGACGCTGGAGGGCATGATCGCCGCTGCCTTCGACTGTGCGCATCGGCTGTTCGGCCTTACCTTTTCCGAGCGCAAGGACATCCCGGTCTGGCATCCGGACGTCCGGGTCTGGGAGGTGAGGGATGCCGCCGGCGGGCATCAGGCGCTGTTCTACGGAGATTACTTCGCGCGGGCCTCGAAGCGGTCCGGCGCGTGGATGACGTCGCTGCGCGACCAGCAGAAGCTCGACGGCGACGTCGCGCCGCTGGTGATCAACGTCTGCAACTTCGCCAAAGGCGCCGACGGTCAGCCCGCGCAGCTGTCGCCGGATGATGCGCGGACCCTGTTCCACGAATTCGGCCATGGTCTGCACGGCATGCTCTCGAACGTCACCTATCCCTCGCTGTCGGGCACCAGCGTGTTCACCGATTTTGTCGAGTTGCCCTCGCAGCTCTACGAGCACTGGCAGGAGCAGCCGCAGGTGCTGCGGCAATACGCCAGGCACTATCAGACCGGCGAACCGTTGCCCGACGATCTGCTCAAGCGTTTCCTCGCCGCGCGGCAATTCAACCAGGGCTTCGCGACCGTGGAATTCGTCGCCTCGGCGCTTCTGGACCTGGAGTTCCACAGCCAGCCGGCGTCGGCGGTTCGCGATGTCGGAGCTTTCGAGCGTGCGGAGTTGGAAAAGATTGGCATGCCGGCCGAAATCGCGATGCGGCATCGTCCGACCCAGTTCGGGCACATCTTCTCCGGCGATCACTATGCCGCAGGCTATTACAGCTACATGTGGTCGGAGGTAATGGATGCCGACGCCTTCGGCGCCTTCGAGGAGGCCGGTGACATCTTCGACCCGGCGATCGCGAAGCGGCTGCACGACGACATCTACTCGTCGGGCGGCTCGCGCGATCCCGAAGAGGCCTATGTCGCGTTCCGCGGCCGCAAGCCGGAGGCCGACGCGCTGCTGCGCCGCCGTGGACTGCTGGAAGCGCCGAAGGCGGCGTAGCCGCTTTGAAAAACTCATTGCCGCATCAGCGCAACGCGTTCTAACGCGTCATGGCCGGACTTCGTCCGGCCATCTATGGCTTCCTTCAAAGACGTGGATGTCCCGGCACGAGGCCGGGCATCATGGCTTAAGCCAGCCAGCGCCGGATCACCGGCAGGAAGAAGATCGCGGTGTTGATCGTAAAGCCGAGACTCCAGAGGATCGAGCGCAGCGTCGGCCGGTCCCCGATATAGGTGAAAACGTAAGCGGCGCGGACGATCAGGAACAGGATCGCCAGTTCGTCGATCAGATGCTGGGGAGCGGCGCGAAATTCCGCAAGCAGCACGGCGGCTGCGAAAAATGGAAAGGCCTCGATGCCGTTCAGGTGCGCCCCGAGCCCGCGGGCGCGCAACGGATCGGCGTAGAATCCGGGGTCGCGCGGACGGGCGTTGTCGAAGCCGGGCGACCCCAGCGCCTTGAACGGCACGATCGTCACGAGGTACAGAACGACCGCCCCGAAAACGCACCATTCGGCGACCGTCATGGCAGTTCCCTTCGCGGCCAGTTTCGAAGACAGTACCGGCAGATGCGCGGGCTTGACAATAACCGGCAGGCGCGCGAATCCAGACGGATGACGGTCGTTGTTCCTATCGGAAAGGCCAGGACCGCGGCGGATACGCCGCGCGGACGTGTTGGCGTTTTGCTCGTCAATCTCGGCACGCCTGATACCGCCGACGCCCGCGGCGTGCGTGTCTATCTGAAGGAATTTTTGTCCGATCCACGGGTCATCGAGAAGCAGGGCCTGGTCTGGAAACTGGTGCTGAACGGCATCATTCTGAATACCCGCCCGCGCCGCAAGGCGCTCGACTACCTGAAGATCTGGAACACCGAGCTGAACGAGTCGCCGATCAAGATCATCACGCGCGCGCAGTCCGACAAACTCGCGGCTGCTATCGCGGATCACGATCATGTCGTCGTCGATTGGGCGATGCGCTATGGCAATCCCTCGATGCAATCGCGCATCGCGGCGTTGACGGCCCAGGGTTGCGACAGGCTGCTGGTGGTGCCGCTCTATCCGCAATATTCGGCGGCGACCTCCGCCACCGTATGCGACGAGGCATTCCGCGTGCTGAGCGAGATGCGCGCGCAGCCGACGCTGCGGGTGACGCCGCCGTATTACGACGATCCCGACTATATCGACGCGCTGGCGGTTTCGATCGAGAGGCATCTTGCCTCGCTGCCGTTCACGCCCGAGATCATCATGGCGTCTTTCCACGGCATGCCACAGGCCTATATCGAAAAGGGCGATCCCTATCAGGGGCAATGCGTCGCGACCACCGAAGCCCTGCGCAAGCGGATGGGACTCGATGCGTCCAAACTGATGCTGACGTTCCAGTCGCGCTTCGGTTTCGACGAGTGGCTGCAGCCCTACACCGACAAGACCGTGGAGAAACTGGCGAAGGACGGCGTGAAGCGCCTGGCCGTCGTCACGCCGGGCTTCTCGGCCGATTGCCTGGAGACCTTGGAGGAGATCGCGCAGGAGAATGCGCATATCTTCCGCCAGAATGGAGGCGAGGAGTTCACTGCGATTCCATGCCTGAACGACAGCGATCCCGGCATGGACGTGATCCGGAAGCTGGTGTTGCGCGAACTTCAGGGCTGGATTTAGAGCAGATTGTCATTCCGCTGCGGTGCGGAGCGCCGAACCCGGAATCCGGCCAGATCGAATGCGTTATTTGATTGCTGGATTCCGGATAGCCGCTCCGCAGCTTCCGAAATGACGGTGCTTTGTCACCGCCTCGTTTTCCGCCAATCGAACCATACATCTTTGAGCGGCGACCAACCGGCAACTCACCGCCTCCCACGTCTCAGAGAGCGGTCCCCCTGCGGAGATTTTCATGACCGGGTTCGATATTTTCGCGATTGTTTTCGTGGCGCTTGTGGTCCTGACGCTGCTGGCCGGCGTCAAGACCGTGCCACAGGGCTACGACTGGACCATCGAACGGTTCGGCAAGTACACGCGGACGCTCGACCCCGGCCTCAATCTCATCGTGCCCTATATCGACCGCGTAGGGCGCAAGATAAACATGATGGAGCAGGTGATCGAAATTCCCAAGCAGGAGGTCATCACCAAGGACAACGCGACGGTCACCGTGGACGGTGTGACTTTCTACCAGGTGTTCGATGCCGCCAAGGCGAGCTATGAGGTGGCGAACCTCAACCAGGCGATCGTCACGCTGACCATGACCAACATCCGCTCGGTGATGGGCGCGATGGACCTCGACCAGGTGCTGTCGCATCGCGACGAGATCAACGAGCGGCTGCTGCGGGTGGTGGACGCCGCGGTGTCGCCGTGGGGTCTC
>NZ_MKRN01000140.1 GCF_001896955.1 Nitrobacter sp. 62-13 | reverse complement strand
GGCAGGCTTCGGCGCGACCACGGGACGCGCGGGGCCTCCGCCGGGACGGCGGACCATGCGCGGAGCCTCGTCCTCGTCGCTGCCGTCGGCGGCGACAGCGGCCGGGCGCGCCGGGGGCGCCGCGCGTGGTGTGGTCGCGGTCTTGGCCGGTGCCGCCTTGGTCTCGGTTTCGCCGAAGCGGCGTTTGGCCTCAAGCTCGGCCTTGCGTTTGGCTTCCTCTTCCTGACGGTGACGCTCTTCCTCGGCCTTGCGGCGCGCCTCGGCGGCCTCGCGCTCGGCCTGTTCGATGCCTTCCTTGCTGTTGCGGCGCGCAGCCTCGGCTTCGGCAAGCCGGCGCTCTTCCTCGGCGCGGACCTTGGCCTCGGCGAGCGCGCTCGCTCGCGCGCTGCGCTCGTCCTCGGTCAATGTCCTCAGCACAACGCCCGAACTCGCACGGGGAGCGGCGGGAGGCGCCGTCCGCGCCGGCGGGGCTTTGGCGGCGGGCGCCCTGGCCGACGCCGGTTCCGCGGCCCCTGCGGGTTCTGACGCCGGAGCATCGCCGCCGAGCCGGCGCTTACCGCGTTTCTCGACCACCACCTGCTTGGTACGGCCGTGGCTGAAGCTCTGGCGGACCGTGCCCTGCTCGACGCGCGGCTTGAGCGTCAAGGTCTTGCTCGGGCTGACGCTCAGAGTCTTGTCGCCAGGATTTTTCGTATCAACCATTCAGCAGTCCCAATCTTGTTGCGCCGTACGCGGTCGTACAGGTTCTCGCTGCGTTAGAAAATCCAGCCTGTTCAGCTATCTTGCCGCCGTCCGCCATCCCGGTATCGGACCAGGATCTGGCTGCGCGACAGGAACGTCCCGCTCGCCGGACCGGCGAGCAGGGCTGCATGTATCACATTTGACCGGCCCAGTGCCAAATCCAATTCTGCCGAGGCCAGCACGGTAATCACCGGGATGTCCCGCGTTTCGCCGGAATCTGCCGCTGTTTTCCGGACGATGGCGTCCAATTTCCGGATTCCGTCGGCGGCGCCGTCCGCGGCGTGGAGCAGGGCTGTCGCCTGACGGCGAAGGAGCGCCTCCTCCACCTTGGCGAATCCGGCGACGACCTGCCCGGCCTTGGCAACCATCGCCAGCGCCTCGATCGCACTGCGGACCAGCGCCTGCCCGGTCTCGTCGGCCAGAGACGCCGACGCGCGGACCTCCCGTTTGAAGCCCCGGCTAAACTGGTGACGACGGACCGCTTCCGCAACGGCGGCATGGGAGGCCGAGATCCAGAGGCCCCGGCCCGGAAGCCTGCGTTTCAGATCCGCGATGACCTCGCCCGAGGGCGCCACCACGAACCGGATCAATTCGCCGATCGGGCGCACCTGACGGGTGACCGCGCACATGCGCGTCGTCGCGGACCTGTTGGTCCGCGGTCCGCCGTCGAGATCTGCCGGGTCGGCGATGGCGAGCATGTCCGGAGCGTTCTCCCTGGGGTCTCGGGCGGCAAAGCCGACCTCTGGTTCAAGCCGGTTGATCTTCGGCGGCTTCGGCTTCCGCCGGTTTCGCAAGGTCTGCTTCGGTGATCCAGCCGGCCATCAGGCGCGCCTGCATGATCATGGTCTCGGCGTCCTCGCGCGAAAGCTCGATGCCGTCGAAATAGCCGGCATGCTTGACCGCCTCGCCGTCCTTGCGCTCGGTCCACCCGACCAGATCGTCGGTGGCGCAGCCGGCCAGATCCTCGACGCTCTTCACCTCGTTCTCGCCGAGTTTCACCAGCATCTTCGACGTCACGCCGGGCACCGTCTTCAAGGCATCGTCCACGCCAAGCTCCTTGCGTCGGTTTTCCAATTCGGCCTCGAGCTGTTCCAGATATTCGCGGGCGCGGCTCTGCAACTCGCTTGCGGTCTCGTCGTCGAATCCCTCGATGACGGCGAGC
>NZ_MKRN01000139.1 GCF_001896955.1 Nitrobacter sp. 62-13 | reverse complement strand
CCGGTATGATCGGCGCCACCATATAGGCTTGGAAGAAGATGATGAAGGTCGCTAAAGCGAGCGTCCGAAGCAGGCGCTCGCGCTTGTGGCCTTCGAGCCCGCTCGGCGCCGTTTGCTGAACTTCCATGTGACGTCCTTGCTCAGGCGGCCTGCACTGACGCTGGCATGATTGGCTGCCCGACGCTGCGGATGGCATCGAAGAAGAGCCGCGGAGTTCCCCAAAGAGAATTGAAGAAGATCGCCGTGACACTGACCGCCATCGCCACCATCGCCCAGATCGGGTTGATCAGGCCGGTCGCCGCGATGGGGATGCCAACGCCATTGAACAGGAATGCGAGCGCGACGTTCTGGACCATTTTGCGGTAGCTGCGGCTGCTGATTTCGCGGGCCTCCGCGAGCGCATTCAATCGATTCGAGAGAATGATGATGTCGGCCGCTTCGATCGCAATGTCGGTTCCGCCGCCCATCGCGATACCGACGTCGGCCTGCATGAGCGCCGGAGCATCGTTGATGCCATCGCCGACCATCGCCACCCGACTTCTGCTTTGAAGCTGGCGCACGATGCCAGCCTTGTCTTGCGGCAATATGCCGGCGTGGACCTCGTTGATACCGACTTCGCGAGCGACCCATTGCGCCGCACGTTCGTTGTCGCCGGTCACGAGGACTGTCCTCAGGCCCGCCTTATGCAGGGTGGCCACGGCCTGGACCGCATCCGGTCGGAGCGTATCGCCGAGGGCAATGATGCCCAAGGCTCGCCCGTTCTGCGCCACGCCGATCACCGTCAGCCCCTTCGCCTCAAGAGCTTCGACATTTGCATTGACCTGGCTGAGGTCGACTCCTTGATCCGCCAGGAAGCGCGGGCTGCCGACGATAACCTCGTGAGCGCCGATCCGTGCAGTGACGCCCTTTCCCGGCAAGGCCTCAAAGGTTTCGACGTCCGGGGGTGTCACGCCGCGCTCAAAAGCAGCCGCTACCACCGCCTGGGCGAGCGGATGCTCTGAAGAGGCCTCGGCAGCCGCCGCCAACGCGAGCAGTTCAGATTCAACCGCGCCAAAGGCCTTGACCTCTCGTACGACTGGGCGTCCTTCCGTCAACGTACCGGTCTTGTCGAGCACGATCTGCTGCACAAGGCGAAAGCCCTGGAAAGCTTCGCCGGTTCGCATCAGGATGCCGCGCTCTGCGGCTAGGCCGGCGCCGCGCACGATGGAGAGCGGCGCAGAAATGCCGACCGCGCAAGGATAGCCCATAACAAG
>NZ_MKRN01000138.1:11359-11833 GCF_001896955.1 Nitrobacter sp. 62-13 | reverse complement strand
GCATGCGTGGACCCGGTCACCGGATCCTCTGGAATGCCGGCACCGGGAGCGAAGTAGCGTGAGACGAAATCTGCCTCCGCGCCGGCGGCCGTGATGGCCAGTCCCATTGGAAAAAGCCGTGTGATCGCGGCCAAGTCCGGAACGAAGGATCGGACCGCCTCTTCTCTTGCCAGTTCGATGAAGACATTCTCGAAATTCTTGAACTGCCCAATCCGTTCGTCACCGAAAAGATGCGCCACTTCCCGAGGCGGCTCTTCCATAATCTCGGGCTCAAACCGCGGCATATGGAGCTGGTAGTCCTTGCCAGATGCGCGCACCTGCAGCTCGCCGACGCGGGTAAAGAACGCAATGTCACCACTCATGCCGCGCTCCGTGCATAGGATATGTGCCGCCGCCACAGTGGCATGCCCGCAGAACTCCGCCTCGTGCACGGGCGTGAACCACCGTATATCCCAGCCACCTTGCGCAGGGCGA
>NZ_MKRN01000138.1:10371-11317 GCF_001896955.1 Nitrobacter sp. 62-13 | reverse complement strand
GATCGGCAAATGCGTCGACTTGGAACATCCGTATGGCCGACATGTCTGCCCCCCACTCCCAGGCCGAGCACCGTCGGTCACCCGTCACGACGCAACCTCATCAATATCCGGCGCGCTGGCGCTGAAGGGGCGGGCCATCGCTCCTACCCCTAAGCCACGGCCGCACACCTGCCAGTCCTGCGCAACTCGCGCGCGACTAGGCCGCCAAGCCGGCGTATTCCTTCGTCGATGGCTTGCTCGGACTGCAACGAGTAGTTCAAGCGCAGTGCGTTTCCGGTGCCTCCATCAGCGAAGAACGCGGCGCCCGGCACGAAGGCCACGCCTTCCTCACGGAGCGAGAGGCTGAGGAGCTCGGCCCCATCGAGATAAGGAGGGAGCGTGACCCATACAAACATTCCGCCCGTTGGCCTCGTCCAAGCAACACCGTCGGGCATGTGCCTGCTAAGGGCATTCAGCGTGGCATCGCGGCGCTTAGAATACACTCCGACGATACGCTCAACTTGCTCGTCATATTGCTCCAGAGCGACGCGATGGATGACGATCTGATTCAGCGTCGCACAGTGCAAGTCCGCGGCCTGCTTGGCCAGAACGACCTTCTGAACGAGGTCCCGCGCTGCGCAGATCCAGCCCACGCGCAGGCCTGGCGACAGTGTCTTCGAGAATGTCCCGCAATAGACCACACGACTGCGGTCGATATCTCCGCAGCTTTCGATGTCGAGGGACTGACAGGACCTCTGCGGCTCGCCTTCGAAACGCAGCGCTTCGTACGCGGCATCCTCGATCAGCGGCGCGTCGTGAGCGGCCGACAGATCGAGCAGGTTCCGCCGAGCATCCTCCTCCATCGTTTCGCCAGTCGGATTCGCAGAATCGGGCACGACGTAGGCGAGCGCGACCCGCTCGCCCTCATGATCTGCGGGCGACGGAGTGCCCGATGTTGAAAAGGAAG
>NZ_MKRN01000138.1:5401-10318 GCF_001896955.1 Nitrobacter sp. 62-13 | reverse complement strand
GCCGTGTCGCCGGGCGAAAGAAAGAGCTTGCCGAGCAGGTCGAGACCTTGTTGCGATCCGGCGGTTATGACGATGTTCTCGACACCGCAGCGCACGCCTCGTCTCGCCATGTAACTCGATATCCAGGAACGGAGGGGCCCGTAGCCTTCGCTGACCGAGTATTGCAGCGCCTGCCCAGCAAGGTGTGGATCTGAAAGAACGGCGTCATAAGCGCTTCGCACGGCTTTGGTTGGGAACAGAGCTGGATCAGGAATACCGCCGGCAAAGGAGATGATTTCCGGACGCGCGAGGAGCTTCAGAAGCTCTCGTATCTCCGAAGCCTTCATCCGTTCCGTGCGTCGTGCAAAGGCGGAGTGCCAGTCGATCGCGCGGTAGCCTACCATGTTCCCCTATCCCGCATTTCCGTCAGCTATATTGTCGTATTAGCGTCATGTGAGTCCATAGCATGATTGTCACTATGACATTTAACTGCATCGGTCTGCCGGCGTTGAGCCGAAGCCCAGCGCTCGTCGCGCCACGCGACAAGCATCGCAGATGGATCCTCCGAGATACGGCGTCTCAGCGCGAGCAGCACATCCATTCGACAGATGCCGAGGTCGTCGAGTTGGTCATCGCCTAATTCGAGAAGGCGGCGGACCTGTCGTCGATTCCACCAAGCTCGAATGAGCAATTGGGCGCGCATACGCAGACTGACACCGGCGGCTATTGCGGCGTCGACCTCTCGATCGGCCTCTGTGTACCGTTTGGAATTGCGCTCTCGCACGCCGCTCGCTCAGTCCACCTACCCCTCGCCTTCATCGAGAGAAGCGCACGCCCAAGGGGTCTCACAAGCGAGTACAATTCTTGCCGCGTTGAGCGAACCTCACGCCGCCTGCCTTGCCGATATCCGCGTAGCAAGCCCCCCGCCTATAGTCGCGAGTATGGAACCAGCGAAGTATATAGCCAGCCCAACAAGCGTCGCGTAGGAGTAACCTATCCGTCCTTCAATCGTCTGAAAGACAAACACAAAGAGAGGACCAAGGGCGGTGATCGTGGCGATCGTCAGTGGCGTCACCAACGATACGGCTCGTTGCACCGCATAGATCGGGAATGCCATCAGAACCACGCCGACTGCCAGGACTGCGACCAGGTCAGTTGCCGCGCTTTCCTCCTTTTCATCGAGGCCAAGAAGAAGACCTCCGGCGGAAAGGGGGAGATACAGTAAGAATCGAAGGCCGAACTGCGCCATCGGTCCGACTCCGGTGGAATCGAGCCGCCGACAGTAGAACAGCATCCAGGTAATCAACACGCCGGAGAGAGCAGCTAGCCCGACCCCGGCTACCGCAACGGCACTACCCCCTCGGACGAACCCCGACAAACCCAGAGCGGTTGCGCCGCCCATTAGCAGCAGCGAGACGCCCACGATAAGGTTTCCACTCGCTTCGAGCTTGTTCCTGGAACCGCTCGCTTCGAGAACGCGAAGTCGAGCCGCAGCGATTGTCGTGAGCGGCACCATTCCGGAGAACATCGCAAACGCGATCGTAGGCTCGATAAGCTGTACTGCGATGAGGTATGCGATCCATCCGCCAGCGGCGGTGACATTCATGCCAAGCAATGACGCGGGTTGCGATAACGCTCGGCTGAGCTGACTTGGCACCTGTAGCGCAACCCAGCCAAGGGCAATCGCGCTAGTCGCACCAAATACGATCAACCCTACGAGGAAGGAATCTACTCGCTGAAAGAGTGAGCCGAAGAAAACTGCTTGGGCCGCCTCAAGAATCACAAACGTGAACGCCCAAACCAAGCCAGTCCCATGTGGGGTCAAGATCTTCTGCATTGGAGTCTGGAAAACACAATAAAATATTCCGACAAGCGCAATTCCTCCGCCTCTAGTCTTTAAACACCGGCGACCGCTTCTCAAGGAACGCGCTAATACCCTCCATGATGTCTGGCGTTTGAGCCATACGCCCGAAGTGCAAAGCCTCGACCGCAAGGCCTTCGTCAATTGAGAGATTGATCCCGCGCGTCACGCTCGCCAGACATGCACTGCTCGCGCGCGGCGAGTGGGTTATGATCCGGCCGGCTAGCTCGCGTGCCTCCTCGATCAGCTTCCCGCGCGGCACCACGGCGTTCACGAGCCCCATCGCCGCGGCCTCCTGTGCGGAGATGACGTCGCCGGTCAAAATCATCTTGAGCGCGCGCTTTCGACCAACAAGACGCGGGAGCCGCTGCGTCCCGCCAAACGGTGGCGGGAAACCTAGCGTGATCTCCGGCTTTGCAAACCGCGCATCCTCGCCGGCAATAGCGAGAGCGACAGCCTCCACCATTTCGCATCCTCCGCCGTAGGCGATACCATTCACCGCCGCGATGATCGGCTTCGGGAAGCGTTCGAGCCTTGACGTCAGAGCTTGGCCGCGCCTGACGAAGTCACGAAGTGCGACCTCGGCCCCTGCCTCGACGCTCGCGGAGAACGCGCGGATGTCTGCTCCTGCGCAGAAGGCGCGCCCTGCTCCAGTCAGAATGACTGCGCCGATTGTTGCGTCAGCTTCGATCACACCGAGCGCCGCCGTCAGGCTGTCGATGAAAGGATAATCGAGCGCGTTGAGCTTGTCCGGGCGATTAAGCGTCAGAACAGCAACGCCATCCGTCGCCTCTTGAAGCAAGGTTTCCATCGTCATCTCTTTCCTCGCGGCTTTTATCGATCTCTCAAGCACGTGAGTGCGCAGGATGGCCGACACTCAAGCGCGGGGACCGACCGCGCAAACGAGTTGTCATTGCCCATGGATGAGCATCGCTCAGCCGGCAGACTGAGACACGACGACCCCCTTTGGCCGACCGGACCTACCAGTGCGTTGAAGAGCCCTTGTCCAGCGGTGAATTGATTTCATGCGCGCCAGCGGAGCAACCACCGCATACTGCATGCCGGTATCGGCACAATGAGGTGCTTCCGGCATATGGCGTTCAGACTACCACCGCTGAATACGCTTCGATTCTTCGAGGCCGCCGGCAGATTGTTGAGCTTTAAGCTGGCTGCTGAAGAACTTGAGGTGACGCCGAGCGCCGTAAGCCACGGCATCCAGTCGCTCGAAGACTGGCTCGGAGTAACCCTGTTCGCCCGTTCGAGCCGCGGGCTTGCGCTTACCGACGCAGGTGAAGACTACCTCCCCGCTGTGCGAGAGGCGCTTACCGTCCTCTCCAAGGCAACTGATCGCGTGCCCGGGCGACCGCCGCGGGGCAGTCTCGCAATCAGCGTCGCGCCGACCTTTGGTGCTCGCCTTCTACTGCCGAGGCTCCCAGCCTTCCAGCAGCTCCATCCGGGTATCACTGTCCATATCGACACGACTCACGCTCGCGTCGAGTTTCCCCGAGACGGCGCGGATATCGCTATCCGCATGGGCAAAGGAACGTGGCCAGACCTGGTCGCCTTCCATCTGCTAGCGGAGGAACTCGTGCCCGTCTGCTCGCCAGAGCTGCTTTCCAGATTGGGGCCGACGGCACGGCTATGCGATGCGCCGCTCATTCATATCACGACCGTCTCCGAAGACTGGAACGCATGGGTGGCGGCTGCGCGCCGTGAGCCGATCGACTGCGAGCGCGGTCTGATGGTCGACACGATTCAAATGTCTATCGATGCGGCGGCTCAAGGGCTTGGAATCGCGATCGGTCGCCTCCCACTCGTCCGGCCGGAGCTGGCGAGTGGCCGCCTCGTGCGCTTCTGTGGGCCGAGCATCAAGGCTGAGACGGGATACTGGCTTGTCGGCCCACGCGAGACGATGGCTCGACCCGAGATTGTGACGTTTCGGGATTGGATAACGCGCGAAATGCAAGAGTTCGCAGCCGACGCCACGGCGCAGAACGATGCATCCTCGCCGCCCCCAGGTCATGAAGGCTCCGCAGGGCAACGAGGTAGCATAAATGCCCCACAGCATGTCTCGTGATCCCGCCGGAGCGGTCCGGCCCGATCGGGGGCAAGTCAGCCCGTCGATCGCGCATATGCCGCATGTCAGAGCCATTCACGCGACCATCGCCATCGCCGTCGCTGACAGCATCTCGTGCCGAAAGGAGTTGGGTGCATGATATCGCGGGCGTCGAACGATCCCATAGTGGAGCGCCTGGCAGCCTTCTCCCACGGTGAGCACGGCGGAAATCCCGCAGGTGTCGTGATCAGTGAAGCGTTGCCGCCACCCGACGAGATGCAGGCGATCGCCAAGGATGTCGGCTACTCCGAGACGGCGTTTGCCGCCCAAGTCGGTGATGCGTGGCGGGTGCGCTACTTTGCTCCCGAGATCGAGGTGCCCTTCTGCGGGCACGCGACCATCGCTCTCGGCGCCGCCCTGGCGACGCGCCACGGGAACGGGACGTTTCATCTCCATCTCAACGAAGCTGACATAACTGTGGAAGGGCGCCGCACCGATGATGGACTGTCAGCTACCCTCCTGTCGCCGCCGACGCGGAGCATATCGGCCAATCCGCACTTGATCGAAAAGGCGCTCGACTTGTTCGGCTATCGCCAAGCCGATCTCGATCACCGTCTCCCGCCTGCAATTGCCGAGGCCGGCGCCTGTCACCTTGTTATCGCACTATCCGAACGGCAGTCTCTCGCCGACATGCGCTATGATTTTGCGCAGGGCCGTGCCCTCATGCTGGAAAGCGGCTTCGCCACAATCAGCCTCGTTGTCGCCGATGGCGATCGTCGCTTCCACTCACGCAACCCATTTGCTGCCGGTGGGATCTACGAGGACCCGGCGACCGGCGCGGCCGCCGCCGCACTGGCAGGATATCTCCGCGATGTGCGCTGGCCTCACCGCGGATCAATCGAAATCGCCCAAGGCGACGACATGGGCGTGCCATGCCGGCTGCTCGCGGAAATCTCCGATCAACCCGGCGAGGGAATACGCGTTTCGGGCCGCGTGCGGTCGATCATTGCAGGCTAAACCA
>NZ_MKRN01000138.1:0-5374 GCF_001896955.1 Nitrobacter sp. 62-13 | reverse complement strand
TCGACGTAGCCAAGACGGCCGTACAGCGCGAGATTTTCGACCATCACTTCATTGGTGTAGAGTCTCAGAACCTCGTATCCCTTCCGCTGGCCGAGCGTCTCCGCATACTCCAGAAGCCGGCGTCCGAAGCCCTTGCCCTGCGCGTCGGGACGGACTGCAACGTTGTCCAGCAGAAAGCCGTGCTCGCCTTCGATTACCACCAACACACCGACGATCTTATGCGCGTCCTCAAGCACATGAACAGCATGCTGCTGGACCAACGCCGCGTAGTCCGAAAGCACAGGGCCAGCTACACGGCCGATTCTGGGCGTATAGAGCGCGTAAGCGTCGGCAACGAGCGAGCGAATCTCCGGTAGATCAGCCTCGACAGCCACGCGCACACCCTCCATGCTTCCTCCAGCGCGACAAAATTGGTAGCGCGATCCTTAGCACCGCAATGCCAGAGGCCTCCGCACCGAGCTAGAGACCGTCGGCACAGCCTATGCCGACTTTCAACTCCGATGCTGGTGAAGATTGTTCAGCCAGCGATGAACCAAGCTTGTTTGGCTGCCGAGCCCCCATTGGATACCGTCAGAAGCGGCCTTTGACGCTGTTGCAGGCATTGGCGTCAATCGACTGCCGTACCGCAAGACAAGATGAAGTCCACTGGAATCGCCATGTCTATCGCCACAACCATCACACCATTCAGCCCGCTCGATCTTAGCCGCCACTCGGTCGCGTTGCAGGCCCTCGCCGTCCTGGTCGGGACAGTGCTGCTTGCCTTATCCTCCTACATTGAAGTCCCGATGGTTCCAGTGCCAATGACGATGCAGACCTTCGCGGTCACGCTCGTCGGCGCTCTGTACGGCTGGCGTCTCGGGATCATCACAATCTCAGCGTGGCTTCTCGAGGGCGCTGCCGGTCTTCCCGTTCTCGCCGGCGGAGCTGGTGGCCTCCATCACTTTTCCGGTCCTACCGGAGGGTATCTAGTCGCCTTTGTCGTTGCCGGCGGCCTTACGGGCTGGCTCGCCGAGCATGGCTGGAACGGAGGTCGTCCAGCTCTCGCTTTGCTGTCCATGCTGCTCGGAAACGCAGCATGCCTCGCCATCGGAGCGGCGTGGCTCGCAGTGCTGATCGGACCTCAGCAAGCGATTGCGCACGGCGTCATGCCATTCCTCCTGGGCGGCCTCTTGAAATCCGCCTTCGCGGCCGCCTCTCTCGCGGCCCTGACACGCATCCTCAGTTCGCGCGAGGTTCGGCGATGACGGTGCGCCTAAGAGCGCACCACCTGCTCTGCCTCCTGACGTACTCGGGCAAGGGCTACAGCTCTGCCTTCACAACCAACCTCGACTCAGTGGCCGACCGTATCCAGCTAGGAGAAGAAATCGTCGTGGTCTCGGAGGCCGATGACGTTTGTGCGCCGCTGCTCGCAGAGTCCGACGTTCACTGTCACCGCGAGAGCGTCATGCGCCGCGACGACGTTGCCGCTGCGGAGTTGAGCGCGATCCTTGGATACTCCATTCGTCCCGGAACGGCTTTCCGCATGGATGGCGAGTTGATCACGACGATGCGAGACGCCTTCGTCGCTGGCGTTACGCGCAGCGCCTGCGGCGCGTGTGAGTGGTCTGGCCTGTGCTCCACCACCGCAGCGGCCCACTATGTCGGCGCCCGACTGACCACGCCGCACAGTCCTCCAGACGGTAGCCGCCGCTCGACAATACGTCCGGCGGCAGTGCTTCAATCCGCGCGGGCTTTGCCGGACGACCCTCTCAGCAAGCTGAGCTTTCCATGACCCAGCAATCTCCGACAATTGAATTCTGGTTCGATTTCAGTTCCCCCTATGCGTTTTTCGCGTCGCTTTCGATCGAGGAGATTGCCGCGCGTCATCGCCGATCTGTGCAATGGCGTCCCTTCATGCTCGGCGTGCTCTTCAAAGCGACGGGGATGACGTCGCTGACGCAGACGCCATTGCGCGGGGACTACGCCAAGCACGATTGGCTCCGCCTCGCTCGGCGCGCCGGCGTGGTGTTCAATCCACCCGGGAGCCATCCTGCAACGCAGCTACCTGCAAGCCGAGCGTTCTACTGGATCGAGAGCAAGCGTCCCGAGCTTGCGGTGCCGTTCGCAAAGCGCGTTTTTCAATCCTACTTCTCCGCCGGCCACGATACAGCACAGCCTGACCGCGTGGCCGCGATTGCGTCCGACCTCGGCATTGCCGCGACTGCGGTGATCGAGGCGATCGCGCTTCCGGCCGCGAAGGAAGAGGTGCGCGCGAGGACCGACGAAGCGCTACGCAGAGGAATATTCGGCTCGCCCTTCTTTGTCGTGGATGGCGAGCCGTTCTGGGGGCACGACCGACTTACTATGCTCGACGAATGGCTCCAACGCGGCGGCTGGTAGGCCGAGTTCAGTCGGTCAGCAGCGTCCAGCCGCTCGCTTTATGGCGCTTCAGGGATCGATGCCGTCGCAGGCGCCGCGCGGTCGTCGATGATTGTCACATGATACAATATGAGAATTGACACATTCGCAGCGTCGAAACAATATAAGAGTTGGTCATGAGCGTTTGATTTTCGCACGGGCATTCCATGGGCTTCAGGCTTCCTCCGGTAAACACGCTGCGCCTCTTTGAGGCAGCGGCCCGGCTCGGGAGCTTCAAGCTTGCGGCGGATGAGATCCACATCACGCCCAGTGCCATAAGCCACGGCATACAGACATTGGAGAATTGGCTGGGAACCGAGCTGTTCCATCGCGGCCCGCGCGGTCTCACGCTCACGCCGGCAGGGGAAGCATACGCGCCTGAAATTCAAACAGCTCTGTCGATCCTTGCCACGGCGACCGAACGCTTGCCAGGCCGCCGCGCGACAGGCGCACTCTCCGTCAGCAGCGCGCCGACATTCGCAAACAGGTGGCTGCTTCCGCGCCTTTCTCGCTTCACCGAACTCTATCCCGATATCCGCGTCACGATTGATACGTCCCGGCACTATGTCGACTTTCCGACCGCCGGTATCGACCTCGCGATCAGGCGGGGAACGGCGCCAAAGTCGGGAGAGTCCTGGACCCAGCTCGTGCCCGAGATGGTTGTTCCTGTCTGCTCGCCCAGTCTGCGACAAAGCATTTTCGTCGACGATGAAGTCGAGCTCCTCGGACACGCGCCTCTGATCCATGTGACCACTGTCCGGGAAGATTGGCGCTCATGGTTCGAGGCAAGAGGCATTGCACCTCCGTCGAACGAGCGCGCCATTCGCGTCGACACCATTCAGCTCGCGGCAGAAGGCGCCATGCGCGGACTTGGTATCGCCATGGGCCGCAAGCCGCTGATCGACGAATACCTCGTGCAAGGCAGCCTCTTGGAGATCGCCGGTCCCGCGATCCCGGCGGATACGAGCTATTGGCTCGTCGGCACGCAATTGGCTTTCGACCGACCCGAAACCAAGCTTTTTCGCGCTTGGATTCTCCAGGAGCTTCGCGACCGTGATCGGCCGCCAGCACCCGTTGCCGCGGCGATGCCTCGGCCGAAAGTCATCCCCCGGCGCCTTGGCATTGGAAAATAATCTGGCCGCGAGGCGCCTCAGAGATCGGCCACCACCGTGTCCAGCGCCTCGACATCACGCATCCCTGGTGGAGACGTATCGGGTCGTGCACACGCTGACCCGCATTCACCTCGTGGTGACTACAACTCGTTTGTCTGTGTCGCATCCAGCCGCAAGAAGTCATCCGAGGGGCCGGGACGATTCCGGCCGCGTTAACGGACGGAAGGATGGCTGCTCGCGAAGGCGATCGCAGAAGCCTCCGCTTGCGCAACATGGCTGAGCGACACGGATTGCCCATCTCTCAATCGAAGACACGTCTACTTGCACGATCCCCCGCGCCAGTCGTTGTAACTGTTGTTTTCACCTCCTTCATTTCAGTCACCTACGGCTTCGGAGTCTATCTGTTTGCCGCGCTCATGCCGGAGATGCGCGCAACGCTCACGTTCGATTACGCTTTTGCTGGAGCGGTCGCCGGATACGCGCAGATCGGTTATCTATCCTCGTCGCTGGCAATCGGGTTCTTGGCTCCGCTCATTGGTCCGGCGCGGACCGTCGCAGGATCAATGGTGATCTGCACGATCTGCCTGCTGGCGCTCAGCGGAATTGGGAGCCCGATATCACTAGCCGCGCTTCTGGTCTGCCTTGCGGCGATGGCCGCATCGGTTTGGACGCCGATGGCTCAGTTGGCGCAGCAACTCATTCCCGAGCAGCATCAGGGAAAGGCGCTGGGCCTGATGTCCAGCGGTACAAGCTACGGCGTGTTCATCAACGGCCTGATCGTCCCACCTCTGGTTCTTGCCTTTGGTTGGCGATCGGTATGGTTGGTCGTCGGCGCCACCGCTGCTTGCCTAACGCTCATCGGCATCCTCAGCCTGTCCCGTCTCGGCGATCGGCACTTCAGCCGCGACGCGCGCCAGTCGCGCTCCTCCTCCGAGACACCCCAGCGGTCTTCGAGCTTCCGTGGCCCTCTCATCCTTCTAATCATCATGTTCCTGAGCGGCTTAGCCTGCATGCCATTTCAAACGTTCCTCACGAGTTACCTGCGAGATGAGCACGCTTGGTCACCGGAGCTGAGCGGTCGAATTTGGTCAATGATCGGGATCGCAGGTATGTTTGGCGGCTTCCTCATGGGCTCCATCGCCGATCGGATCTCGGTCAAACGCACACTGACATTGGCGTTCGTGCTTCTATTCTTTGCCGCAGCCATTGCATGCCGGCCGACAAGTCCCGCAATTGTGTTCGCCGGAGCGGGATTGTTTGGAATCGCCTTCAACTCGATTTTCGGTCTGGTTCCCGCCTATGTGTCGAAGACGACACAAGGGACGGGCGCGACCCGACTATTCGGAGTTCTCAACCTTTCGGTTGGACTAGGGAACATGTCGGGGAACATTGTGGGCGGCAACATGAGGGAGACCTTGGCCACCTTCAATCCCATGTATGTCAGCATCGCCGGGATTGTCCTCGTCCTGATCTTGCTGACGTTCCTTCTACCCAGCGACCGTCGAAAGATAGAGCCGGCGGGTGACGTGGACGACAGGGCGTTCATACCCCCTGAAAGGGATGTCGCCTGCGGGTGATAGAAACTCGTTTGCGCCGCTCTTTGGGCGGGAACATCTTTCGGGCAATTTGAAACCATCAGGCCGCCAACACTGCGTTCGAGGCGTCGATGACCAGTCCGGGTGAGGCTTTACCGGTTCTTCAGACTGATCGGCTGGTGCTCAGGCCGACGAGGCCGGCAGACGCGGAAATGCTGTTTCCGATCTTTGGCGACCCTGTCGCGATGCATTATTGGGACGTGCCCGTTCGCCGTGATGTGCAGCAGACTGAACAGATGCTGCGATCGTATCTCGTGCCGGGATCGGGCC
>NZ_MKRN01000137.1 GCF_001896955.1 Nitrobacter sp. 62-13 | reverse complement strand
CCTGGGTGGGCGAGTGATCGACCAGCCAGTCCTGCCATTCACCGGCCTCGCCATCGTCGCGGATCGGCGCGTTGAGTGAAGCGTCGCCACCGAGGCGACGGTTCATGTCGACAACGTCCTGTTCCGTGACGCCAAGACGCTTGGCGATGAGTTTGACCTGATCCGGACGCATATCGCCCTCGTCAAGCGCGGAAATCTTGCTCTTCGCCTTGCGCAGGTTGAAGAACAGCTTCTTCTGGTTCGCGGTGGTGCCCATCTTCACGAGCGACCACGACCGCAGGATGTATTCCTGTATCGACGCCTTGATCCACCACATGGCGTACGTGGCGAGGCGAAAGCCCTTCTCGGGCTCGAACCTCTTTACGGCCTGCATCAGGCCGACGTTGCCTTCCGAGACGACTTCCGAGATCGGCAGGCCGTAGCCGCGATAACCCATGGCGATCTTGGCCACGAGCCGCAGATGGCTGGTAACGAGATGATGCGCCGCATCGCGATCGTCATGTTCGCGCAGCCGCTTGGCGAACATGTACTCCTCATGCGGTTCCAGCATCGGGAACTTGCGGATTTCGGAGAGATAACGGGAAAGACCAGATTCTCCATTGAGAACCGGCAAGGTAGCAGTACGGGCCATGGTAGCGCCCTCCACTGGTTCAGGCCCCCGATAGCGGCGAGCCCGGCAGGCGGTCCCTTAGGTAAAGCCACCGCGCTGCGAATGTTCCACGTTGGATGTTCAACGCAGGTGCAGCATAACGAAGTCATTCGGAAAAGAAAAGAACAAAAAGGGATTACGATTCCGTGATCGTAACGTAACCATCTGGTATAGCTATATTTTTGTAATTCTGCGTCATTCCGTCGCCGCCAGGGCCGTCTTCAGCAAAAACAAGTCCTTGGGCAGGTCCGCCTCCCAACGCAGGACCTCTCCGGTCCGGGGATGCTCGATCACCAGCAGATAGGCATGGAGCGCCTGCCGCTCAAGGGCGCCGAGGGCGGTCCGGGCCGATGCTTCTAGTTGATTGGCCTTGGTCTTGAAATGCGGGCCGTAGACGTCGTCGCCCAACAGGGGGTGGCCGGCATGAGCGAGGTGCACCCGGATCTGATGGGTGCGGCCGGTCGCGAGCCGGCAGGCGAGGAGGGCGGCAACTGGTTTGCCGTCGCGGCTGGTGAAGGCCTCTCGGACCTCCCAGTAGGTGATCGCTTCGCGTCCGCCAGCCCGCACCGCCATCTTTTCGCGGGCATAGGGATGACGGTCGATGGGCGCGTCCACGGTGCCGTGCGGACGGTTTGGCAATCCCCACACAAAAGCAAGATAGCCCCGCTGCAGCGCGCCCGTGCGTCCGTGATCGGCGAATTGCGCGCTCAGCGATTTATGTGCGGCGTCATTCTTGGCCGCGACCATGAGGCCGGTGGTGTCCTTGTCCAGCCGATGTACGATACCGGGGCGACGGACGCCGCCGATGCCGGACAGGCTTTCGCCGCAATGCGCAATGAGGGCGTTGACCAGCGTTCCCGTCTCGTGCCCCGCCGCGGGATGGACGACCAGTCCCTTCGGCTTGTTGACGACGATCAGATCGTCGTCTTCGTAAACGATATCGAGCGCAATGGCCTCTCCTTTCGGTTCGGCGGATATTGCGGGCGGAACGTCGATTGTGATCGTATCCCCGGCAGCGACATGGTAAGCGGGGTCACGAATGGGGGCAGTCTTGGTGGGGGCAGTCTTGGCCGGGTCCTTCGCAATGGAAGGTTTTGCAACGAGGACCTGACCTGCCAGGATCAGCGACTTCAGGCGGGAGCGCGACAGGTCCGGACTGTGCACCGCGAGGACACGATCGAGGCGCGCCGATCCCTCGTCACCCCTGACGACGATTTCAATCCTTTGACCGTCATCCGACGATGCGCCTTTTGAAGCAGAGCCTTGCATGACCGAGTCTGTAAATCCCGAGCCGACACCGGAACAGGCCGCGCTGTTCGCGCGGGTGCGGCGGATGATGTTGATCGCCGGTCTGACTACGGCGCTCGCCGTGGCGGCCGTCCTGATCGCCATCGGCTATCGTGTTTTCCGCGCCGAGGGAAGCAGGCCGGCGGCCGATGTCACGGCGACTCTGCCTAAGGGCGCCAGGATCACCGCCACTGCGGTGACCGATGACCGGCTTGTGGTGACCCTCGATGTCGGCGGTTCCGTCCAGATCCGAACCTTTGACCTGCATTCGCTGCGGCCAGCCGGGACCTTGACGTTCGCGAGCGAGCCGTGATCCGGGGAATACCTTGCAGCGCACCGATTTCAAGGCTATTGCCTGTCCGGTACGCTCCCTTCGTCTAGCGGTTAGGACGCGGCCCTCTCAAGGCTGAAACAGGGGTTCGATTCCCCTAGGGAGCGCCATTAAGTTTTTGAAAAATAGCTATTTTTCTAGCTCCTCCCAAGCGCCACGCAGACTAAAAAATCGAATCAGTCTGTGGAATTTTTCAAGGATTTTTTGTGACGTTCGCAATTCGTTGCTCGCGTGTCGCGGCGAGTTCAGCGTCGCCACCGGTCGGAACCTTGCTTGCCGACGCCAAGCGCGCGCTGACGGATCGGCGCGTGACGTCAATCAGCAATGGCATCTCTGGAAGCGACTGACCTTCAAGGTCAAGATCGTCTCGAGCCGTGTTTTGCGTGCGTTCGATTTCCCACCGGCGATGGCCAATCTCTTGATCCAGGACTCGGCGCTCCTCGCTAAGGCTATTCACTTCACCACGCGTGGCTTGTTCCTCGGGCGTGATCGCCATCGGTGATGCCATCGAGATGTCTGCCCGGCATCGTGGTTGGAGATGATATGCGGACTGCCGACCCCACCATTTCACGGTAAACGAAGGCGTGGAGCATCGCGGCAATGTCTTCGGCCTGGTGGCTCCGAGCTGGGAGCAGGCCGAGGTCTCCGCCGCGTAGAGACGAGAACGCGGTCTTCGTATCACGCGACATCTCCGCCAGCCCCAAGATTAGCGGCGTGGACATGTTCTCGGCGGGGCGCTAACCACCACCGCTTCCCCTTCGTTGATTTAGTCTCACCGTCCCGTCATTGACATCGCGCGGACTTCGGTTACGCCATTCCCAGGTAAAGAGAGGTCCAAGTGTTCAACGGCAAATCCGTGTTTATTTCCGGCGGTACGGGCTCCTTCGGGCGCAAATTTGCGAATATACTGCTCGAACGCTACGACTTGGCGCGCCTCGTTTTCTATTCGCGCGATGAGCTCAAGCAATTCGAGATGCAGCAGGAAGTAAACGCGCCCTGCATTCGCTGGCTGATCGGCGACGTGCGTGATCGCGAGCGGTTGATCGAAGCGACGCGTGGGATCGACTATTTCGTTCATGCTGCCGCTATGAAACAGGTGACAGCATCCGAATATAATCCAATGGAGTGCATCCGCACCAACATTCATGGCGCGGAGAACATTGTGGCAGCCGCGCTTGCCAACAACGTTGAGCAGGTGATCGCGCTCTCAAGCGATAAAGCGGCCAATCCGATCAACCTGTATGGCGCTACCAAGCTTGCATCGGATAAACTGTTCATTGCTGCCAACAATATGGCAGGCAAACGACGTACCGCCTTTTCGGTCGTGCGCTACGGCAACGTTGCCGGCTCGCGCGGATCGGTCGTCCCATTTTTCGAAAAACTGATAGCGCAAGGCGCGACGTCATTGCCGATTACCGACACCGCCATGACTCGTTTCTGGATCTCGTTGCAGGAAAGCGTCGACTTCGTTCTGAAGTGCTTCCAACGTATGCATGGCGGCGAAATCTTTGTGCCGAAGTTGCCGTCGATCCGGATAGTCGACCTTGCAACGGCGATGGCGCCGCACCTGCCACAGAACTTGATTGGTATCCGGCCGGGCGAGAAGCTGCACGAGATACTGTGCCCTGCCGATAATAGCCATTTGACGCTCGAGTTCGGCGATCATTATGTGATGCGGCCGTCGATCAAGTTCCACGATCGCGGTTATGATTATTTGAAGAACCGTCTCGGCGAGACTGGTGCCCATGTAGCGCGGGGTTTCGAGTACAACTCCGGTACAAACCCCGTTCGGTACTCTGTGGAACAAATCCGGAAATTTTATGAACGGACCAAGACATGATTCCCTATGGTCGTCAGGACATCTCGAGCGCGGATGTCGAGGCGGTCGTCGAAGTCCTTCGGTCTGACTTCCTAACCCAGGGGCCGATGGTCCCTCGGTTTGAGGAGACGTTGGCGCGGGCAGTGGACGCGCCTGAAGCGGTAGCCTTTTCGTCAGCGACTGCGGCGCTGCACGTCGCTTGTCTTGCGCTCGGGCTCGGCCCATCGGATCGACTCTGGACGGAGCCGAATACCTTTGTGGCCTCCGCCAACTGCGGTCTCTACTGCGGAGCGACCGTCGATTTCGTCGATATCAATGCCAAGACCCGAAACATGGATGTCGAGGCACTAGCCACCAAGCTCGAAGCGGCTGAGCGCGACGGCACCCTGCCGAAGGTTGTCGTTCCCGTGGACTTCGCCGGCACTTCCGCAGATCTTGCCTCTATCCGCCAGCTCGCCGATCGATACGGCTTCCGCATCCTTGAAGACGCGAGCCATGCCGTTGGCGGATACTACCAGAATCGGCCGGTCGGTTCGAGCGAGCTCGCCGACGTTACCGTTTTTTCCTTCCATCCCGTCAAGATCGTGACGACAGGAGAGGGCGGTGCGGCGACCACGCGTTCTGCCGAGATCGCCCATCGCATGCGCCTGCTGCGTAACCATGGCGTTTCGCGCGATCCCGCTGACATGACCGCCGTTCCCGAAGGTCCCTGGTACTATGAGCAGGTGATGCTCGGTTTCAACTACCGTATGACCGACATTCAGGCGGCGCTCGGCGTGAGGCAATTTGATCGCCTCGTCGAATTCGTCGCCCGACGGCAGACGATCGCGGCGCGTTATCACGAAGGGCTTGCCGGTCTTCCCGTGATTCGCCAGTTCGTGCCGGAGGGCACTCTCTCGGCGTTGCATTTATATGTCATTGAACTGGATGAAACCGTACGGCGTACTCGCGCCGAGGTTTTTGCGGCGATGCGCTCTTCAGGTATCGGCGTCAACGTCCATTACATCCCGGTCCATCTGCAACCATGGTACCGGGCCTTGGGATTCTCCCGTGGCGACTTTCCGGCTGCCGAAAAATATTACGACTACGCACTGACGTTGCCTATTCATCCAAACCTGAGCGCCGAACAGCAAGATTACGTTATGGAACGGCTATCCCACGCGCTCGAAACTTGAGGATCTAAATTGTCGTGTTTTGAGATTCCGGGGCCGACTGGATCTCAGATGGCGATCTACCTATAGAACGTCACTTTTTCGGTTTGGTTTGCGATCATGAATTTGAAGAACAGATCGCGAGAGATTTTCGTGGCACGATGAACATTAGCGAGTTTCTGGAAGAAAATCGGCGATTCTGGACATCCTTCAGCCCGCCCAAGTCTGACGGTGTCTTAATTCTTGATCTTTATCACAATGACAACGTGCACTCCCACCTGTTCGCGAATTGCGTCATTGCGAAGTGCATACAGCACATATGGGGAGGCGAAATCGTCGGGATTTTCGCCGATGACTTTGGTGATATTCGAGGGGGTGATATTCGAGGGAGTGGTGTTCGAAAGGCAAATATTGAAGCGAACCAGGCGCTCGCTCGCTCGTTTGGCGTCAGTCGCTTTTACAATATCTCCGAATTTCGCAATCGTTTCCTGTCCGATCCTGTCTGGTCGGTCAATGCAGAGAGTGACCTTCGCAAGCGACTGCAGGGAAGGTCGGGATCCTCGCTCAGGCAAGCGATCCGGTCACTATCAGAGCCGAAATCCCCACGATGCGGTCTTCTGATTTACAATGAATTTCTGAGACGATTTGGCGTCGGCACCATCGACAATCTGAACGACGAACTCCTCGCAGTTGCAAAGCTCGTGTTGGCCGATTACGACGCCCTTCCCATGATGTTTGGAACGTCCCCGATTCGAGCGAGTGTATTGGGGCACATTTGCTATTCGGTGTCGGGACAGCTGGCTGATTTTTCGGCCATGCACAGCGCGCCAACATTCCTGGTAGAACAGTATATTCCAATTGCTGTTACGCGATATCGGGATCCAACCGACCTGTCGTCCGGTCTTCCCAGCGATTGCAAGGAGATGCTGGAAAGGTACGCTTTCGATCAAGCTCTGCTGAATGATCGCAGGCTTGACCAATTCGACGGCGCTGTTGGAGGCACGCTGGCGCGGACTATCGAGCCGCTACTGAACCGTGATGTTGTCGAGCAGCTACAAGTTTCTCGCGAGGCTTTCCTTGAGAACTGTGGTGTAAACCCGAGGAATCGGACGGTCTGCGTGTTCGCGCATGCGTTTCAGGACGCCCCGCTGACGCGGCCAAGGCAACTTTCGGACGATTACTGGCAAGCTGTTGTCGACGTCGTTGATCTCGTGCGGCAACTGACACGTCTCAACTTGATTATTAAGCCGCATCCGCTGAACGACAGCTATGACCGGAAGCGTTCGTGGGATACGCTGCGTCAATACTGCGCCGACATCAGAAATGTCGGGTTCGCAAATGGCGCCCTCAGCGCTGGCGAGGTCATGAGGCATTGCGATGCTGGCCTCACGGTTCGTGGAACGGTTCTCTACGAAATGGCCGCGGCTGGACATAGAATGATCGCGATGGGCGAAGATAAGTTTTCTGGCCTCGGCATTGTCGAGGAGGCATCCAGCATGGAAGCTCTGAGGAGCATTCTGTTGAATGTGTCGCGAGAAGCTTGGTCGATGCCGGCGGAGCAGCGCCGACGCGCATTGGCTTATTCCTACTGCATGCTCCAGGGATTTCGCAGTAAATCGATCTTGATTCCCGATAAGCGTTGGGCCCCTGCAGAATATTTTCGCTGTGCGACACTGGCGTTGTCTAATTTTAGATTGGAAGAAGATCCTCTCTTCATAAACATAAAGTCGTTTCTCCGAAATGACTTGCCAATGCTGGTTTCGAGAGAGGCATTTCCCGCGACGAGTTCATAACAGCTTAGCGGCGCGATGGCGGGACCGTCACGCGATCGCTGACCACTTCAGCGCTTCACCATAGGCGATGTCGCGCGCGGCGGTGCGGCCGATGACGTCGGGGAGATGCTTTGGCGGCAGGCCAAAGCCGGGCCGGATGACGCGGATATTCTCGCTCGTCAGCGGCTCCCCCGCCTTGATCGGCTTGACTGCGTAGATCGAACGGCGAAACCGCATGTTGGCCTTCTCGCTCCGGAAGGGGCCATAGTCGACAGATCCGAGCGCCAACCATGCCGACTTGCAGTCGTCGACCAGCCGCCTGAACTCGTGCGGTTCGAGCGAAAACGCTGCGTCTGGACCACCGTCGGCGCGCGAGATCGTAAAATGCTTCTCGATGATGGAGCCGCCCAGCGCGATCGAAGTGACGCAGGCGGCGGAGCCCGGCGCATGATCGGAAAGGCCGGACACGACGTTGAAGGCCTGGCCGAGATGCGCCACCGTGCGCACATTCGCTTCCTCAATCGGAGCCGGGTAGGCGCTGGTGCAGTGCAACAAGGCGATGCCGCCGGCGCCATTGCTGCGCGCTGTTTCGACCGCCTCCTGAATCTCGCCGAGATTGGCCATCCCGGTCGAGATGATCATCGGTTTGCCCTGTTTGGCGACATATCTGATCAGCGGCAGGTCAATCACCTCGAACGATGCGATCTTGTAGGCGGGAGCATCGAGCCCTGCGAGCAGATCGACGGCGGTCTCGTCAAAGGGACTGGAGAAGATCGTGATCCCAAGCTCGCGCGCCTTCGCGAACATTTGCCCATGCCATTCATAGGGTGTGTGAGCCTGCTGGTAGAGCTGGTGGAGCCTGTAGCCGTCCCACAGGCCGCCCTTGATCAAAAACTCCTCGCCATCGTGAGGAATGGTCATCGTGTCGGCCGTATAGGTCTGGATCTTGATCGCGTCAGCGCCGGTGGCGGCAGCGGCTTCGATCAGCTCCAGCGCCTTCGAAAGCTTGCCGTTATGGTTCGCTGACAGTTCGGCGATGATGTAAGGAGGATAGTCCGGGCCGATCTTGCGCCCCCCGATGATGAGTTCCGGGCTTTGCATCACAATTTACGCTCCTGGTTTATCTTGCGCGACGTCAAAGGCGCTTTCCGGGAAGCCGGAGCCGGACTGCATGAGAGCATCCAGAAGGGCGGCGGAAACGGCGCCCAGCGAGTCGGCCCGGTTACGCCGAAACGCCCGCACTTCGGCGGGGGCAACGATTTCAAGCTCGGAATATTCACGATTCCCAAGCGCCGCGAAGCGACGCTGGATTTGCGCGGCCGAGCAGGCGGTCGCGAGCATGATTCCGACGTCGGTGACGTGGCTTTGCAAATCCTCGACGAGTGCCACGGCTCTGGAATTCGCCGACAGCTCGGACGCTCCGATGCCGGTTTCTTCCTCGAGTTCGATCAGAATGCATCGTTCGAGGCTCACCTGTCCGGCCGACCCGACTGCCGCGTCGTCAACGCCGCCTGACGGCACCAGCTCCCAGCACCCGGCTTCCATCTCGGAGCGACCGCTGCGCCGGCCGAATAAAACGCCATCCGGACAGGACAGGATACCTGTGACGGCGAGCGGTTTGATCTTCAGCGCGGCATGAAGGCTCGGCTCGCGTCGTTGGGCGAGGAAGTACCGGTACTCCGAAATCCAGCCGACGATCGTTTTGGCATCACAATGATCGACGCTGAACAATCGTCCGTTGTAGAGCTCGTGGGAGCGTAGCTGTTTTTCGCGCTGCCAGATTTCGTTCACGCGCGCCTCGATGTCCGGTCCGATGGTTGGCGCTGCCGCTCCCAGCGTTACTTTCGGCTCCGACTGAAGCAGATGAACATTCAGCATGCCGGTATTCTTCCAAGGAGATCGGTGAGGCGTTCGATGAACACGACCTGAGCGGGCCACCCGGCGCGATTGTTCGGTGGCGCCAATGCCCACGTCTGGAGCCCCGCGGCAACTGCCGACATCGCGCCGATGCGGGAATCCTCGACGGCATGCGACAGGGCGGCCGAGCAATTCAGCCGCTTCAGTGCCCTGAGGTAGGGTTCGGCAGCGGGCTTGCCTGCGCTCACCTCATCGCCGCCGACGACATCGTCGATCTTGTCGGCGAGCCCTCCGAATGCGAGCCATTTTTGCGCGGACAGTTTGGATGACGACGTAACTATGGCGATCTTCAACCCGCACGCGCGGGCGTGCGCCAGCAATTCATGTGCGCCGGCAGCGGGACGCACGCTTTGCTGCGCCTGCGACACCATGGCCGAGTATTTTTGCAGGAGATCGGCCGGTATTCCGGGCAGTTTGTGAGCCACCCTCAGCCGTTCGATAATCTCGCCAAGCGGCGGTCCGTTGAGCCGCTGAAACTCGACTTCGTCGCCGTTCGCGCCGAAGGAAGCGAGAAAGCAATGGTAGACGTTTTTCAGCGCGGTCAGGCTGTCAGCGAGCGTGCCGTCGAGATCCAGAAAGAGGCCGCTGTGGAGCGGGCTGGCGTCAGCTTCCGGCATCAAGGTTTCCGACAGACAAACATCCGGCCTTGCCCAAAGGCGCCGAAGGCACTCGATATCTCCGCCGATACCGCTACGTTGAGCCGAGTTGCCGCGTGGACCAGCGGATGATCGTAATCTACGGTGCCCCCGTTGATGGCCGGGACCAGCACATAGAGCATCAGGTCGTGAAG
>NZ_MKRN01000136.1 GCF_001896955.1 Nitrobacter sp. 62-13 | reverse complement strand
GGGCCAAGGGTCATGCGATCGACCTTCAGGCGAAGGCGGTGCGTTCGGGTTGGATGCCGTTCACCCCGCACTTCAACCGCAACCCGATCGAGGTTGTAGCTGAAGCCGAACATGCCGGTGCGAAGACGACAGAAGATATCGCGACTTACGTCACCGATCAGGTTAGCAGCAAGAAGTTGAATCTCGCGATCGAAGATCCCGACGCCGAGGAGAACTGGCCGCGGCTGTGGTTCATCTGGCGCGGCAACGCGATCCAGTCGAGCGCCAAGGGGCACGAGTTCTTCCTGCGTCACTACCTCGGTGCGCATGACAACGTGGTCGCCGAGGAGCGTGCGAAAGGCAAGTCGACGAGCGTTAAGTATCACGAAACCGCTCCGCGCGGGAAGTATGACCTCGTTGTCGACATTAACTTCCGTATGAACACGACGGGACTCTACTCTGACATCATCCTGCCGACGGCCTTCTGGTATGAGAAGAACGATCTCAACACGACGGACTTGCACTCGTTCCTGCACGTGCTGGGACAGGCGGTTCCGCCGGTGTGGGAGTCGAAGACGGACTGGGAGGTTTTCAAGCTGATCGCCAAGAAGGTCAGCGAGCTGTCTCCGCTGGCGTTCTCCAAGCCGATGCGTGACGTGGTTCTCCAACCGCTGATGCACGATACTCCCGACGAGTTGGCGCAGCCGGAGATTCTCGACTGGGCCGAGGGCGAGTGCAAGCTGTTGCCGGGCAAGTCCTTCCCGCATGTTCGGGTGGTCGAGCGTGACTACGCCAATTTGTACAACAAGTTCATCTCTTTCGGACCCAAAGCCCGGGAGGAAGGCGTTTCCGCGGTCGGCGTGCAGATCCCGATCAGGAAGCAGTACGACCAGATGCTCGACAATCCCGTCATGCCGATGCCGGATCCGAGGCATATGCGGTGCGTGGAATGGGGCGGCAAACGGTACCCGAGCCTCGAGGACGTGCTCGACGCCTGCAACACCGTGCTGATGTGCGCGCCGGAATCGAACGGTGAGGTCAGCTATCAAGGCTTCCTTAATGAGGAGCATCACGTCGGCCTTCCGCTTGCCGACCTGGCTGAACCTACCCGGAGTGTCTCGTCGACGTTCTACGACCTGACGCGTCAGCCGAGACGAATCCTCACGAGCCCAGTCTGGACGGGTTTGGTTAACGACGGTCGTGCATACTCCGCCTGGTGCATGAACGTGGAGCGTCTGGTGCCGTGGCGGACGCTGACCGGCCGGCAGTCGCTGTACCTCGATCACCAGTGGTACCTCGACTTTGGCGAGCACATCCCGACCTACAAGCCGCGGCTCAACCCGCGCAAGACCGGCGATATCGTGAAGAGCCGGGTGGATGACCGCTCGCTGGTGCTGAACTACATCACGCCGCACGGTAAGTGGAATATTCACTCCACCTACAAAGACAACCATCGCATGTTGATGCTGTCTCGCGGTATGGATCCGGTCTGGATCAACGATCGTGATGCTGAAAAGGTTGGTATCGAGGATAACGATTGGGTCGAGGTCTACAACGACAACGGTGTCGTCGTGACGCGCGCCAACGTGAGCCGTCGAATTCAGCCTGGCACCTGCATGTACTACCACGCGGTGGAGCGTACGGTGTACATTCCGAAGTCGCAGGAGCGGAAGTGGCGTGGCGGCGGGCACAACAGTCTGACGCGTACTCGCATCAATCCGCTGTTCCTGGCCGGTGGTTATGCGCAGTTCACATACGGCTTCAATTACTGGGGCCCGACCGGTATCTTTACGCGCGACACGCACATTGTCCTGCGTAAGATGGAGAAGTTGGAATGGTAGGCGATATCACGACGCACGGTCACGAGCATGATCATAATCATGATCATGATCATGATCATGAACTGGCTCCGGCGCACCTCGGTGCGCCAGAGCGGGTTGGCGTCGGGAAATACGTGACCATTAATTACACCCTGCGTACTAACGGTGCGATCCGTCACATTAGGTCTTCTGTGTGGGGCGATGAGCCGTTGGAGTATCAGCATGGGAGTGGGCGGTTGCTGCCTGCCCTTGAGCGAGCGCTCGAGGGCAGGGTTGCAGGCGAGCGTCTGGACGTGATCCTGCCTCCTGAGGAGGCATACGGGGAGCGAGACAAGGCGTTGCAGCAGCGGGTACCCGTTGAAACGTTTGGCGGTGTTGATCAGATCGAGCCGGGAATGTGTTTTCTCGCGCACAGTGACGATGAGCGTCGTGTCGAGAATGTGATGGTTACTGAGGTCGACGAGGATAACGGGTACGTCGTGGTTGATACGAATCACCCACTCGCCGGCATGACGCTGGAGTTTGAGGTTAGCGTTGTTGCTGTGCGAGATACTCCAACACCTGCGGGACATCGGCAAATCGACCCAACGATGGCCAGCATGGGCGATGGACTCGCGCTGGCTGCTGCGGAAGCAACGATCGCATCGCGGCGCAAGCCGGTGAGCGACGAAGCATCGAAACCATCGGCGCCTAGCACTATTGACGATAGCGGCAACGCGTAAGCGCCAAACGAGAACCGAAAACGAAGCCATAAGAGCAAAGCCATAGGAACGAAGGAGTATAGACATGGACATTCGCGCTCAAGTTTCGATGGTCTTTCACCTGGATAAGTGCATCGGCTGTCATACCTGCAGCATCGCGTGCAAGAACATCTGGACCGATCGCAAG
>NZ_MKRN01000135.1 GCF_001896955.1 Nitrobacter sp. 62-13 | reverse complement strand
CCAAGGTCGCCTCGCCGCGAAAAGATCCGGTCTACGGAAGCGGAGGACCGCTATCGACGCTCTGGAAGCGGCCGAAATGACCGAATATGTGGTCCGCTTCTTTCTGGGCGGCATCGTAGTCTCTGCTTTTGCGATGATCGGCGACATCCTGCGTCCCAAGAGCTTCGCCGGTCTGTTCGGTGCCGCTCCGTCGGTGGCGTTCGCCACGCTGAGCATCGCCGTTTATCGGCACGGGGCCGGCTACGCCGCTCTGCAGAGCGGCGCAATGATGGCCGGCGCAATTGCGCTCGCCGTCTATAGTATGACGGTCTGTCAGCTCCTGATACGGGCCCGCGCGACAGCGCTGCCGGCCACACTTATCTCGCTTGTCGTTTGGTTGATCGTTGCTTTCGGGTTGCTGGCGATATTCGGGGCGGGAACATGACTCCGGTCCGCATCTCGTTTTCATCGCTGCGCGAAGGACATCCTTACGAATATCTCGTCCGTTTCGCGCTGGGCGGAGCCGCGACCGTATTAACCGGCCTCATCAGCAGTCGCTATGGACCATCGATCGGCGGCCTGTTTCTCGCACTCCCGGCAATTTTCTGCGCCAGCGCCACATTGATCGAGAAACATGAAATTCGTCGGAAAAGAAAAGCGGGCCTTCCCGGCCGTCGGCGCGGGCAGGAAGCGGCGGCGCTGGATGCGGCCGGCGCCGCGCTTGGCGCTTGGGGCATGTTGGCTTTTGCGTTTGTTTTCTGCGCCATTGTCGAGACCAGCATCTCCGCCGCCTTTGTCGCAGCGTCGCTCGCGTGGCTCGTCGTCTCCATGGCAGCTTGGTATGCACGACAGTTGCATTTACGCCTTTAAACTGAACTACACTTGCAGCGCTCGTGGTGGGTGAGAGGGTAGCCGTATCCCCACCTTCGGCATGTCCTGACGTATCGGACGTTATCGCACAAACCTCTGGCGATTGCGGTTCCTGGGATTGGTAGTTCAAGATGGCTTCAGCACGACTTTTATGCATCCGTCCGCCTTGTCGCGGAACGTCTCGTAGAGTTTCGGACCATCGTCCAGCGACGCTCGATGGGTGATCACAAATGACGGATCGATCTCGCCCTTTTGAATACGTTCCAGAAGCTGAGGAAGATAACGCTGAACCGGGGTTTGAGCCATTCGGAATGTCAGGCCGCGATTGATCGCCGATCCCATCGGTATTTTGTCGACGAACCCGCCGTAAACTCCCACAATCGAAACGACACCAAAGTTACGGCAGCAATGGATTGCTTGTCTAAGCACATGGGGACGATCCGTCCCCATGAAGGTCGCGACCTTGATGCGGTCCACGACCGCATCAAATCCAGACCAGGTATCCGGCTCCGTGCCGACCGCATCAATGCATGCGTCCGCGCCTCGGCCCTCCGTCAGATCCTGGATGCGATCGTAGATATCGTCCTTCCTGAAATCGAGCGTGATCGCGCCTGAAACCTCGGCGAGCCGCAATCGTTCCGGCACTGTGTCGATGGCGATGACACATTCAGCGCCAAGCAGGAACGCGCTTTTGACGGCGAACTGTCCGACCGGTCCGCACCCCCATACGGCGACCGTCTCGCCGCCTTTCAGGCCGCAGAAGTCCGCGGCCATGAACCCTGTCGGAAAAATATCAGACAAAAAAAGAACCTGTTCATCAGAGAGCCCATCTGGAATCTTAAGCGGACCGATGTCGGCATAAGGCACACGCATGTATTCGGCCTGTCCGCCTGGAAAACCGCCGAGAATATGCGAGTATCCGAACAAACCCGCGGGCGAATGGCCCCACATTTCCTCTGCCTTTTTCTTGTTCGGGTTAGAGCGCTCACAGCCGGAGTAAAAGCCGCGTTTGCAGAAGAAGCATTCACCGCAGGAGATCGTGAAAGGCACCACGACGCGATCGCCAATTTTCAATTTCTTATTGTCGCGGCCGACCTCGACGACTTCTCCCATGGTTTCATGACCGACGACGTCACCCTTCTCCATCGTTGGGATGATGCCGTCGAAGATGTGGAGATCAGAACCGCAAATGGCGCAGGCCGTTACACGAATGATCGCGTCGCGTCCATCCTGAATCGCGGGATCAGGTACGCTTTCGCAGCGAATGTCGCTCCTACCATGCCAAGTCAGCGCTTTCATGGTCGCGGCCTTCCCAAGCGTTGCAGGTCAATGTTTCGCCGTGCGGGGCTCTGCCGCTTTGCGGTGCTGTTCGGCCAGAGTTTCAGATGGCGTGACGTTCGCAAGTGAGGATTGCAGCTTGTTCTTCCAGCCGCTCACCACGTCCCCCTCGCCATTCATCATGGCCTCGAAGCCGGTCCTGGCGACTTCAGCCGGATCGTCCTTCTCTTCGGTTCCAACTTTCGTATCCATCATGTCGGCTCGCCTGAAAAATTCGGTGTCGGTCGCACCAGGCATCAGGCAGGTAACCGTTACGTTGGTATCTCTCAGTTCCTCGCGTAGGGCAAACGAGAAGGAATTGAGAAACGATTTGCTGCCGTTGTAGACGGCCTGAAAACTGCCCGGTATGAAACCGGCAATCGAGCCGGTGATCAGGATTCGACCTGCATTGCGCCGGCGCATGTCGTTTCCGATCCTGTGGATTAAATACGTCGTCCCGACAATGTTTGTGTCGATCACCCGGCGCGCCTTCGCATAGTCCTGATCGAGAAACGCGCGGCCAAGCCCAATTCCGGCGTTGGCGAGAAGCGCACCGACAGGTCGTCCTTCCGCCGCCGTATAGAGCTTGTCGACGCCCGCTTCCGTGGCGAGGTCTGCTTCGATCGCCTCGACCTCTGCGCCTCCAGCGCGCAACTCCGCGGCGGCGTCTGCGATCGCCGGTTCGTCGGCCGCTATCAGCAATCGGAATCCACGCTCCGTGCAACATCGCGCCAGCTCTAAACCAATGCCGGTCGATGCACCCGTGACAATCGCTAATCTGTTATGATCCGACATGAGTTGCTCCTCATTGCACGCCGGGCGGCAACCGCGAGTTCCTGAAAACGTTTTGTCTAGGCATCAGAGGGCCGAATCCACGCAAACCACGGACTACTATTGGCTATGGACAACTTCATGCTCAGAATCGGCGTCCTCTGGGATGGTCTACGCTGCGCTCCGTTTTTGTGCCATCGTCCGGGCTTCGTCCATGTCTCCAGCTCCGCCCTTATCCTCGCCGGTAACTTTCCCTGCACCGGGACCAGCCCCTAAATCGGCCCCTGTCTTCGGATCGCCTTCTTGCTGTGACATTGTGCGAGCGGCGAGAGCATTGAGAGTTGTCATGTCAATTGAGCTGAGCTGAACGGTAGCCTCGCCATCGCCGCCATCTGCCGGAAGTCCTTCTTCCAACTCATCCACGCGATCCCATTGCTGCCCGCTATTCCATGGCCCACGTGGCTCTGCCCCGCCTTGCGACGTATTCACGTACGTGTTAGCGAAAGTTTTGAGTCCAGGCAGCTTGCCAGGCGGAAAGTTGTCCGCAATGGCATAGAGCGCCTTTTCGAACGACTTTTGATGGGCGATCTCACGGGTCATAAGGAAACCCAGCGCATCCTTGATGCCGGGATCGTCTGTTAGATTAATGAGTCGCTCGTACACGATCTTGGCACGGCTTTCAGCGGCAATGTTCGAGCGCAGATCGCAAGTAGGATCACCACGGCTATCGATGTAGGCGGCAGTCCAAGGAACGCCAGAAGAATTGGTCAGAGCGGGGCCGCCGCCATACAGTATCGATTGCGTGTGGCTACTCCCACCCTTGGTCAGGGACATATAAAGTTCAGCTTCCGCCATGCTGCCTTCAGCAATTTGTGCCTTGGCACCTTTATTGAGCATCGCAACGATGGAACCGATCACTTCAAGATGACTGAGTTCTTCGGTAGCGATATCGAGAAGCATGTCCTTGCGGCCAGGATCGTCGTCGGCCAATCCCTGCGTGAAATATCGCATCGCCGCTGCGAGTTCCCCATCGGGACCGCCGAATTGCTCCAGCATGAACGAGCCAAGAACCGGATTCGGTTCCGAAACGCGGACGGTATATTGCAAGCGCTTATTGTGCATGAACATGCGTAAAGCTCCTTTGTTCTGCTACAACGAACCTGCTCTCTCGTAAGCCGTTCCTGATCCCCGAAAATAATTCTAACGGCAATGAACGGGACGATTGTTTCCCGTCCTGGGAGGCGTTTCTCCCTCGTGATCATTCCGCCACCGCTTGGATCATTCTACCGAAGTCAGATCGTGCGATAGGGCGACCGACTTCGAACTCATCTCCAAGAGCTTCATAGCCGCACAGCCATCGTCGCAATGAACGTGGCCCCGATTGCCTACTGCGGCGCTAAAAAAGGTAATTCAAAGACTGAGGAACGAGAGTCTGGCAGGGTCATTACCCACGCGATGGCGAGATGCCGTCGTTACGTTATCAGCAATGGAGACTTAGACATGGCTCAACAGAATCAGAATACGAGAGGCGATCAGGGTCACACCGGTCAGTCCGAGCGTGGCTTTGCAAGCATGGATGAACAGAAGCAGCGTGACATCGCGTCCAAGGGAGGTCAGTCACAAGGCAAGGAAAACAACCCCGGTAACTTTGCCAATGACCGTGAGAAGGCATCCGAGGCGGGACGCAAGGGCGGACAGTCGTAACCTGCTTTGAACCGTTACAGAAAAGCCTGGCTTTGGCTGGGCTTTCTGTGATCCACCGGTCAAATCGGGCTGACGCTGGTGCAGGAACAAATGGGGCATCATGCCGCGTGGGCCAACCGAAGCGATGGCTGCCGGCGGCGACGAAGCAAAAACGCGCAGTCCGCGCGACGACGATCATGAAGAAAATCGATGTCGCGGGATCGAGAAGCACGATGGAGCTGACGTCGTCCGAAGTTGCCCCAAAGGCGAATTCGATCGAACTGGAGAATATCGCGGTTGGCCATTCTAGGGTGACGGATATATGTGCGATCGCCGGCCATAAAGCGTTTACCTGGGGTGGCGTTAAGTAATTGACTTTCCTTCTGTTTGTATGGACCAGGAAACAATCCTTTCCGGGCCAGACGTCATTCACCGCACGCCGATCTAGCTAAAGCACGCGCTGGACAACATGCTCGTCGACAAGAAATCCAGCTTGTCAATGTGGATCGATTGCTCCTTACACATTGGACTCTCCTTTCCTTTTTCCCTTGCGGCGCTGGTGCGCAGATCAAACGATGACACTCAGAAATGACCGGTGTTGACGGGCAACACCTCCGCCAGCGGTTACAATCTATTTTCCTATCGCTTCCCGCTGCTTGTACCACGAGAGCGGCAACGTTTTAGGTATCGCCATCAAAGTTGGCGTGTGTCCCGCTTCTCCTGTAATTACTGCTTCCGTGATTGCCGGCGCTAGGAACGTGAGGCGGAGCTGTTGGCGGATGATCTTGGGATGGAGTTTGACGTCTTTAGCGAGCGCCTCGATTGAATTGAGCTGCTGCCGGTTTGATGGACACCGAGATTGGGTGTTTCATGAGGCCGGA
>NZ_MKRN01000134.1:7891-9878 GCF_001896955.1 Nitrobacter sp. 62-13 | reverse complement strand
CGTGCGGCGGAAGCCGCGGCGATGGCGAGCCGCGCGCCGCTCGACCTGCGCGTCAATACGCTGAAGGCCAAACGCGAGAAGGTGCTGGCCTCGCTGCGGCATCTCGGCGCGGCGGCGACGCCGTGGTCGCCGCTGGGCTTGCGGATCGCGCTCGGCGCCGATGCCCGCAATCCCGGCATCCACGCCGAGGAGGATTTCATCAAGGGCGCCGTCGAGGTTCAGGACGAGGGCTCGCAACTCGCGGCGCTGTTGTCCGGCGCAAAACCCGGCGAGCAGGTGATCGACCTTTGCGCCGGGGCCGGCGGCAAGACGCTGGCGCTGGCGGCCATGATGCAGGGCAGGGGCCGTCTGATTGCGACCGATCGCGACAAGCGGCAGCTCGCGCCGATCCACGAACGGCTGTCCCGCGCCGGGGTTCATAACGCCGAGGTTCGCGCCCCCAAGGGCGAAACCGATCCGCTGTCCGACATCCGCGCCACCGCCGATCTCGTGCTGATCGATGCGCCCTGCACCGGGACCGGGACCTGGCGGCGCAACCCGGACGCGAAATGGCGGATGCGGCCTGGCGCGCTCGAGGTGCGTTTGAAAGATCAGGCGGAAGTGCTTGACCGTGCTGCGGGTTTGGTCAAGCCGGGCGGTCGCGTCGCCTATATCACCTGTTCGGTGTTGCCGCCGGAAAATGGCGAGCAAATTCGGAAGTTTATCGGCCGGCATCCAGATTTCACGGTAACGCCGCCGTCGCAGACCGCTTCAGTGTTGTGGGACAGGACGGACGACTTCCTCGCCGCGGTTTACCTCTCTGGCGAGGGGCTTTTGATGACGCCGCGCAGGACCGGAACGGATGGGTTTTTCGTGTCGGTGATGCGAAGAGGAACGGCATAGGTTCTCGTCATCATCCGCGAAAGGGGATGTCCAGTAAACGCCGGGGCAGCGATGACTGGATCGCCCGATCAGGGCGATGACAGTGGTCTTCGGCGGCAACGCGCTTCGCGCTTTAGCCGGCCAAGACGTATTTCGCGGTTGCGAGGCCGATGCCGGTCGCGTAATTCCTCGCCATGACAGCCTCCAGCAAAGCCTCCGCGCCAGCATCCGGTCCCTCCGGCGAGACCTCCGCGCACGATAAGATCTTGATCATCGATTTCGGCAGCCAGGTCACGCAACTGATTGCCCGGCGCGTGCGCGAGGAGGGCGTCTATTCGGAAATCGTTCCGTTCCAGAAGGCGGAAGCGGCCTTTCTTGAGATGAATCCGAAGGCGGTGATCCTGTCGGGCGGGCCTGCTTCCGTGCTCGACCGGAATGCGCCGGCGGCGCCGATGTCGATCCTCAAGGCGGGCGTGCCCGTGCTCGGCATCTGCTACGGCGAGCAGACGATGGCGCAGCAACTCGGCGGCACCGTCGAAGCTGGCCATCACCGCGAGTTCGGCCGTGCGGCCATCGAGGTCACTGAGACCTGCGCGCTGTTCGAGGGCGTCTGGGAGAAGGGCGGCAGATACGACGTCTGGATGAGTCACGGCGACCGCGTCACCAAACTGCCCGATGGCTTCCGTGCGGTGGCAAAGGCGCCGGGCTCGCCGATCTCGGTCATCGCCGACGATAAGCGCAAATTCTATGCGATGCAGTTCCACCCCGAGGTGGTGCATACGCCCGACGGCGCGAAACTGATCCGCAATTTCGTCCGCAAGGTCGCGGGGTTGACCGGCGACTGGACGATGCGCGCGTTTCGCGAGGAGGCGATCGAGAAGATCCGCGCTCAGGTCGGCAAGGGCCGGGTGATCTGCGGTCTGTCCGGCGGCGTCGATTCATCGGTGGCGGCGATCCTGATCCACGAGGCGATCGGCGACCAGCTCACTTGCGTGTTTGTCGATCACGGCATGCTGCGCAAGGACGAGGGCAAGACGGTGGTGGATCTGTTCCGCCATCACTACAACATTCCGCTGGTTCACGTTGATGCGTCGGAACAATTCTTGGGCGAACTCGCCGGCGTTAT
>NZ_MKRN01000134.1:4025-7861 GCF_001896955.1 Nitrobacter sp. 62-13 | reverse complement strand
TCGTCTTTTCATCGATGTGTTCGAGGCGGAAGCGAAAAAAATCGGCGGCGCTGACTTCCTCGCTCAAGGTACGCTTTACCCCGATGTGATTGAGAGCGTGTCGTTCACCGGCGGCCCGTCGGTGACGATCAAGTCGCACCACAACGTCGGCGGGCTACCGGCCCGCATGAACATGAAGCTGGTCGAGCCGTTGCGCGAACTGTTCAAGGACGAGGTCCGCGTGTTGGGACGCGAACTCGGGTTGCCGGAGGTTTTCGTCGGCCGCCATCCATTTCCGGGGCCAGGCCTTGCGATCCGATGCCCCGGCGAGATCACCCGCGAAAAGCTCGACATCCTGCGCGAGGCCGACGCCATCTACATCGACCAGATCCGTAAAGCCCAGCTCTACGACGAGATCTGGCAGGCGTTCGCGGTGCTGTTGCCGGTCAAGACGGTCGGCGTGATGGGAGATGGGCGTACCTACGAATATGTGGTTGGCCTGCGCGCGGTAACCTCGACCGACGGCATGACCGCTGACTTCTATCCGTTCGACATGAAATTCCTAGGCGAAACCGCAACCCGCATCATCAACGAGGTGACTGGCGTCAACCGTGTCGTTTACGACGTGACGTCGAAGCCGCCGGGTACGATCGAGTGGGAATGATTCAGGCCCATCCGGCGCTATCCGTCGGCATCCCGGAACACTCCATAACACACTGATAGGTAAAATAAAATCGTCCAAAGACGTTCGGGGGCTATCGGCCGGCAGAGATCGCCGCTGACGTACTCCCTGACGGTCCGGCTCCCCATTGCGAAATCCGATTTCGTCCGATACCGTCAGAGTCTGAATGGCCTCTGACGGTCTTTTTTTCGATCTAACTTGCTGTAAGAAAAAGAGATTTTGTCGCGAGGACGCCCAAAAATGGCCTGACGGTCTTTTTACGAGGAGACGGCCAAAATGTTGACGGATGCAGCCCTTAAGCACCTGAAACCAAAAGACAAAATTTATAAGGTGACGGACCGGGATGGCATGTACGTGCTGGTGAAGCCATCCGGGACACTCACGTTTCGGCTGGACTACCGGATGAATGGGCGGCGCGAGACCGTCACCTTCGGCAAGTACGGCCCCGCGGGGCTGTCGCTCGCTCGAGCACGAGAGCTGTGCATCGATGCCAGGCGGGCGATCAGCGAGGGACGATCGCCGGCGATCGAAAAGCAGCGGGAGAAGCGCCGGCTCCTGGAAGCGAAGAGCTTTGGCGAGTTCGGCGAGAAGTGGCTGACCGCGGCGCCGACGATGGCGGACAGCACGCGGGCGATGCGCCGGTCGATCTTCGAGCGCGAGCTGCTGCCCAAGTGGCGCAACAGACTGCTGACCGAGATCACACCGGACGATCTCCGGGCTCTTTGCGGGGCGATTGTCGAGCGGGGCGCGCCCGCTACGGCAATCCACGTCCGCGACATCGTCAAGCAGATCTACGGCTTCGCGATCTTGCACGGCGAGAAGATCGCCAACCCCGCTGACGATGTGGGGCCGTCTTCCATCGCTACTTTCGTGCCCAAGGACCGCTCGCTCTCGCCAACCGAGATCAGAATCATGCTCAAGCTGATCGAGAAGGTGGCGACCCTACCGACCATCCGGCTCGGCATGCGCCTCTATCTGCAGACGATGGTTCGCAAGAGCGAGTTGCAGGACGCGACTTGGGATGAGGTCGATTTCGAGAATGCCGTGTGGACGATTCCGAAGGAACGCATGAAGCGTTCGAAGGCGCACAACGTTTATCTGTCGCGGCAGACACTCGACATCATGATCGCGCTGAAGACCTGCGCAGGGAATTCGCGATACCTGTTGCCGTCGCGGTACGACGCGGATGCGCCGATGTCGCGCGCGACGTTCAACCGGGTAACCTACTCGGTTGTTGAACTGGCGAAGAAGGAAGGTCTGCCACTCGAGCCATTCACGGTTCATGATCTGCGAAGGACAGGATCCACGCTGCTCAACGAGCTGGGCTTCAACAGCGACTGGATCGAGAAGTGTCTTGCCCACGAGGATGGTCGTTCTTCGCGCGGCGTCTATAACAAGGCGGAGTACGAAGTTCAGCGTCGCCACATGATGCAGGAGTGGTCGGACATCATCGACGCCTGGGTCGCTGGGAAGAAGCGCGTCCCGGTGCTCATCCCGCCTTCGATGCCGCTGCTTGAGCCCGATCCGGCTCTCGAACCGGGCGCGACCGCCGTTGCCTGACGTCGGGAGCCTGCGCACGGCCGATTGGGGCTGATCGACGCGACGCTAGCCAGGCCTCGACTTCGGCCAGGTCCCAGACCACGCATCTCGGCGAGAGCGCAAAACGGCGCGGGAACTCGCCGCGCTGTTCCATCTCGTAGATCGTGCTGTCGGCAAGTGGGACGATTTCGCGCAGTTGCTGTCGGCGGATGGTCCGCTTCATCGGCGTGCTATTGCGGTCAGCCATCATCATTTCCTCAGTTCGTCTTCTCGAGGAAATGAGCGCGATAGACGCCGAAAGGGAAGGAGCGAAAGTCAGCGCGCAGACAGGCGGATACTGTGGCGTACAAATAGAAAGGTGCCTCGGCTTCGTGATCGCGAGACATCTCTCCTAAAGAGGTGTGACCCTCCGAATGCATAGGTCGCCAGTTCGAACGCCCGGCTCGACATATTGGTGCACGTTGGTGAGCAGTATGGTCGACATCGCTATTGTCGATTGGAGACGATGGTCGACGCCGTCGCCGAGCTATCCGCACGTTCTCGGATCGCGTGCTTACTCCAGCGCGCAATGATCTTCGGGCCGATATCGACGCCAAGGCTGCGGTAGAACGCCTGCGCGCTGGCATTAGCCGACTCGATTTCCCATCTCGCTGTCATGCCGGCCGCTGCGCATATGCGAGCCAGTCCGTCGAACAGCGCCGTTCCGACGCCTTTTCGCCGGGCGGATTCCGAGACGAACACATCGTCCACCCGAACGACATCGCCTCCCACCCAGATAGCGAAGTCGACCGTATAGGTAAGCATGCCGATGATTTCGCCGCGGCGCTCGGCGAGCAATGCATGCAACCGCGGCACGTCGCCGGATAGCGCTCGGCGCAACTGGCTGTCGCTGAATCGGACTTCGGCAGCATGCCCTTCGTAAGCCGCGAGCGATCTTATCAGCCGGCCTATGACCTCAGCATCTGCGGGGTCTGCCCGCCGAACATGCATCGTGCCACTCCGGCGAGGTGCTGAGGTTTCTGCCCGCATGTCTTGTGTTGTTTCCCGCTCAGTCCCAATCCCATCCTGCACCGGACGGTCGCCAATACCGTATGCGTGCGCCCCCGCTCTCGCGGGCGAAAACTACTCAACCTTGAGAGACCTACACTCACCTCGTTGGCGGATGAGTTTTGCTCTCCTGCACGCGCAGATTATGCGGTCGCGGTGCACGGGCGATGGCGGCAATGATCCCGGAGTTCCCAAGGCGGACTCCTTTCATGCCGAATGCGCTAGGCAACTCATTGCAGTTCGCACCGCTCCCGCCGAGGTCCGACTTCTCCGAGTTCGTGTCGAAGCTGGATATCGGCGATGTGCGCGCGCGCTTCGGGTTTCCGGTCGAGGCGGAGAGTCTTTGGCCGCTCCTTGCTCCCCGCATCCCCGACTGCCGCGCCATCGGCGCATGGAACGGCCGATCATTGGTCGGCGTCGGTATGCTCGCTAAGTTCGCCCCCGGGCAATGGGAGTTCGCGCTAATCGTGAGGTCGGATCTGAAACGTCGCCGCATTGGCACCGCACTGGTCCACCACGCATTTGCCAAGGCACGTGCGCTCGGCGCCGGCGAGGTCGTCGCTCACGTCCGTTCCGACAACACGGCTGC
>NZ_MKRN01000134.1:0-4013 GCF_001896955.1 Nitrobacter sp. 62-13 | reverse complement strand
TTCTACGCCGCCCGCCTCTCGACCGAGCAAACAGTCGGATGAAGACACACAGCGGCGTCGCTTCCCGCAGCCTACGCCAACGAGGGGCTTCGTCCGAGGGCGCCGGCGGCGCGGCCGAGCCGCATCATCGCATCGAAGCTCATCTCCATGTCCTCGTCCGTCGTCGCCCAACTTGAGACGCTGACGCGCATAGCGCGGCGGCCTTGCCAGGTCGTTCCGCCGCACCAGCACGTTCCGTCCCGCTGAATTTCGGCAATCATCCGGTCGGTGGCCTCGTCGCTTTCGCCGGCAACGAGGACCTGGTTGATCACGACGTCGTTGAGCACCGCGAAGCCGGCGGCGGACAGCCGCGCGGCGAGCCTCGAGGCATGGCTGCACGTCCTTTCGACGAGATCAGCGATGCCGTCTCTTCCGAGAGACCTTATAGCAGCCCAGACTTCAACCGCGCGGGCTCGCCGCGACAGCTCGGGGTTAAGCTGGCTCGCTTCGCGTTGGTCACTGGCATGGAGGTAGGCCGCGCTCGCGGTCATCGTCCGGCGAAGATGCTCGGGCTCGCGGACCAGCGCGATCCCGCAGTCGTAAGGTGTGTTCAGCCACTTGTGCGCGTCGGTAGCCCATGAGTCGGCAAGCGGCACGCCCGCTGTCAGGTGAGCGCGGCGCGGCGCGCATGCAGCCCACATGCCGAAGGCGCCGTCCACATGAACCCACGCCCCGGCCGCTTTCGTCTGCCGGCAAATCATCTCCGCGGGATCGAAGGCGCCGGTATTCACATTGCCTGCCTGGATGCAGACGATCGTCCGATCGTCGAGCGCAGGCAAAGCGTCTGCCTGCATCCGACCCTGACCGTCGACCGGCACCCTGACCAACGTGTCCCTTCCAAACCCAAGCAGCGTGAGCGCCTTCAGCACCGTTACGTGCACCTCGTCACCCACCACCACGCGGATCGGCGGCGCGCCGAAAAGGCCGCGCGCGCCGGCGTCCCAGCCCGCGCGAGCAAGGATCGCTTGGCGCGCGGCGGCAAGCGCCGTGAAGCTCGCCATCGAAGCTCCCGTCACGAAGGCGCCGCCGGTGCTGCCGGGCAATTCGAAGAGCTGTTTCAACCACTCAAGCGTTATGTCCTCGAGCTGCGCAGCGACGGGTGACGTCAGTCGCATCGCGGCGTTCTGATCCCAGGCGGTCGCGAGCCAGTTCGCCGCGACCGTGACAGGAAGCGCGCCGCCGATCACGAGGCCGAAGTAGCGACCGCCAGCCGAGGCCATCGTCGCGGGCGAGCCAACCTCGTCGAGGAGACGCAAGATCTCCTCGTCGGCTGTCGCGCGGTCAGGCAACGGTCCGCCAAGCTCGGCAAGCCTTTCCAATGCCTCGATATCGGGCGAAACCCGCCGCGCCGTAACACCGCGGAGATAGCGCTGTGCACGCTGCGCGGCATCGGCCAGAAGTTCGGGCTTAACAACTTGATCCATCTGCTATTGGCTCCGGTCGAAAGCGAGCCGCAATCCGAACGAGATGAAGACGGCACCCACCGTCCGATCCACTCCGAGGCCGGCTCTATGGCGCGGCGCCCGGACGACCCCGCTGCGGTACGAACGATCAGCGCCGTATCTACGCCCGGAGTGAGTGTTACGAACGCGGCCGCGATGGTGAACGCAAAGACGTTTACCCACGGAAACGCATCGAGAGAAGTTGCAGCGGTGACGTCCATGACAACGAGATAATGTCCTGTTGTCGCGGGAGTCAAACGTGATATTGTCACGCATTACAATGAAGAGGACCGTCTATGCCTGTCTGGAAGCCTATCGTTCCTTCCGGCGAGGCGCCGCTCTACGAGCGCATCGCCGACGCGATTGAGCAGGACATCCGGGACGGTGCACTGCCGTCCGGGACTCGCCTTCCGCCGCACCGGGACCTAGCGCACGCGCTCTCCGTGAGCATCGGGACTGTCACCAAGGCCTACGGAGAGGCCGAGCGCCGCGGTCTGCTGGTCGGGCATGTCGGCCGCGGCTCCTTCGTCGCCGGCCGCTCGCATGGTGCAGCGGCCTCGAACGGTCCGGTCGACCTAGCCCTCAATCTTCCCGCAGGTGGACCTGGACCACGGCACTTCGCCGAGGCGCTCGCCCGGCTCCGCCGCAGGTCCGATCTCGCGCTGGCAGCCGAATATGCCCCACCGGAGGGCCTTGAGAGCGTGCGGCGGATCGGCGGCCAATGGCTCCAATCCCGGCACGGCGTCGCCATCGATCCCGCCGAGATCATCCAGACCAACGGTGGCCAGCATGCGCTCGCGCTCGCATTCGGTGCAATCGCGCGTCCTGGCGAGACGATTCTCTGCGAGGCCGCCACGTTCTACGGCGTCAAGACGCTTGCCGAAGTCGTGCCGTATCGTCTCCACGGCGTCGACCTCGACGCCGGGGGGTTGAAGCCCGCGGCGCTGGAGAAAGCGATCGCCGAAACCGGCGCGCGCGTGGTCTACACCATTCCGACGTTGCAGAATCCGACCACGATCACGATGACCGCGGCACGCCGAAAGCAGATCGCGGCGATTGCGCGCAAGCGCGACCTGCTAATCGTCGAGGACGAAGCCTATCGGGCCATCGCAGCGCCAGAGGACAGGCCTCCGACCTTCACCGAACTCGCGCCTGACCGCACGATTCACGTGGCCACGATCTCGAAGGCATTTTCGCCAGGCCTCCGCCTCGGGTTTCTCCGCGCCCCGACGAGCGCAATCAGGGAGCAGATTCTGCACCATGTGCGCGCGATCGGATACGCGCCGCCGGCGCTCGGCGCCCTCGTGTTCAGCCAGTGGATCGAGGACGGAACGGCCGATCTCATTGCAGACCAGATCGTGCAGGACGCTCTCGCCAGGAGCGATGTCGCGAGACGGATTTTGGGTAGTGCGATGACGCCGCCAGGATCGCAGCAAAGCATCCACGTGTGGATTCCGATGTCTGCACTCGACGCCGAGCGGGCCGCTGGCCGAGCGCTCCGCGCGGGCGTCGAACTGACGCCTCCCGACGCGCCGATCGTCGCTCCCGACAAGATTTCCGGACTGCGCGTTTGCCTCGGCGGTGCGCCTGATCTTGTTGCGCTCGAAGCCGCCCTGACCGTCGTCGCACAAGCGCTCCAAAGCGACGTCGGCCATCAGACGCGCGCGCTCGTCTGATCCCTCGGCAGCTCACAGGCTGGCAGACGGATTGCGATTGCGCGGCTGGACGATGGCATACTTGCCGCTACGCTTTTTGACCAAAGGATTGATGCCGAATGCTTGAGGTCTGGGGCCGCAAGACATCGTCAAATGTCCAAGCACTGATGTGGTGCATCGGGGAGCTGCGGCTGCCCTACCGGCGACACGATGTGGGGCACCGCTACGGCGGAAACGACACACCCGGATTTCTGGCGCTCAATCCCAATGGCACCGTGCCTGTTCTCAAGGACGGCGATGGCGAACCGCTCTGGGAAACCGGCGCGATCCTCCGCTACCTGGCAACTCGCTATGGGACTGGTCCCTTCTGGCCGGCAGACCTCGACGATCGCACGAGGATCGATAAGTGGGCGGAGTGGTCGAAGATCAACATCGCGTTGAACTTCACCGCGCCGGTGTTCTGGCGGGTCGTGCGAACCGCGCCAGCGGACCGCGACGAGGAGGCTATCCGCGCCGCACTGCGCGCTCTCGAGGTCAAGCTGGATATCGCCGAGGCGCAGCTCGAACATCATGCGTTCCTTGCCTGCTCCGAGTTCACTCTCGCTGACGTCCAGTTCGGTCATGTTCTCTTTCGATATTTTGATATCGACATCCCCCGCGGTGAGCATCCAGCCGTGAAGCAATACTATGATGCACTAACGAAGCGTCCGGCATTCATCGAACATGTGATGGTCTCATATGAAGAGCTGAGGGTGGCGTAACCCAGCCCGCCGGACGAACACCTCTCATCCGTCGTTGAAGTCTTCTCGTTTGCCAATCAAGGCGTTCCGAGGCGCTTGTGTAGGAATGCCCGAGCGTCCGAACAATCCTACGGAGC
>NZ_MKRN01000133.1 GCF_001896955.1 Nitrobacter sp. 62-13 | reverse complement strand
TCGCGGTCGCGCAGGTGGTGATGAACCGCGTGTTCTCGGGCTACTATCCGACCACCGTATGCGGCGTGGTCTATCAGAACGCGAACCGTCATCTGGCGTGCCAGTTCACCTTCGCCTGCGACGGCATTCGCGATGTGGTCACGGAGCCGGACATGTGGGATCGCGCCCGCAGGATCGCGAAGGCCACGTTCGACGGGCGGCTTTGGCTGCCGGAAGTCGGCAAGTCGACGCACTATCATGCCTACTGGGTGCATCCCTCCTGGGTGCGCGAAATGAAGAAGATGTATCGTACCGGCGTCCACACTTTCTATCGTCCGCGGGCGTGGGGCGACGGCAGCGACGCGCCGAGCTGGGGCACGACGGCCCAGACCGCCGAGATCACGGCTAGGCTGGCGGAAGCAGCGCACAGCTCGGCTGAACTTCGCGCCCGACGCTAGAGCCTGTTTCAACCGAGTTGAGTCAGAGTCGTCGCTTGTCTTTTTGTTTGAGCATGATCTTATCCGAAAACCGGTTTTCCACTTTTCGGGATCATGCTCTAAGTCGCAGGTAACCCGGTCGGGTTCTCACGCATCGCGTGAGCTGCACGGTTGATTTATTATCCCGGCGAGTTGGCATTTTCATGCAGGCGCATTAACTTGCAGGCCTCGGCCCTGCCGGCCGGAGGTGCCGATGTTCCGTCTACATCTGCACCGGCAAATGGACGGTCCCGATGGCGACAACCGAAGAGAGCGGCCCGCAGACCGGGCGCAAAACCGGGTGGCGCACGCCGCTCGTGATCATCATCTGCGGCTGCCTGATCGGCATGCTGACGTTCGGGCCGCGGTCCGCCTTCGGCTTCTTCATGCAGCCCATGAGCAGCGAGTTCTCGTGGGGCCGCGACGTCTTCGCGCTGGCGTTCGCGGTTCAGAACCTTTTGTGGGGTATAGGCCAGCCCTTCGCCGGTGCGATTGCCGACAGGTTCGGCAGCGTGCGGGTGATTTCCGCAGGCGCGCTGATGTATGCCGCCGGCCTTCTGGTGATGCGGTACGCCGGTACGCCGGTGTCGCTCAATATCGGGGCCGGTTTCTTGGTCGGTTTCGGCCTGTCCGGATGTTCGTTCAACCTGGTGCTGTCCGCCTTCGGCAAGCTATTGCCGTTGCAGTGGCGCGGTCTCGCGCTGGGCGTCGGCACCGCGGCCGGCTCGTTCGGGCAATTCGTGTTCGCGCCGCTCAGCGTCGCGCTGATCGACAATTTCGGCTGGCAACCGGCGCTGACGGTGTTCGCGGTGCTGATGCTGTTCGTCGTGCCTTTCGCTCTGGTGTTGTCGACGCCGCCCAGCGATGCCGGCGTCGGCGCTGCCGCGGCGTCGGAACAGTCTTTCAAGAACGCGCTGGCGGAAGCCTTCGGTCACCGCTCCTATGTGCTGCTGGTGCTCG
>NZ_MKRN01000132.1 GCF_001896955.1 Nitrobacter sp. 62-13 | reverse complement strand
CGAGAAGCGGATTGCGGTTCTGGATTATCTTGGCGGCGTAGACGTTGACCACCGCCGGCGCCACCCGCTGCACGATCGGCGCAAAGGACAGGCGGAGCTCGGCCTGGGAAGCCGGCACGCGGCGCTCCTGCGCCGTCGCAGGGTTGACGCTGCCGGTGAGGACGACAGCGCACAGAGCCGCCGCAAGGAAAGCACTGATTCGGAACATCGAGGCCTCTCGGAAAACGAACGGAATATAATTCATCCGGCGGTGCAATATAACGTTTTCGAACGAAGTGGGCATCGGCTCGCGCGAAGAAACACGTCAATTCAAAGTCATGAAACCGCTTTCGATTTCGCCGAAGGCGGAACGGTCTCCGAAGATGATCCGTCCCGATTTCGGCGTCCGGCCGCAAGGCGCATCGCGGTTGCGGCGCAACTCGGTAAACCGCGATTCGGGGTCAAGTGCCGCCGGCAGCCATGGATCGAACGACGTCGCCCGCCATATGACGTGGTCGGCCATAAACAAAAACGGCGCTTAACGCGCCGCTTTCGATGTCTTCTGGATGCCGCGGAAGGTCAGTCCTCCTCGGCGGCCCTCTCCTGCACCGGACCGGAGTCCTGCCCCTTGGCATCGAAGTCGCGATCGACGAACTCGATCACCGCCATCGGCGCGTTGTCGCCGTAACGGAAACCGGCCTTGATGATGCGGGTGTAGCCGCCCTGGCGGTCCTTGTAGCGGGAGGCCAGCACGTCGAACAGCTTCTTCACCTGATCGACGTCGCGCATCTCGCTGATCGCCTGACGACGCTTGTCGAGGCCGCCCTTCTTGCCGAGCGTCACGAGTTTCTCGACGATCGGGCGCAATTCCTTCGCCTTCGGCAGCGTGGTGACGATCTGCTCGTGCTTGATAAGCGACGCCGCCATGTTGGCGAACATCGCCTTGCGATGCTCCGCGGTGCGGTTGAGTTTGCGGTGAACCTTGCCGTGACGCATGTCTCTTTCCTCAATCCTTGTCGCGACCGCGGGGTCGGACATCCTGTGCAGGTGGGCATCCTGCGTTCGCCCGGTGAACCGCTTCCGTCATTCCGGACGCTGCAGGGCAGCGATCCGGAATCCGGAAAACAGAATCCGATTAATTTCTGTCATTCCGGGTTCGAGCCTCGGCTTGCCCCGGAATGACAGAGAACTCAGTAATGATCCTCGAAGCGCTTGGCCAGTTCGTCGATATTCTCCGGCGGCCAGCCGGGCACTTCCATGCCGAGATGCAGACCCATCTGGGCCAGCACTTCCTTGATCTCGTTCAGCGACTTGCGACCGAAGTTCGGCGTCCGCAGCATCTCCGCTTCCGACTTCTGCACCAGGTCGCCGATGTAGACGATGTTGTCGTTCTTCAGGCAGTTCGCCGAGCGCACCGACAATTCCAGTTCGTCCACCTTCTTGAGGAAGGCGGGGTTGAACGCCAGATCGGGAATGATCTCGGTGGTGACTTCCTTGCGCGGCTCCTCGAAGTTCACGAAGACGTTGAGCTGATCCTGCAGGATGCGCGCGGCGAAGGCCACGGCGTCCTCGGGCGTCACGCCGCCGTTGGTCTCGATCGTCATCGTCAGCTTGTCGTAGTCGAGGATCTGGCCCTCGCGGGTATTCTCGACCTTGTAGGACACCTTGCGCACGGGCGAATACAGGCTGTCGACCGGAATCAGGCCGATCGGCGCGTCCTCGGGCCGGTTGCGCTCGGCGGCAACGTAACCCTTGCCGGCGGCAACGGTGAACTCCATGCGGATCTCGGCGCCGTCGTCGAGGGTGCAGATCTGAAGCTCGGGATTGAGCACCACGATGTCGCCGACGGTCTGGATGTCGCCTGCGGTGACGGTGCCTGGCCCCTGCTTCTTCACGACCATGCGCTTGGGGCCTTCGCCCTGCATCTTGATCGAGATGTCCTTGATGTTCAGCACGATGTCGGTGACGTCCTCGCGAACGCCCGCGATCGAGGAGAACTCGTGCAGCAC
>NZ_MKRN01000131.1 GCF_001896955.1 Nitrobacter sp. 62-13 | reverse complement strand
GGGTGACGCTCGAGGTCGTGGAGACCGAACCCGTCACCAAGGGGCAGACCGCATCCTCGTCCTACAAGCCCGCGGTGCTGTCGAACGGCGTCCGCACCGGCGTGCCGCCCCACGTCAGCGTCGGCACCCGCATCGTGGTCATGACGGAAGACGGCTCCTACGTCGAACGCGCCAAGGACTAGAGCCTTTCCGCTTCTGATGGAATCAGAAGCGAAGCTCTATGTTTTAATGTTTGACGCGTTTTCTTCACGCGAACCGGTATCCACTTCGCTCGAAAACGCTATAAACGAAGCGGCGACGGGAAGCGGGGCACGGATGTGAGACTGACGGTTCGCGGCAGCAGTCCTATCCGGTTCGTCGGACGCGCCGCGGCGGCATGGCTGCTGCTCGCAGTCACGATCGGCAGTGCTGCCGCCGGCGACTTCAAAACGCCCGGAATTTCGACCGTTCGCGTGGAGTGGCGCACCGTTCTCGACCAGCTCAAGTCGGAGATCGAGGATCGACCTGCCGTCGCCGACCGCTTCACCTTCAATGCGCTGCGTCACTTGCCGTTGTCCGATCCGCGCACCATGCCGGCGCTGATGCAGCTCAACGCGGCGACGCTGCCGCTTTTTACGCGCATCAACCAGAGTCCGGTGCCGGTGCTGCTGCCGTTCGATACCGGCATGTATCTCAGCGAGCGCACGACCGACGCGACGGCTCGCCCGCCGCTCGCCCGTTATCAGGACGGATTTCAGGAAAAGATGTTCGATGCCGGCCCGGCCGGCTATGACGCGAAGTTCGCATTGGCGCCCGGCGCGGCCGATGGCATGCCGCAACTGACCTACAAAAGACCCGTCGAAGTCCAGATCACAGGCTCGATCCTCACCTACGACATCGACGATCCCTCGGGAGTAAAAGGCGAATCCGTGAGCGCGCTGGCGGCGCAGTTTCCCGACCTCCGGCGCATCATCCTCGAAGGCTACGTGCGCTACGCCTTCACGCGGTTCGACGTCCCCTATGTGGTTTCGATCCATTGCCTCGACAGCGCGCCGCGCAAAAACCGGCTGGCATGCCGCGAGGCGTCCGTGGTGGGCGAGCGTTTTCTGAAAGCGTTGCGCATCGCGGGCGGGAGGCCGGCGCAATCCCGCATGAATATCGCACCCGGCGCGATGCCGCGCCCGGCAACCTCCTCGCCCGATTTCACCTACCGTCCTCCGGGCGACATCATCGCGAACAGCGGCTATCGCGGCCAGAGCGGCCGAGCCGACACGACCGCCTATTCGCAAATCCGGTTTCCGATCGAGCAGGCGCCGGCTTACGCGAACTCGCAATCGTTCCTGAACCGGGGCGACTGCTTTCATCGCGGTCGCGTTCCCCCGCCATCCGACAAAGGCGACCGCTATCGTTGCAAGTCGAGCAGCAAGCCGCTGGCGTTCGACGAATCCGCTCCTGAAAACTACTCCTATCCCTGGCAGGACAATTTCTGCGAGGCTCGTGATTTCAACGTCGGACAATGCCCTGCGGGATCGGGGCATCAGGGACAGGACCTGCGTCCGGCGACATGCACGCTCCGCAACAAGCGCGCCGACCGCTGCATCCCGAACCGGTACGCGGTTGTGGCCGTGCGCGACGGCGTCATCATCCGTTCGCCGAAGCAGCAAAGCGTGACGTTGCTGGTCAACACCCGCAACGAGCACGCACGCTTTCGCTACATGCACATGAATCCAGCGCAACTGGACAAAAGCGGCATGCTCGACGATCGCCACGTCAGCGAAGGCGAAAAGATCGGTTTGGTGTCGAACTACATGGGTCACCCGGGCGGCACCACCGCGCATCTGCACTTCGACGTACAGGTGTTCACGCGCGAAGGCTGGATCTGGGTCAACCCTTACGTCACGCTGATCTCGGCCTATGAGCGCCTGATCGGCGGGCGCGGCCGCGAGATCGCCACTGAAGCCGAAGCCGGTCCGCCAGGGGCGAAGCCGCAGGATCCCGTTCATCCCGGGCAGCCTGCCGAGGGCGAGGACGATTGAGAAAGGGTCGAGTTCCCGCGACGCAATGAACCTTTGCCGCCGGACGCCCCTCTCCGTTAAGCTCGCCGCATGAAAACTTTCGATTCTCGAATCCGGATCAGCCGGCGCGGCGCGCTGCAATGTCTCGGCGCGGCGGCGATGCTCGCGCCATTCCCGGCTCTCGCAGCGACGCCGCAAGGCTTTGAGCAGTGGCGCGACAGGTTTCGTGCCCGCGCGCTAGCCAAAGGCATCTCGGAGGCGACATGGAATCGCTGCATGGGCCGGATCGAGCCGGACATGAGCGTGTTCAAGCAGATGCGCAACCAGCCGGAGTTTCACGAGAAGACCTGGCAATACATCAACCGCCGCGTCTCGGACTGGCGCATCATCGCCGGCAAGGAGGCGCTGCGAAAGAACGAGGCGCTGTTTTCGCGGATCGAGCGCGATTTCGGCGTCGAGCGGGGCACGCTGCTCGCATTGTGGGGCGTCGAGTCCGCGTTCGGCGATCCGCTGGTGCAGAAGAATCACATGCGGCCGGTATTCCCCTCGCTGGCGGCGCTCGCATGGAACGAACCGCGTCGGCGCGCGTATTGGGAAACCGAACTGATCAACGCGCTGCGCATCGTGAACAAAGGCTGGAGCACGCCCGAGGAGATGCGCGGCTCGTGGGCCGGCGCGATGGGGCATACGCAATGGATGCCCGAGGTCTGGCTTAACGTCGGCATCGACTATGATCGTGACGGCCGGGTCTCGCCGTTCGGCAAGCCCGACGACGCGCTGGGCTCGACCGCGCGTTATCTCATCAACCGCGGCAAATATCATCGCGGCGAGCATTGGGGATATGAAGTGCGCGCGCCCGGCGGCGCGAGCGGCAATCGCAGCTATGCCGCGTGGTCGGCGGCCGGCGTGCATCGCGCCGACGGCAAGGCGTTTCCGCAACCGAATGCCTCGGCCAAGCTCTGGATTCCCGAACCGGGCGGCCCGGCGTTCCTGCTGGGACCGAATTTCTACGCGGTGCGCAGCTACAACCCGTCGATGAACTATGCGCTTGCGATCTGTCATCTCGGTGATCGCATCCTCGGCGCGCCGCCCTTCATCCAACCCTTCCCCGGATCGGAACGCGCGCTCACGCTCGCCGAAGTGCAGGAGGTGCAGACGCGCCTGACCAAGGCCGGTTTCGACACCGGCGGCACCGACGGCCGCGTCGGCAACGACACCATGAAGGCGGTGAAGGATTTCCAGACCCGCGTCGGCTTGCCGCCGGACGGCTATGCCGGGCTGCAAGTGCTGGCAAAGCTGAGGCAGGGATTGTAGAGCGGGTTGGCGATGAAGCATTTCAACACGTCATGGCCGGGCTTCGTCCCGGCCATCCACGTCTTTCTTATAGAGCCGATGCTAGCTAGCTAAGACGTGGATGCCCGCAACAAGTGCGGGCATGACGGGGCATGCGCAGCATGGTTCACCTTGAGCAGATCACATTCTAGGTGAGGCTTACCGGATAACCGCCGGTCCCGGATCGGGCACTGCGACATCACACACGCGCAACTGCACGCGCTCCGCGCCCTGCCAGCGATCTACCGCCAGTGACCCAGCCACATGCAGCGGTTGCCCGCGCAGTTGCGCCAGCGCGTTGCCGAGCGGCTGGCCGACCGCGCGGAATGCGATGCCGTTGACGATCGCCCCGTCGCCGGACTTGAATCGCAGCCGAAGGTGCGCCTGCCCGACCTCGTCGGCATGGATCAACTGGTGCGACGGCAGCGCCACCACCGGCTCGGGATTACCCGCGCCGAACGGCCCCGCGCGATTGAGCATGGCCACGAATTCAGGCGCCACCGCTCGCGCGCTGACCGCGCCGTCGATGAACAGTTCGTTGACGTGACGCGACCGCGCCACATCGGCGGCAAGCGCCTTCTCCATGTAGGCGCGGAATTCCGCCAGCCGTTCCTTGCGCAGCGTGATCCCCGCCGCCATGGCGTGACCGCCGCCCTTGAGCAGCACACCGTCGCCGACCGCCTGCCGCACCGCCCTGCCGAGATCGACGCCGCCGATGGAGCGGCCCGATCCGGTCCCGATGCCGCCGGGCTCCAGCGCGACCACGAAAGCGGGTCGGCCGAACTTGTCCTTCAGCCGCGACGCGACGAGACCGACCACGCCGGGATGCCAGCCCTCGGACGCCGTGACGATGACCGAGCCCTTGTCCTCGAGACCGAGCGAGGCCAGCGCCTCCGCCTCCGCTTGCGCCTCGGCCGCCTGCTCGATGACGCGGCGCTCGGTATTGAGGCGATCGAGTTCGGCGGCGATCCGCGCCGCTTCCGAGACGTCGCCTTCGAGCAGCAGCCGCACGCCCAGGTCAGCACGCCCGATGCGGCCGCCGGCATTGATGCGCGGTCCCAGCATGAAACCGAGATGCCAGGCTTCCGGCGGGCCGTTCAGCCGCGCGACATCCATCAGCGCGGTATGACCGATGTGATCGCGGCGGCGCAGCGCGATCAGCCCCTTCGCCACGAAGGCGCGGTTGAGGCCGGTCAGCGGCGCGACATCGGCGACGGTACCGAGCGCGACGTGATGCAGCATGTTCAGGAGATCGGGCTCCGGCCGCTCCGGCGTCCAGAAGCCGCGCTGCCGCAGTTCGCGGTTCAACGCAACCAGCGTCACCAGGACAAGGCCGACAGCGGCGAGATGCCCGAGGCCCGAGAGATCGTCCGGGCGGTTCGGGTTCACCAGCGCGTCCACATCCGGCAGATCGTCGCCGCACTGATGATGATCGATCACGACCACCGACATGCCCTGTTGCCTTGCGACCGCCAGCGGCTCGATGCTCGTGGTGCCGCAATCGACCGTCACCAGCAGCGTCGCGCCTTTTGCCGCGAGCGCGTTGATCGCGTCGACGTTCGGGCCGTAGCCCTCGAAAATCCGGTCCGGGATATGGATCAGCGGTGTGAGGCCGCAATGGCGCAGATGCCAGGCGAGCAGCGCCGCCGAGGTCGCGCCGTCGACGTCATAGTCGCCGAAGATCGCGACCGTCTCGCCGCGCGTCGCTGCGTCTGCGAGTCGTTTTGCTGCCGCCTCCATCTGCGTCACGGTGAAGGGATCGGGCATCAGCCGGCGAATGGTGGGATCGAGAAAATCCGCGACCGCATCGATCTCGACGTCGCGGCCCGCGATCACCCGCGCCAGCATTTCCGGCAACTGATGCCGCTGGGCGATCGCCAGCGCACGCGCCGCGCCCCGCGCATCGAGGCGGTCGCGCCACAGACGCCCGGTCACCGAATGCGAGACGCCGAGAAAGGCGTCAGGCGCTTCGACCGGCAATGCGGTGGCTGGCAAGGTCATGATGTCGTCCGCGCCTTGCGAGACATTATCGCGCCGGGCACACGGCGTCGCGCGAAGATTGACGTCAATCCAGGTGAAATTTATCCAACTGGCGGTGCTCGGCCTTGATGCGGCGCACGGTGCCCGTCACCGAGCGCATCACCACCGTATCGGTCTTGATCACGTCCTTGCCGAACCGGACACCCGAGAGCAGCGAGCCCGATGTGACGCCGGTCGCGGCGAACACGCAATCGCCTTTCACCATGTCGCCGATCTCATATTTCTTTTTGGGGTCCTTGATCCCCATCTGCAGGGTCCGCTCGCGCAAGGCTTCATTGTCGATGATGAGGCGGGTCTGCATCTGGCCGCCGATGCAGCGCAGCGCCGCCGCGGACAGCACGCCCTCGGGCGCGCCGCCGCTGCCCAGGTAGATATCGATTCCGGTTCGCGGCTCCGCGGTGTGGATGACGCCGGCGACGTCGCCGTCGCTGATCAGGCTCACCGCTGCGCCGACCTTGCGCAGCGCGGCGATCTTCGCGGCATGACGCGGGCGGTCGAGCAGGATGGCGGCATGACGCGGGCGGTCGAGCAGGATGGCG
>NZ_MKRN01000130.1:0-5965 GCF_001896955.1 Nitrobacter sp. 62-13 | reverse complement strand
TGCGCGAAATTCTCCACCGAGTGATGGCTAGGCACGTAGCCGGCCTCGAAGTGCACCTCGGCGACGCGGCGGTAGTCGCGCGTGATGAAGCCGAGCAGGATCTCGGCGAGGAAGCGCCGCTCCTTCAGCCCGAGCCGTCCCATGATGCCGAAGTCGACGGCGACTAGCCGGCCCGACTTGTCGAGGAACAGATTGCCGGGATGCATGTCGGCATGGAAAAAGCCGTCGCGCAGCGCGTGGCGCAGGAAGCTCTGGATCACCTTGCGGCCGAGCTCGGGCAGGTCGACGTGGGATTGTGCAAGCCGCGCATGATCGTTCAGCGCGATGCCGTCGATCCACTCCATCGTCAGCACGTTGTGGGTGGTGCGGTCCCAGTCGACCGCGGGGACGCGGAAGTCGGGATCGTCGCGGGTGTTCTCCGCCATCTCCGACAGCGCGGCCGCTTCCAGCCGCAGGTCCATTTCCATCGCCACCGACCGCGACATGGTGTTGATGACTTCGACCAGGCGCAGCCGCCGCGCTTCGGCGGAATGCGCTTCGGCCTTGTTGGCGACAAAAAAGAAATCGGAAAGGTCGCGGCGGAAACGCGCGGCGACGTTGGGCCGTAACACCTTGACCGCGACCTGCTCGCGGAGGCCGTCCTTCACGACCTCGCCGCGATGAACCTGCGCGATCGAGGCGGCCGCCACCGCGGGTCCGAAACTTGCGAAGGCGTCGGTGACGGGCCTTTCCAGCGCGGCCGCAACCACGGCCTCGGCCTCCGCTTGCGCGAACGGCGGCAGGCGATCCTGCAGGCTTTCCAGATCGCGCGCCATCACGACGCCGACGACGTCGGGCCGCGTGGCGAGAAACTGGCCGAGCTTGAGATAGGCCGGCCCGAGCCGGGTCAGGGCCCGCGACAGTCGAGGTCCGGATTTCGCGCCGCGGCGTTCGATCAGGCGGGCCATGCGCAGCGCCAGTTGCCCGGGCGGCGGCACCAGCGAGGGATCGACCACGCCGAACACGCCCTCGCGCGCGAACACGAACGTGGCGCGCGCCAGCCGCGCCGCATGGGTCAATGCGGAGATCACAAACGCCAGCCCGAATGCAGCGCGACGATGCCGCCGGAGAGGATCTGCCAGTTGACCCGCGCGAAGCCGGCGTCGCGGATCATGTCCGCGAAGACGTTCGGCTTGGGAAACTTGCGGATCGATTCCACGAGGTACTGATAGGAGCCGGCATCGCCGGTGACGGCGCGGCCGAGCGGCGGGATCACCTTGAAGGAAAACAGGTCGTAGATCTTGTCGAGGCCGGGCACATCGACCGTCGAGAATTCGAGGCAGAGAAACCGGCTGCCCGGCTTCAGCACCCGAAACGCCTCGCGCAGCGCGGCATCGATGCGCGGCACGTTGCGGATGCCGAACGCGATGGTATAGGCGTCGAAACTGCGGTCCGCGAACGCCAGCGCCTCGGCGTTGCCTTCGACGAACGACACCTGATGATCGAGATGCTCCGTGACCGCGCGTGCGTGGCCGACCGCGAGCATGTCCGCATTGATGTCGCAGACCGTGGCCCGGAATCCGCTTCCTGCGGCTTTGGCTGCACGGAAGGCGATATCGCCGGTGCCGCCGGCGACGTCGAGCAGCGCGAACGGGACATCGCCGCGCGGCGGGTTCAGCGCCGTGATCATCACGTCTTTCCAGACGCGGTGCAGCCCGCCGGACATCAGGTCGTTCATCAGGTCGTAACGCCGCGCCACGCTGTGGAACACGTCGTTCACCAGCGTCTGCTTGTCCTCCACGGGAACGTCCCTGAAGCCGAAATGCGTCGTCTCGTCCTCTCGATCCATGCCCGTCCTCTCCATGCCCGGACCATAGCCTGCCATGCTGCGCTGCGCTACAAGCGAGGTCCATCTGATGGTTGATCGCCGTTGGAGAGTGGTTAACCGGCGACATCGAGAGACAGCGCCATGCCCACGCAGTTCGCCAGCGCAACCCCGATCCTGCGGATGTTCGATGTCCGCAAGGCGCGGGAGTTCTACCTCGATTTTCTCGGTTTCAAGGTCGATTTCGAGCATCGGTTCGAGCCGGATCTGCCGCTCTACATGGGCCTTACGCTGGGTCCGGTGGCGTTGCATCTCAGCGAGCACCACGGCGACTGCGCGCCCGGCGCACGGGTCATCATCGAGACGATGGGGCTTGCGGATTACCAGGCGAGCCTGCTTGCCAAGCGCTACGGCTATGCAAGGCCGGGACTGGTCCGTCAGCCCTGGGGCGCCACCACCATGACGGTGACCGACCCGTTCTACAACTGGCTGGTGTTCAGCGAGCGCGAGGCGGAGACGGATTAGGACGCCGACAATCACACGAACCGAGCAAAGCCGTGCCCGAACTCCCCGAAGTCGAAACCGTACGCCGCGGTTTGCAGCCGGCGATGGAAGGCGCGACCATCCTGCGCGCCGAGACCCGACGCAAGGATCTGCGGTTTCCGTTCCAGGCCGATTTTGCTGCCCGTCTGGAAGGACAGGCCGTGACCGGGCTCGGTCGCCGCGCGAAGTACCTGCTGGCGGACCTCGCATCCGGCGACGTGCTGCTGATGCATCTGGGCATGTCCGGCTCGTTCCGCGTGATCGATGCGGCCGGCGCCACGGCTCCGGGTGGTTTTCATTTTCCGCGCGACGAGAGACGCGCCCACGATCATGTGAGTTTTACGATGTCGTCCGGCGTCGAGATCGTGTTCAACGATCCGCGCCGCTTCGGCTATATGAAGGTCGTCGCCCGCGAGGCGCTCGACGACGAGCCGCTGCTGAAAGGGCTCGGCCCCGAGCCGCTCGGCAACGCATTCGATGCGGCGATGCTGGCGCGTTCGTGCCGCGACAAGAAAACCAGCCTGAAGGCTGCGCTGCTCGACCAGCGCGTGGTCGCGGGGCTCGGCAATATCTATGTCTGCGAGGCGCTGTTTCGCGCGCATCTGTCGCCGCGCCGTCTCGCCGCGACGCTGGCCCTGAAAACGGGCGGACCGACTGAGCGCGCCGGACGGCTGGTCGAAGCCATTCACGATGTGCTCAACCAGGCGATCAAGGCCGGCGGCTCCTCGTTGCGCGACCATCGCCAGACCACGGGCGAACTCGGCTACTTTCAGCATTCGTTTCAGGTCTACGACCGCGAGGGCGACAGGTGCCGGACCGCGGGATGCAAGGGCACGGTGAAGCGATTCACCCAGAACGGCCGTTCGACGTTCTGGTGCCCGAGTTGTCAGAAGTGATTTGGTCAAGACAGCCGATACCGACCGAGTGGCCGCGACGACCTACTTGCGTACGCAGATGATGCGGACGACCGCGGCTTTGGCGTCGGATGACCCGTCGAGCGCGGTCACGTTGTTGGTCTTGAGAAAAGTCTGCACGGTCTCGGCCGGAGCGAGCACCGCCTGTGCGGCGGGCGCCGAGGACCCCGCAACAATAGCCGGCTTCAACAGCACGAGGCCTGCAAATCGTCCATTTGCGTCGAGCGCTGCCGCGCCGGAAAAGCCGGTTGCGGGCGCCGGTGACAGCGCCGGTTCGCTGCCGCCGCCTTGCGCAGCCGATGCCTTGACGCGGCTCGCGGCGGAGCCGCCCCCCTGGTTTTGCGGGTCGGCGATGCCGACAAGTTCGAGGCTGCCCTTGGCCGGGTTGCCATCGAGCGCGATCGGCTTCAATCCATGCACGCCGTAAATGCGCAGCAACGCGAGGCCGTGATCCTTGTCGCTGGCGGTTTTGTCGGCGTTGCCGTGGCCGGCGACGACAATCGACCGGCATCCGTCGGCGAGGTCGCCATCGGTGACGATCGCGCCGTCGCTGCTCACGACCACGCCCGTCCCGTACTCCACGGTCTTGCGCGGCGGCGTGCCGCCCGCGGGAAACGGATCGAACGCGCTCGACATCGCGACCGTCACGGGCTCCATCGTCCCTTCGGTCGCCTGATCGTAGAGGATGGTCAGGATGCGCGCCTCGTTGCCCCGAAGCTGGCCTCGCACATAGAATTTCTTCAGGCCCTGCATGCCCGACAGCACGAAGAAATCCGGCTTGACCGTGCTGTAATCGAGCTTGCGCCCGGCCGGCTCCTTTCGCTCGAGATCGGCGAGTTTCGCGGTGGTGAGGCCGGCTCCCTTGCGGCGCGTGAGCACGATCCGGATCGTGCCGGTCGCCGAGCTCCATGTCGTGGCGTCGCCGTCGCTCGACTGCTGCGGCACCAGCCGCGCCGGCAGGCCGAGCCGGGCGCCGCTTGCGGCATCGGTGACGATCTTCCAGCCGGCATTGCTCCGCGTCTTCCGCGCGGCGGCAGCGAGCGCGCCGCGCTCCTGCGGGTTGAGCACGCCGGTCTGCTTGCCGCCTTGATCTCTCTGAAACGTCTTGATCGCAGCGATCAGACGGTCGCTGACCTCGCCATTGATGAGGCCGTTGTAATGACCGGTCCATGCCAGGTCGGACTGCAGCGCCTGCCGCTCCGACTGCGCCATCGCGCTGGCGGTGTCGGCCGGGGTTTGCACCGCGGGGCGGGCCGACGGCTGCGGCCTTGTTGCGGCGCGTCCAATAGTGCTGGCGGGCTGCGCCTCGGCGGACATCGCGGTGGTCACGATCATCAATGCCGCGGCGATTGGCGCTCGCATGACAGCTTTCGTCTCCGTTGAAACGGCGCTAGAGTCTTGGTCTGAAACGTTTTCTTCACGCGAACCGGATTCCACTTCGCTCGAAAACGCTATATTGAAACACATCTGCGCGGCCGGTAACAGCGGCCTCGGATTCGGGCCAGGTCGCGGCGCTGGATCGAGATGCGAGAACGACAGGGACGATGCTGAGCGCCGACGAACTTGAACGCTATGCCCGCCATATCGTGATGCGCGAGGTCGGCGGTCCCGGCCAGAACGCATTGCGCAACGCGCGCGTGCTGATGATCGGAGCCGGCGGCCTCGGCGCGCCGGCGCTGATGTATCTGGCCGCCGCCGGCGTCGGCACGCTCGGCGTGATCGACGACGACGTGGTGACGCTGTCGAATCTGCAGCGCCAGATCATTCACGCGACGCCGGACATCGGCAGTCCCAAGGTCGAAAGCGCCGCGGACAAGATCCGCGCGCTCAACCCGCACGTCGCGTTCCGCGCCCATCACATGCGGCTGGATGCGGCGAATGCGCTGCCGCTGCTGGCGGACTATGACCTTGTCGCCGACGGCTCCGACAATTTCGCCACGCGCTATCTGGTCGCGGATGCCTGTTTCCTGGCGAAGAAGCCGCTGGTGACCGCCGCGCTCGGGGTGTTCGACGGCTCGCTGACGACGATCCGCGCCCACGAAAAAAATGCCGATGGCGAGCTCAACCCGACCTATCGCTGCCTGTTTCCCGAGCCGCCGCCGGAGGGCACGGTACCGAGCTGCCAGCAGGCCGGAATCATCGGCGCCTTGGCCGGCGTGCTCGGTTCGATGACGGCGCTGGAGGTCATCCGCGAGATCGTCGGATTTGGCGAGGGCCTGGTCGGACGTTTGCTGATGGTGGACGCGCGCGCGATGCGGTTCGAGACGCTGCACTACAGGCGCGACCCGTCGAATCCGCTCAACGGCGATCACCCGACCATCACCGATTTGAGCGCTTATCGCTGACGCCGATCTCTCTCCCGCAAGGGAAGCGGGTGAAATGGTGCGCGCTGTCCGCCTCAATGCCTCACAGCATGCTCGGCAAGACGCGGTCCGGCGGCTTGTGGGCGTCGAGGAAGGTGCGGATGTTGATGATGACCTTCTCGCCCATCTCGACGCGGCCCTCGATGGTGGCCGAGCCCATATGCGGCAGCAGCACGACCTTGCCGGCCTTGGCGAGGCGGACCAGCCTCGGGTTGACGGCGGGTTCGTGCTCGAACACGTCGAGCGCGGCGCCGGCGATCTCGCCGGCCTCGATCAGCTTGGTCAGCATATCCTCGTCGATGACCGTGCCGCGCGCGGTGTTGACGATGTAGGCGTCCTTG
>NZ_MKRN01000129.1 GCF_001896955.1 Nitrobacter sp. 62-13 | reverse complement strand
CGATCTGCACGGCGTCCGTCGCTTCGGCGCGTTCGTCGAAATACATCACCTTGATGACGTTGAGATAATAGAACGCGCCGACCACGCTGGTGATGACGCCGATCACCGAAAGCGTAAACAGTCCCGCCTTGATCGCGGCGGTGAAGACGTAGAACTTGGCGAAGAAGCCCGCCAGCGGCGGAATGCCGGCCAGCGAAAACAATAGCATCGCAAAGAAGAACGCCATCAGCGGATTGGTGCGCGACAGTCCCGCGAAATCGCTGATCTGCTCGAGGGGCTGACCGTCGCGGCTCATGGCGAGAATGACGGTGAACGCCCCGAACGTCATCACGGCGTAGATAACCAGATACAGCAGGACGCCCTGCGCGCCCTCGACGGTGCCGGCGGCGAGACCGACCAGCGCGAAACCCATATGGCCGATCGACGAATACGCCATCATGCGCTTGATGTTGCGTTGCCCGATCGCACCGAACGAACCGAGCGCCATGGATGCGATCGCCACAAAAACCACGATCTGCTGCCACTCCGAGGCGATGCCCGAAAACGCGGTAAGCACCACGCGGGTAAACACCGCCATCGCGGCGATCTTGGGCGCGGAAGCGAAGAAGGCGGTGACCGGCGTCGGCGCGCCTTCGTAAACGTCGGGCGTCCACATATGGAACGGCACCACCGACACCTTGAAGCACAGGCCCGCGAGCAGGAAGACGAGGCCGAAAACAATGCCGATGCTGCCGGTCTTCGCAGCGGCTGCGATACCCACGAAGCTGACGGTGCCGGTGAAGCCGTAGATCAGCGACGCACCGTACAGCAGCATCCCGGACGCCAACGCGCCGAGAACGAAATACTTCAAGCCCGCTTCGGTTGACTTGACGTTGTCCCGGTTGCTCGCCGCCACCACGTAAAGCGCGAGGCTCATCAATTCGAGCCCGAGATACAGCATGATCAGGTCGGCCGCCGAAATCAGCACCATCATGCCGACCGTCGAAAGCATCACCAGAATCGCGAACTCGAACATCCGCCGGGAGTCGCCTTCGATAAACTCACGGGACAGAACAAGCGTCGCGGCCGAACCGGCCAACGCTGCGATTTTCAGAAACCGTGCGAACTCATCGACGATGAAACTGCCGCCGAACGTGACCAGCCTGCCCTTCGGCAACAGAAACTCGATCACACCGGTGGCGCCGAGCAAGCATATCGCCAGGACCGTAATAAGAGCTGTGACGCGCGGACCGCACCAAGCTCCGATCATCAGCGATGCCATCGCGCCGATCGCCAGCACGATTTCCGGCAATACGGGCAGCAGTTGATATCCGGCGGCCTCAAACATCATAGCTGGCGTCCCTGACCTGCCGTCATCATGGCAACGCCGCCGCCTTGA
>NZ_MKRN01000128.1:297-1375 GCF_001896955.1 Nitrobacter sp. 62-13 | reverse complement strand
TCGGCGATGTCGCCCTCGTGCAGCACCATGCCGCCGATCAACTGCACGTCGAAGTGGCGCTGGCCGAGGGTCCGCTTGCCGGCCTCGCGCACGGTGGCGAAGGCTGGAACGAGGATGTCGTCGAGGCTCGCGCCGTTGGCAAGCTGCTGTTTGAACTCGTCGGTGCGCGCCCGCAACGCGGCGTCGGATAGCGCGGCGATTTCGGGCTCGAGGGCGTTGATGGCCTTGACGCGGGACTGATATCCCTTGACCCGCCGGTCGTTGGCGGAACCGAAAAACTTGCGGGCAAGCGCGCCGATCATGCCTAATTCCTGTCTTCGCGGTTCGGCGTTGCAGCCATGTGGTGGCACCGCCTATCAACTCAACTCATCGTGACGCCTCAGGGCTGGAAGTCCCGGAAGCCGAGCATCCATGTCATGGTTGAGATTCGGCGACCCGGGGTTCAATCACAAAAGCACAGCCAAACCCGCCCTTGCTGTCGGCCCGGTCCGGCACAGATATGGCCCACCCTGTGGGTTGTCAACGGTCGCCGGACCGCCGGTTCGAAGCGCTCGAGGCAGAAGCCGCGGCCGCCCACCTGTCGGGAAATTCATGATTTTGACAGAGTTTTCGCGTTGCCAAGGCCGCGCGATTAAGCGAGTGTCCGCCCTCCCAAAACCCCTCCTCCTGGAGATCAAGGACTTCCCATGACCACCTCAATGCCCGCAACGAAACACAGCCTGCGCGTTCGCCTGGCCTCGTCCGCCCTCGGCGGCTGCCTGGCCGTGGCCCTGCTCGCCGCTTTGCCGGCCCGCGCAGCCGATTCGAATCCCGTGCTGGCGAAGGTTAACGGCTCCGAGATCCGCCAGAGCGACGTCAATGTCGCCGAAGAGGAATTGGGTCCGAGCCTCGCGCAGATGGACCCGGCGGCCAAGCAGGACAATGTGCTGTCGTTCCTGATCGACATGAAGATCATCGCCAAGGCCGCCGAGGACAAGAAGATCGAAAACAGCGAGGACTTCAAGAAACGGCTCGCCTTCGCCCGCGACCGTCTTTTGATGGACAAGCTGCTGGCCTCCGAAGGCAAGGCGGCGCTCAC
>NZ_MKRN01000128.1:0-226 GCF_001896955.1 Nitrobacter sp. 62-13 | reverse complement strand
GCCACATCCTGGTGCCGACAGAGGAAGAAGCCAAGAAGATCGAGGACCAGTTGAAGAAGGGCGCGGACTTCGCCGAACTCGCCAAGAAAGAATCCAAGGACCCCGGCGCTTCCGACGGCGGCGACCTCGGCTTCTTCACCAAAGAGCAGATGGTGCCGGAATTTTCCAAGGTCGCCTTCGAGCTGGAGCCCGGCAAGATTTCCGATCCGGTCAAGACCCAGTTCGG
>NZ_MKRN01000127.1:4035-10690 GCF_001896955.1 Nitrobacter sp. 62-13 | reverse complement strand
TTGATCTCGCGCGATCTCGACGAGATCAATTCGTTTCGCGCCGAGCACGGCGCGGTGGTGATGAAACCGCTGCACGGTCACGGCGGAGCCGCGGTGTTTCGCGTGATGCCGCAGGACATGAATTTCGGATCGCTGTTCGACATGTTCTCGGTGACGTTCCGCGAACCCTGGGTGATCCAGCGCTTCCTGCCGGAGGTGAAGCAGGGCGACAAGCGCATCATTCTCGTGGACGGCGAATTCGCCGGCGCCATCAATCGCGTGCCGGCCGCGGATGATCTGCGCTCCAACATGGTTCGCGGCGGCGCGGCGCGGGCAACCGACCTGACGCCCCGCGAGCGCGAGATCTGCGAGCGCATCGGCCCCTCGCTGCGCGAGCGCGGCCTGCTGTTCGTCGGCATCGACGTCATCGATGGCAATCTCACCGAGATCAACGTCACCTCGCCCACCGGCATTCGGGCTATCACCGCCTTCGGGGGCCCGGACGTGGCAGCCATCATCTGGGACCGGATCGAGGCCAAACGGTCCTAGAACATGATCGCGGTCTTGCCAGCACACAGCCGCAACCGGTTCGAGATGAGACCACGCTCGATCAAAGCTCTCCCGATCCGGAACTTTGTTCTCTCAATGTTCTTGTGATCGCGAGGGTTGTAGGCTAGTCTCGCCTTGGCAGAGGGGGCGGCCATGGTTCAGCGGGTATCCACCGTCGCATTTGAGGGCATCGAGGCGCGCGCGGTCGACGTGCAGGTGCAGGTCGCGCCGGGTCTGCCCGCCTTCAACATTGTCGGCTTGCCGGACAAAGCGGTCTCGGAGGCTCGGGAGCGTGTGCGAGCCGCCCTGATCGCTTCAGGTCTGGCGCTGCCGGCCAGGCGAATCACCGTCAATCTCGCCCCCGCCGATCTGCCGAAGGAAGGCAGCCACTACGATCTGCCCATCGCGCTCGGCCTGATGGCGGCGATCGGCGCCATTCCCTCCGACGCGCTGTCCGGTTTTTCAGTGCTCGGCGAACTCGGTCTGGACGGTTCGATCGCGGCCGTCGCCGGAGTTCTTCCCGCCGCAATCGGCGCAAACGGCCGCGACGAGGGACTGATCTGTCCCGCGGCGTGCGGCGCAGAGGCGGCCTGGGCGAGCCCGGACATCCAGATCATCGCCGCAAGCTCGCTGATTCAGATCGCAAACCATTTCAAGGGAACCCAGGTTCTGTCCCGGCCGCAACCCCGGATCCGCGAAACCCAGGGCGTTGCTCTCGACCTTCGCGACATCAAGGGCCAGGAAAGCGCCAAGCGCGCGCTCGAAATCGCAGCCGCCGGCGGGCACCATTTGCTGATGGTGGGCTCTCCGGGCAGCGGCAAGTCGATGCTCGCGGCACGGCTGCCCTCGATCCTTCCGCCGCTGTCGCCGGCCGAACTGCTGGAAGTGTCGATGATCGCATCGGTGGCCGGCGAAATCGACGGCGGAGCACTCACCTCGCGCCGGCCGTTTCGCGCCCCGCATCACTCCGCCAGCATGGCCGCGCTGACCGGCGGCGGCACGCGCGCCAAGCCCGGCGAGATCTCGCTCGCGCACAACGGCGTGCTGTTTCTCGATGAATTGCCGGAATTCGATCCGCGCGTGCTGGATTCGCTGCGGCAGCCGCTGGAGAACGGCGAGATCGCGGTCTCCCGCGCCAACCATCGCGTGACCTATCCCGCGCGTTTCATGCTGGTGGCGGCAATGAATCCATGCCGCTGCGGCCACGCCTTCGAGCCGGGTTACGCCTGCAAGCGCGGCCGCATCGACCGCTGCACCGCGGATTATCAGATGCGCATTTCCGGACCGCTGCTGGACCGAATCGATCTGCGGATCGAAGTCCCGGCCGTGACCGCCTCCGACCTCATTCTGCCACCTGCCTCGGAAGGGTCTGCCGAAGTCGGCGCCCGTGTCGCCGCGGCCCGCGACATTCAGGCGGCGCGCTATGCCGCGCTCGGGCTTCCGAATGTCCGCACCAATGCCGAAGCGCCGGCCGCCGCGCTGGAAGACATCGCGCAACCCGATGCACAGGGACAGAAGCTGCTGCGCGACGCCGCCGAAAGCATGCGTCTGTCGGCGCGCGGCTATCACCGGGTGCTGCGCGTCGCTCGTACGCTCGCCGACCTCGAGGGCGCCGGCAAGATCGGCCGGCTGCATCTCGCCGAAGCGTTGTCCTATCGCGCGCTTGCCGAGGACATCAGGCGCGCGGCCTGACCGCCCCTCGGCGACTTGCGCGAATGATCGGCCCCAAACGGATTCCCCGTTAAATCGTCGTTAACACGCCATTTACCCTGTTCGCATCGGACAGGATTTTTGCGCGTTCCCTCAAAGACTTCGCAACGTCGTTTTCCCATGCTGCGGCGAGCACATCGCGGTGCTCCTGCCGACGGCATCCCGCCCTCTCATGAACATGCCCGGCAGCATAAGGCGAATTCGGGGTGATGGTAATGGCGCGATTGTTCTGGCTCAGGGCCCGTCTGCGCCGGCTGGTCCGACGACATCCCCGCCTGAGCTTTGTGTTTCGGACCTTCACGACTTTCTCGATCGCGTTCGGAGGCGCCTACGGCTTCATTTCCGGAACCAAAAGCGCTGATTACGATCCAAACGCCTTTGCGCTCGGCGTGAGCCTGCTTTTCGCGCTGGCCTGCGTGGCGTTGGCCGTCCTCAGCATGCGCTTGCGCTGGATGCGCAGAAAGCTTGGCAAGGTCATTCTTCACAACGAAGCGCTCGCGGACCGGAATTGGGAGTTGAAGGAAGCGGAGGAACGGGCGCGCAGCCTGTTCGAATCGCAGGGCGACCTGATCGTCCTGCGCGATGCGGGGGGCGTTATCACCTCGGTGAACGACGCCTATTGCACTCTCGCCCGGCGTTCGAGGGCCGAGTTGCTCGCTACCCGGTTCGTGCTCCCCGTTCTCGAGCAAGGCGCGAGTGCGCTTGAAACGAACGGTACCCGCATCCACGATCAGCGGGTCGAAACCGCGCTCGGCCCGCGCTGGATCGCATGGCGCGAAGGCCTGGTGCGGATCGACGCCAACCATCCGGCGGAACTGCAATGCGTCGGCCGTGATGTCACGAGCCGCATGGAGACCGAGCGCGCGCTCGCAGAAGCGCGCGATCACGCGAACGCGGCCAACCGGGCCAAGTCGCGCTTTCTCGCAATGACCTCGCATGAGTTTCGCACGCCATTGAACGGCATCATCGGCATGAGCGGATTGCTGCTCGACACCCCGCTCACGCCCGAACAGACGACGTATGCCAGGGCGGTCAAGGCATCCGGCGATGCCCTGCTCTCCTTGATCGAGGAATTGCTCGACTATTCCAAGATCGAAGCCGGCAAGATCGAACTCGAAAGCCGTCCTTTCGTCCTGCCCGACCTGATCGAGGACATCACCGAACTGCTGGCGCCCCGCGCGCAGGCGCGACAACTCGAAATCGCCGCCTATATCGACGACACGCTGCCGATCGAAGTGATCGGAGACGCGGCGCGGTTGCGCCAGGTGCTGCTCAATCTTGCGGGAAACGCCATCAAGTTCACGCCATCCGGCGGCGTTGCGCTGATCGTCGAGCATGGGGCCCGACCGGGCGACATCCGTTTCATGGTTCAGGACACCGGTATCGGCATAACACCGGATGCACAGGCACGGATTTTCCGCGAATTCGAGCAGGCCGACGAACAGATCGCACGCCACTATGGCGGCACCGGCCTGGGGCTGAGCATCAGCGATCGCATCGTCAAGCGGATGGGCGGGCGCATCGCGCTTGAAAGCAGGCCGGGTGCCGGCTCGGCATTCGAGGTCTCGATCCCCCTCGCCGCTCATGACGGCGCTCTCCAGCGAAAGCCGTTCTCTCCTCCGGATCTCGCTGGCCAGCCGATCCTGCTGGTATGTCCACAGACGATCGAAGCGTCACTGTTGGTTCGGCGGCTGGACCGATGGGGCGCCGAGACCTGCATGATATCGGATATCGCCGCTGCTCGCGCGCTGCTTGCCGAGCGGTCGTGGCACACGGTGTTCGTGGATCACGCCATGGGCGCGGAAGCTGTCTGGCTGCTCGGCCAGATCGCCTGCCGGCACGCCACGCGACGGATCGTCATGGTGACGCCATCGACGAGACACGACCTTCAGGCTGCGGGCGCGGCAGCGTTCACGGGCTATCTGGTCAAGCCTCTGCGAGCTCAGTCGATCGCGGCGCGACTGACGGCGCCGGCCGATGGCTCGACCGCACAGCGGGCGACCAACCGCCAGCCGGATTTCGAGACGATCGGAGAATCCGACTCGCCGGCCACGGTGCCCGCGCAAAGTCTTTCGGTTCTCGTCGCGGAGGACAACGAGATCAACGCGTTATTGATACGCTCGCTCCTGACCCGGCTCGGGCACGACGTGACCGTCGCCGCAAACGGCGAGGACGCGCTTGCCTCGTGGGTCGCCGCTCAAACCGCTGATGCGCCCTACGACCTGGTGCTGATGGACGTCCAGATGCCGAAGCTCGACGGCATCGAGACCACAAGAAAAATCCGGGAACGGGAAGCCGACGGTCACGCCCGCCGCACCGCCATCCTGGCGCTGACGGCCAATACGCTGACTGACGATCGTCATGCCTGTTTCGATGCCGGCATGGATGGCTTCCTCGTCAAGCCGCTCGATCAGGACAAGCTGGCCGACGCGCTCGCGCGATTGATAGCGGCACGTCATCTCGCGGCATAAATCTGAGTTCAGCGCTGTTGAATCCGGCCCTGTTGATTGAGCATGATCTTGTCCGAAAGCCGGTTCGCGCCCGGATCAAGTCCGGGGGGAGGCTTCGGGACATGCTCTAAAGCCGCCTCAGCGCGACCTGTTCGACGACATGATCGGCTCCCTTCTTGAGAATCAAGGTCGCCCGCGGCCGCGTCGGCAGGATGTTGTCCTCGAGGTTTGCGCGATTGGTGCGTTCCCAGATCGCGATGGCCGTCGCGGTGGCCTCATCGTCCGACAGCAGCGCATAACGATGAAAATAGGATCGCGGGTCATGAAAGGCGGTGTCCCGCAGCGCCAGGAAACGCTTGACATACCAGTCCCGCAGCACCGGTTCCTCGGCGTCGAGATAGACCGAGAAGTCGAAGAAATCGGAGACAACCGGAACGGCCCTGCCATCGCGCGGCAGCGGTCCGGTCTGCAGCACGTTGACGCCTTCGACGATCAGAATGTCGGGCTGACTGACCTCGGTCCAGCTATCCGGCACGATGTCATACGTCAGATGCGAGTAAACCGGCGCGCGCACCGGCGTGCGGCCCGCCTTGATGTCGCTGAGAAACCCCAGCAGCATCGGCAGATTGTAACTTTCCGGAAAACCCTTTTTCTGCATCAGGCCATGTCGCTCGAGCACCGCGTTCGGAAACAGAAATCCGTCGGTGGTGACGAGTTCGACCTTGGGGCGCGGCGACCATCGCGCGAGCAGCGCCTGCAGCACGCGAGCCGTCGTCGACTTTCCGGCCGCGACCGATCCTGCCACGCCGATGATATACGGCACCTTGCGGTCGTGGATGCCGAGAAACTGCCGCTGGGCGACGAAGAGCCGCTGCATCGAGGCCACATAGATCGACAGCAGCCTGGACAGCGGAAGATAAATTTCCTCGACCTCGACAAGATCGAGGCGATCATGCATCGATCGCAACGCCGCGATTTCATTCGCGCCCAGCGTCATCGGCATGTCGTGCCGCAGCTTCGCCCACTCGGCGCGGGAGAAAATCCGATAGGGATTATATTGCTGCTGCTCTGGCCGCGAATCCATGAAGCTCGCCCCGGGGCTACTCGCGATTGCGCGCCGCCTTCTCTTCGAGTCCGGACATCGCCGTGCGCTGCGCGAGGGCCTCTTCGATGTCCTGGAATTTCACGCCGCGAGCCTTCAGCAGCACCAGGAAGTGGAACATCACGTCGGCGCCTTCTGCGATCAGGTGGTTACGGTCGTTTTCAACCGCAGCGATCACCGTCTCGATGGCTTCCTCGCCGAACTTCTTGGCGCAATGCTCGGGACCCTTGTCGAGCAGCTTTCGTGTATAGGATGCCTCGCCGCCGGATGCAGCCCGGGCGTCGATGGTGGCGGCAAGATCATGGATCGTGAAACGCGGCATGCTACTCTGCTTGTCCTGCGCGCCGATTATGCCAACGCGCCCATTTTCGAATGTTTAGCACTTCCGCGATGTGAAGTCGTCAGGGATCGAGCCGCATCGGCAACCCGGCGCGGGCCATATGATCCTTGGCTTGGCGAATGGTAAATTCCCCGAAGTGAAAGATCGACGCGGCAAGAACCGCCGTCGCATGGCCTTCACGAATCCCGTCGACCAGGTGGTCGAGATGACCCACGCCACCGGACGCGATCACGGGAACGGAAACGCTGTCGGCCACCAGACGCGTCAGCGGCAGATCGAAGCCTTGACGGGTGCCGTCGCGGTCCATCGAGGTCAGCAGGATCTCGCCGGCGCCGAGCGACACCACCTCCTGGGCATATTCGATCGCGTCGATGCCGGTGGATTTGCGGCCGCCATGGGTGAAGATTTCCCAGCGGTCCGAACCGCCCGCTTTCGACACCCGCTTGGCGTCGATCGCGACCACGATGCACTGGTCGCCGAACTTCTCCGCGGCTTCCCTGACGAACTCGCGCCGGCTGACCGCCG
>NZ_MKRN01000127.1:0-4025 GCF_001896955.1 Nitrobacter sp. 62-13 | reverse complement strand
GCGCCGGACCACATCCAGCATGATGCCGCGATTCTCGTGCGTCGCGGTGATGTCGAGAAAGGTGAGTTCGTCGGCGCCGGCGGCATCGTAGGCGACCGCCGCTTCCACGGGGTCGCCGGCATCACGCAGGTCCACGAAGTTGATGCCCTTGACGACCCGGCCATCCTTCACGTCGAGGCAGGGAATGACACGGACCTTGAACATCGCGAGCAAATACTCTCAGGCTGCCGCACGCGCGGCGCGGATCAGCGCCAGCGCCTCGGCGGGATCGAGCCGGCCGTCATAGAGCGCGCGTCCGGCGATGGCGCCCGCGAGCTTCTTCGCGCGCGGCGCGAGCAACGCCTTCACGTCCGCGATGGAGGCGAAGCCGCCGGAGGCGATCACCGGGATTGAAATGCTGTCGGCGAGTGCGACGGTGGCGTCGAGGTTGAGGCCCTTCAGCAGACCGTCGCGCGCGATATCGGTAAAGATGATCGCCGCGACGCCCGCGTCCTCGAACCGCCGTGCGATGTCGAGCGCCGTCACCTCCGACGTTTCGGCCCAGCCCTCGACGGCAACCTTGCCGTCGCGCGCATCGAGACCGACCGCCACCCGTCCCGGAAATGCCTTTGCCGCCTGCTTGACCAGAACCGGATCGCGCACCGCGGCGGTGCCGATGATGACGCGCGCGATGCCCTTGCCGAGCCACGCCTCGATCGTCTTCAGGTCTCGGATGCCGCCGCCAAGCTGCACCGGCATGGTCACGGCCTTCAGCATCCGCTCCACGGCATCGGCATTGACCGGCTTGCCGGCGAACGCGCCGTCGAGATCGACCACGTGCAGATATTCGAAGCCTTGCGAGGCGAAGGCGCGCGCCTGCGCGGCAGGATCGAGATTGAACACGGTGGCCCGCGCCATGTCGCCCTGCTCCAGGCGAACGCATTGGCCGTTCTTCAGATCGATGGCGGGAAAGAGAATCACGGCTTCCACTTCAGAAAGTTCGAAATCAGGGCGAGCCCGAACCGCTGGCTCTTCTCCGGATGAAACTGGGTGCCGATCGCGGTGTCCCGGCCGACGATAGCCGTCACCGGGCCACCGTAGTCGGCGCGCGCCAGCACATCGGTCTCGTTGACGGCGTTCAGATGATAGGAGTGCACGAAATAGGCGTGGCGGCCTTTCGGTCCCAACGGCAGGCGGTCGAGCACCGGATGCTCGCGCACCGGATCGAGCGTATTCCAGCCCATATGCGGAATCTTCAGGCTCTCGTCGCGCGGTGAAATTTTCTCGACGTCGCCCGCGATCCAGTTCAGACCATCGGTCGTGACATGCTCCTTGCCGCGCGTCGCCATCAGTTGCATGCCGACGCAAATGCCCAGAAACGGGCGCGCCTTGTCGCGCACGACCTCGGTCAGGGCCTGGACCATGCCATCCAGCGCATCGAGTCCCCTACGGCAATCAGCGAACGCGCCGACGCCGGGCAGCACCACGCGATCGGCCCGGAACACCACGTCCGGATCGCGCGTCACCACGATCCTTTCCAGGTCTTCGACGCCGCGCGCCGCGCATTCGAACGCCTTCGCGGCCGAATGAAGATTGCCGGATCCATAGTCGATGATCGCAGCCGTCACCGCCGCATCCCGGGTTGCGGAAACAGGCCGACAATGTCGCTGCGCGGTGGTGGTGGCGAAAATGGCTGGCCCGAACCGTTACGGGTCGGCGGCGGCGCGCCGCGATCGACAGCCAACGGATCGAAGTCCACACCCCGCGTGACTGCCCAGCGATCGAAAAAACGTCGCTCGGCGGCCTCCCGGTCGTCCGCGAGGACGATGCCGAGCTGACGCCACTTGCGCCGCGACAGCGTCCAGCGCCGCAGGCTTGCCGCTTCCAGTCCCATCAGCACGGCGATCACCGCCATTACCGCGAGCCGCGTTCCGCCCCCGGCGCGCAGCAGCGTCATCGCGACTTCGAGCACGATCGACAGGACCATATATCCGGCGAACGCCAGCCAGAGCCGTTGATAAAGCAACCACAACGGACCGAACACGAAGGCCCAGAACGAAAAGCCGTCGCGAACGAACACGAATTGGTCCGTGGTGCCGCGCACGTCCGTTCCCTCGGCAGGCGGCGCATGGACTGTATAGACCGGCATGTGCACTCTCCGTCGACGACAGGGTGATCAGCCGCCAAGCTGACCCTTTGTTGACGGCACTTCGCCCGCGGCGCGCGGATCGATCGCCACCGCCTCACGAAGCGCCCGCGCCAGACCCTTGAAGCAGGATTCGGCGATATGATGGCTGTTTTCGCCATATAGGATCTCGACGTGCAAAGTCACGCCCGCATTGACCGCAAAGGCATTGAACCATTCGCGCACCAGCTCGGTGTCGAATTCGCCGATCTTGTCGCGCGGGAAATCGACCCTGAAGACCAGCATCGGGCGTCCCGAAATATCGATCACGACACGGGACAGCGTCTCGTCCATCGGCATATGGACGCCGGCGTAGCGGGTGATGCCGGCCATCGTGCCGAGCGCCTGCTTCACGGCCTGCCCCAGCGCGATGCCCACATCTTCCGTGGTGTGGTGATAATCGACGTGGAGGTCGCCGTCGGCCTTGACCGTGATATCGATGCGCGAGTGGCGGGCGAGCAGGTCAAGCATGTGGTCGAAAAAGCCGATTCCGGTCGCAACGGTGGCGATGCCGGAGCCATCGAGGTTCACCGCGACCTCGATGTCGGTTTCCTTGGTTTTGCGCTTGATGGTCGCCGTGCGCATGACGTGAGATCTCCGCATTGCGCATGATCTGCCAAAAAGGCGCTCGGATCACCCGCTCCTGAACGGGCCTTTTAACAGGCTCATGCTCCCTTCGCTACTGCGAGACGGCGCCTTTTGCGGGCTATGGTGACTAGTGGAGTGGATTTGACATTCGCCACCCAGCTGCCGCGGGTGCCGAGATGCGAATGTCAAATCCAAAACTCCACTGGAAACCTATAGTTGCTAGTGGTCCCTGCGATTCTCACATTCGCAAAAATACCTGCTGAAACGGGATGCGAATGCTAGAATCGGACCACTCGAATCCGCCAATTCGAACACCGATTGCAACGCCGCGCTGCAATGCCTAAATCTGGCGCATCACGAAGGGGTTCAGATGCAAGCATCACAGCCGGAGGTGTGGCACGGCACCACGATTTTGACTGTCCGCAAGGGCGGCAAAGTCGTCATTGGCGGAGACGGCCAGGTCTCGATCGGTCAGACCGTGATCAAATCCAATGCAAAGAAGGTCCGGAAGCTCGGCAAAGGCGACGTGATCGGCGGATTCGCCGGCGCCACCGCCGACGCCTTTACGCTGTTCGAGCGGCTGGAGAGCAAGCTCGAGCAATACCCCGGCCAGCTCACCCGTGCCGCGGTTGAACTCGCCAAGGACTGGCGCACCGACCGTTATCTGCGGCGGCTCGAAGCCATGATGCTCGTCGCGGACAAGGACGTGTCGCTGGTTCTTACCGGCACCGGCGACGTCCTGGAGCCGGAAGCCGGGGTGATGGCGATCGGCTCCGGCGGAAACTACGCGTTGTCCGCCGCGCGGGCGTTGATCGATTCCGACAAGGATGCGGAAGCCATCGTCCGCCGCTCGCTCGATATCGCCGCCGATATCTGCGTTTACACCAACCGAAACCTGACCATCGAGACGTTGCCCACGGATTGAGCGATGCCGAGCCCCGCATTCCGACAGATATTGCCCACCGCTCGATGATGCGCAGCGTATGAGCGCTTTGACCGGTCAAACCGATCCCCTGCCGTCAACGAGCATCTCGGTCGGCAAGGGGATTGCAATCGCGCTCGGCCTGGTCCTGCTGCAAGGTGCAATTCTCCATGCCATGGGCCGGGTCCCGATCTGCTCCTGCGGCTACGTCAAGTTCTGGCACGGCATCGTGCAAAGCTCCGAGAATTCGCAACACCTCACCGACTGGTACACCTTCTCCCACATCATCCATGGATTTCTGTTCTACGGCGCGACCTGGCTGATCCTGCCCCGCGCCCCATGGATCACCCG
>NZ_MKRN01000126.1 GCF_001896955.1 Nitrobacter sp. 62-13 | reverse complement strand
GGCAAGTCCGCAGCATACGGGATACTCCGCTGTCGTGGAGCATGACGTCCTCGCTTTTGCTTATGACTTCGTACACCCCTTCACCACCTCGCCCAACGCCGCGAAATCGGCCTTGCGCGGAGACGTCCTGCGATACGCCAGCCCGATGCTGCGGCCGGGCTGCGGGTCTTCCAATCGCAATATCTTGACGCGTCCGTCGCGCGCCTCGACATCGGCGGCGATCTGCGGGATCAGCGTCACGCCGTAACCGCCGGCGACCATCTGCATCACGGTGGCGAGGCTGGATGCGCCGAACGTCATGCCGGTCGCGCCCGGCGCCGGTCCGCGCGGGATCGTGGCGCAAAACGCCAGAGCCTGGTCGCGCAGGCAGTGGCCGTCCTCGAGCAGAATCAGATGCGACTGATCGATGTCGCGCGCCGCCACGCGGCGTCTTGCGGGCCGCGGATCGCTCGCCGGCACCGCCAGCAGGAACAGATCGTCGAACAGCATCATGGTGTCGATGTCGGGCTCGCCCAGCGGCAGCGCCAGCATGGCGGCGTCGAGCGCGCCGCTCTTGATCTCCTCGACCAGCAGACGGGTCTGCGTCTCGCGCAATTCGAGCTGCAAGTCGGGAAACCGAGCTTGCAGCGCCGGCAGCATGCGGGGCAGCAGGTACGGCGCGAGCGACGGGATGATGCCGAGGGTCAGCCGTCCCGTCAGCGGCCTGGCGCGGTGGCGGGCAAAATCGACGAGATCGCGCGCTGACGCCAGCACGTCCTCGGCGCGCCGGGAAATCTCCCGGCCGATTTCTGTGAGCATCACCTCACCCGGCCGCCGCTCCACCAGAGTGACTCCGAGAAATTGCTCGAGCTCGCGGATCTGCATCGACAGCGCCGGTTGAGTGACGGCGCAGGCGTCGGCGGCGCGGCCGAAATGGCCGTGACGCGCGAGCGCAGCGAGGTAGCGGAGCTGTTTGAGCGTGACCATCCCCGATAAGATAGTCTTATCGTGATGTAAAGGCAATTCGACTGGACCTGATCGTAGATATCTTCCAGACTTGCTCCGACCTCGCGTTGCAGAAGGACTGCGGCCTTGTCTGGCCCAAATCCGTAGACCGCCGGTTGCCGGCCCGTCCCGAAGACGAGTGGCTCCGGCCTGCCTTTGTCTCGGACGATCCGCCACTGGAATTTGCCGTAGCGGCTATTCGGCAACGACGCGACAGCACAGCATCGGAGACTGATCATGGACGCAAAGACGAACGACAAGGGCGCCGGCAACTGCCCGTTCACCGGAGGCGTACGCAAACCGAACAATCGCGACTGGTGGCCGAACCTGCTCGACCTCCAGGTCCTCCATGGCCACTCGGACCTGTCCGATCCGATGGGCAAGGCGTTCGATTACGCTGCGGAGTTCAAGACGCTCGATCTCAACGCCGTCATGACCGACCTGAAGGCGCTGATGACCGACTCGCAGGACTGGTGGCCCGCTGACTTCGGCCACTACGGCGGCCTGATGGTCCGCATGGCGTGGCACAGCGCCGGCACCTATCGCATCACCGACGGTCGCGGCGGCGCCGGCGGCGGTCAACAGCGCTTTGCGCCGCTGAACTCCTGGCCGGACAACGTGCTGCTCGACCGGGCGCGCCGCCTGTTGTGGCCGATCAAGCAGAAATACGGCCGCAAGATTTCCTGGGCCGATCTCTATGTGCTCGCCGGCAACGCCGCGCTGGAGTCGATGGGCTTCAAGACCTTCGGCTACGCCGGCGGTCGGGCCGACGAATGGGAGCCGCGGGAGTTGTTCTGGGGCCCGGAAGGAACGTGGCTCGGCGACGAGCGCTACAGCGGCGAGCGTGAACTGGCGGAGCCGCTGGCAGCCGTGCAGATGGGGCTGATCTACGTCAACCCGGAAGGCCCGAACGGCAACCCGGACCCAGTCGCGGCGGCCAAGGACATCCGCGAGACGTTCTTCCGCATGGCGATGAACGACGAGGAAACCGTGGCGCTGATCGCCGGCGGTCACACCTTCGGCAAAACCCACGGCGCCGGCGACGCCGCGCTGGTCGGTCCCGCGCCGGACGCGGCCGCGATCGAGGATCAGGGCCTCGGCTGGAAAAGCAAGTACGGCACCGGCAAGGGCGGCGACGCCATCGGCAGCGGCCTCGAAGTCACCTGGACCCAGACGCCGACGAAGTGGGACAACAACTTCTTCGACACGCTGTTCAAGTTCGAATGGGAGCTGGAAAAGAGCCCGGCCGGCGCCCACCAGTGGCGGGCGAAGAACGCGCCCGCGATCACGCCGGATGCCCACGACAAGTCGAAGATGCATGTGCCGACCATGCTGACCACCGACCTGTCGCTGCGGTTCGATCCGGCCTACGGCAAGATATCGAAACGCTTCCACGAGAACCCGGACCAGTTCGCCGATGCGTTCGCGCGCGCCTGGTTCAAGCTGACCCATCGCGACATGGGGCCGCGCCAGCGCTACCTCGGCGCGATGGTGCCGAGCGAAGTGCTGATCTGGCAGGATCCGATTCCGGCGGTCGATCACAAACTGGTCGACGACAAGGATGTCGCGGACCTGAAGGCGAAGGTTCTCGCTTCCGGCCTGACCGTGCCGCAACTGGTCTCGACGGCGTGGGCCTCAGCCTCGACGTTCCGCGGCTCCGACAAGCGCGGCGGCGCCAACGGTGCGCGCATCCGGCTCGCGCCGCAGAAGGATTGGGAGGTCAACCAGCCGCAGCAGCTCGCCACCGTGCTGGCCAAGCTGGAAGCGATCCAGAAGGAGTTCAACAATGCTGCCGGCAGCGGCAAGAAGATCTCGCTCGCCGACCTGATCGTGCTGGCGGGTGCCGCGGCCGTGGAGAAGGCCGCCAAGGACGGCGGCGTCGACGTCAAGGTGCCGTTCACGCCAGGCCGCATGGACGCGACGCAGGAGCAGACCGACGTGGAGTCGTTCGCGCCGCTCGAGCCGCGCGCCGATGCGTTCCGCAACTACACCAACAGCAAGAAGCACCAGTTCATGGGTCCGGAAGAGTCCATGGTCGATCGCGCGGAACTCCTGAACCTGACAGCGCCCGAAATGACGGCGCTGATCGGCGGGATGCGCGTGCTCGGCGCCAATGCCGGTGACTCCAGGCATGGCGTCTTCACCCGGGAGGTCGGCAAGCTGACGAATGATTTCTTCGTCAACCTGCTGACCATGGACACCGAGTGGCAGCCGACCGGCGACAACCTCTATGAGGGCCGCGATCGCAAGACCGGGCAGCCGAAGTGGACCGCCACCCGCGTCGACCTGATCTTCGGGTCGCACTCGCAGCTTCGCGCCCTTGCCGAAGTCTATGGCTGTCGCGATTCCAAGGAGAAGTTCGCCAGGGACTTCGTGGCCGCCTGGACCAAGGTGATGAATGCCGACCGCTTCGATCTCAAGGCCTGATCGCGGCGGTTACGTCTTCGAGCGAGGTGGTCGGTTCTCGCCGTAAAAGCAACAACAAGCCCCTGCGATGTGTTCGCGGGGGCTTTTCGTTAGGTCGCGACGTGGCCATTCCGGCCTGGAATGCGACATGACGAAACGATCGCCGGAAGAAAGGGCTTCTGTTCAATGGTGAAACTCTACTGGTCGCCGCGCACGCGTTCGTTCACCGCGCTCTGGCTGATGGAAGAAGCCGGACAGCCTTATGAGCGGGTCTTGATCGACCTCTCCACCGGCGCGCACAAAACACCGGCGTTCCTCGCCGTCAACCCGATGGGCAAGGTGCCCGCGCTGACCGACGGCGACATTGCAATTGCCGAGGCCGCGGCAATCTGCGCCTACGTCGCCGAGCGTTTTCCGGATGCGAAGCTGGCTCCTCCGCCCGGCGATGCCCGCCGGGCGAAATACCTGCAATGGCTGTTCTTCGGACCGAGTTGCATCGAACCGGCGCTGATCCAGATCTTCACCAAGATCGAGGTGCCGTCGAGAACGGCGGCCTGGGGCAGCGCCACGCAGGTGTTCGACGTGCTGAACAAGGCGCTGGAAAAAGGCCCGTGGCTTCTCGGCGACGACTTCTCCGCCGCCGACATCGTGATCGGCTCCGGCCTGAACTTCGCGATCCGCCAGTTCAAGATGGCGCCATCGCGTCCGTCATTCGACCGCTACATCGATCGCTGCGCGGCGCGGCCGGCGTTTCAACGCGCGGAGAAAATCGCGGCGGGCTAGTGTGGTGGAAATTCGCTTCATTTTCTCTGCAAGCGCTCCAAGCGAACTTCTGAACCTAAACCACACTAGAATTATAAATTCGCTAGTGCCCTTTCGAATCAGAAGTTCGCTCCGGAAAGCGCTGCATCCTGAGGCGAACTTCGGATTCAGGGCACCAGGGCCTTCCTGCTCCTGATGGAATCAGAAGCGAGGCTCCATGATTTTTGGTTTGACGCGTTTTCGTCACGCGAACCCGACCCCACTTCTCGGGTCGAGCCCGAGGACATGCTTCATTCGAGAACGCTGCAATCCAGCTTCACGCGTCGAAGAAAAGATAAAGATGCGGCTGCGCCGTCTCGGAAAGCGGCTTACTTCGCCGCCTCGCCCGTGGTGCCGTTGCCGATGCCCTCGCTGCGCAACGCATCGGGCTGAGGCATCGCGATGATGTTGTAGCCGGAATCGACGAAATGAATCTCGCCGGTGACCCCACCGGACAGGTCCGATAACAGATAGAGTCCGGCGCCGCCGAGTTCCTCGAGGCTGACGCCGCGCCGCCGCGGCGAATGCTTCTGCTGAAACGCGAACATGAAGCGCGCATCGCCGATGCCGGCGCCGGCCAGCGTGCGGATCGGGCCGGCCGAAATGGCATTGACACGGATGTTCTGCCCACCGAAATCGACCGCGAGGTAGCGCACCGACGCTTCGAGTCCCGCCTTGGCGACGCCCATCACGTTGTAGTTCGGCATCGCGCGGTCGCCGCCGTTGTAAGTCAGCGTGACCATGCTGCCGCCATCCGGCATCAGCGCGGCCGCGCGTTTGGCGGCCTCGGTGAACGCGAAACAGGAGATCAGCATGGTTCGCGTGAAATTCTCGCGCGTGGTGTCGGCGTAGCGACCGTTCAGTTCGCTCTTGTCAGAGAACGCGATGGCGTGGACCAGGAAATCCATCTTGCCCCAAGCCTTGCCGATATCGGCGAACACCTTGTCGACCGAGGCGATGTCCTCGACATCGCATGGCAGCACCAGGCTCGCGCCCACCGATTCGGCCAGCGGCCGGACCCGCTTGGCCAGCGCCTCGCCCTGGTAGGTGAAGGCCAGTTCCGCGCCGTGCGCGGCCAGTGTCTTGGCGATGCCCCAGGCGATCGAGTGGTCATTGGCGACCCCCATGATCAGGCCGCGCTTGCCTTGCATCAGGTGTGTCATGCGAGACTCCGTCGTGCCCGGCCCCGTGCCGGGCATCCACGTCTGGATGACGTGGACAGGTTGGAAGGTTTGGATGAGCCGGAGGGTCCGCGCAAGACGCGCTCCGCGCTTTACCCAGGTCTTGACATAATCGTTATTGCTGCTGCCGTCGTCGGCCTCCCAGCGGTCCGATTCCACCATTCGCACCCGTTTCAGCGAGCCCTCTTGCGAATGTTGGAAATCGAAGGACCACTAGCAAATTTAGGTTGCTAGTGGAGTTTTGAATTTGACATTCGCGTCCGGAACGCGCAGCCAAGCGGGGCACGAATGTCGAATTCACTCCACCAGGCTGCCGTATAAAGCGATCACGCATCCAGTCGTTTGAACACCAACGTGGCGTTGGTCCCGCCGAAACCGAACGAATTCGACATCACCGTATCGATCCTGGCGTTGTCGATACGCTTGCGCACGATCGGCATATCCGCGAACACCGGATCGAGTTCGGTGATGTTGGCGCTTTCACAGATAAAGCCGTTATTCATCATCAGCAGCGAATAGATCGCCTCCTGCACGCCGGTCGCGCCGAGCGAATGCCCGGTCAGCGACTTGGTGGCGGAAATCGGCGGGCACTTTTCGCCGGTGCCGAACACCTTGCGGATCGCCTCGATTTCCGGCGGATCGCCGGCCGGCGTGGAGGTCGCGTGCGGGTTGATGTAGTCGACTTTGGTTTTCACCGTCGACATCGCCATCCTCATGCAGCGCTCGGCGCCCTCGCCCGACGGCGCGACCATGTCATAGCCGTCCGACGTCGCGCCGTAGCCGACGACCTCGCCATAGATACGCGCGCCGCGAGCCTTGGCGTGCTCGAGTTCTTCCAGCACCACCACGCCGGCGCCACCGGCGATCACGAAGCCGTCGCGGCTGACGTCATAGGCCCGCGAGGCCGTCGCCGGCGTGTCGTTGTATTTCGAGGACATCGCGCCCATGGCGT
>NZ_MKRN01000125.1 GCF_001896955.1 Nitrobacter sp. 62-13 | reverse complement strand
AAGGAGACCGGGCAGCGTGTGTTCGCGATCGAGTTACAGCCGCCTGGCGGCGGCAAGACCGACGGCACCATCCTGATGCCGTTCGGCCTCAATCTCGATGCCGGCGCCGTTCTCAAGCTCGACGACAAGAATCTCGGCAAGGGTCTGCGGTTCTCCACCTGCGGGCCGCAGGGCTGCCTGTTGCCGGTGAGCTTCCCGACCGCCGCCACCGACGCCATGCGCAAGGGAACAAAGCTGGTCGTCGCCTCGCTCAACCTGTCCACTAATGAGCCCGTCACCTTCAACGTCTCGCTGGACGGCTTTGCCGCTGCGCTGGCGCGTGCCGCGGATCTCGCGAGATAGCGGGGAGCGGGATCATAACGGGATCACAACACCGCTCCGGCCATCATGCGAGGAGATCGCCCATGCTGACGCTGGTCAAGGACGTATCGCTTCAACAAACGCCACCGCCGCCGCCACAGCGCAAGCCGAAGCCGCAGCCTCGGCGGAACGATTACAACCGACGCCGCTTCCTCGCCTGGCTGCGCGACGAGGTGACGGTGCTGCGCGCGCTCGGCATGGATCATCGCCGCATCGCCGCGCAACTCGATATTGAAGAGCATGACGTGAGGGCATTCTGTCCAAAACCGAGCGAGAAATCCCCCAGCCGCAATCTGCCCCGCCGCGCCATCGATGTGTTGCTGCATGGCCGCCACGCTTCGCTCGGAGGCCGGACCGTCGCCAAACGTAGCCGCCATCTGGTCGAGATCGCCTCGGCCTATACCTGGGACGAATTGCTGTCCGAGCCCGGCGTCGGCACCGTCACCGCAAACCAGATCCGGCTCTGGCTCGAAGAACGAGGCGCATCGCTGAAACAACCGGAATAGCGGAGAACGGCGATGTGTATGGAGGTGCCTCATCTACGCTATGTGGTCCCCGTATCGCGGATGGTCGAGCGATCGATGGCGGCCGACCCCGGCACTTGCCAGGGTGAGGAAAGCAAAGCGACTTCATGAGCTTCCGTCGACTTATCGCCGCCGCTTTCTCACGGCTCCTGCCGCTACCCTAGAATAATTCAAATTATCTAATCAAAACAGTGGCTTGATAGGATCAAGGCGCCGGCCTATCTGTCACTCATCAGCGAGTGAGCCTGGTAGGCGCGAGGTGTGATGCTGGCAGCAATCACATATGGCGGCAGGATACGGCGCAGTGTTGCGCGCACCGGCGGCGTCACGGTCGCTCTGATCGGCCACCTCGCGGTGCTTTTTGCGCTCGGCTACCAGCAGACAAGTGAAACAATCCTCGGCGAACAGCCGGCTGCCATTGCCGTCGACATCGTGTCTGCGCCGCCACCGCAGGCGACGATCGCGTCTCGGCAGCCGACCACGGCTGACGATGACAGCCGCCAGAACAGGGATTCAATCGACCCGCTGCAAACGACCGCCGTTGAGCGGCACCATGAGCCACCGCCAGCGCCTCATGTGGCTGCGACACCCGACCCCGCCGTCACGACAGCTTTTGCCGGCAAGCGTTCATCGTCCATACCGAAGGCTCCCGGACGCCAGATATCTTCCGCAAAGCTTCAAGGTGCCCCATCGGCGCTCGCGTCAGCGCCGAATCCGATCGCCGCACCCGACCTTCAAGATAGCAGTTCGGCAGCAACCACCGGCGCGGGCGCAGCAGACTCCAACGTTCCATCGGCCTGGAAAAGCCGGCTGCTGTCCCACCTCGATCACTACAAGCGCTATCCGGATGCAGCGCGTGCGCAGGGCCATGAGGGCACAGCGCTGTTGAGCTTCGGGATGAATCGCGACGGCCACGTGCTCACCTATTATCTGGTTCGCTCGTCCGGCTGTCCTGAACTCGACGACGAGGTTCTCGCCATGATCGAGCGCGCCTCGCCGCTGCCGGCGGCGCCTCCGGGGCTTAACGAGCAGGTCGTGCAACTCGTAGTTCCGGTGCGGTTCAGGATGTAATAGCGCCGGGCAGGAGACGTTGTCTGGACGATGCCCCACGCCATACCCATGTGTCCGATTACATTGAAATGCACCCGAGGTTCCCATGATCCGGGACAGGTTTCCTGCGGCCGCGCTTATCGTTCTGCTACTTGCGCCTGGCACGAGCTTCGCAAGCGTCAAGGTTCGCTTCGTAAACCCTGAGCGCTATACGGACGCCGGTGCGTTCGACGCAGGGGGACGCGCTGCTACGCTTGCGGCGTTCAGAGCACACCTCGAAAGACTTGGGGCGCGACTTCTGACGCCGCGCCAGGATCTGACCATCAAAATTCTGAACGTCGACCTTGCCGGCGAGAACGAGCCATGGCGTCTCTCTGATGTCAGGATTATGCGTGACGTTACCCCGCCGCGCATCACGCTAAGCTATGTCCTGGCCGAGAAGGGCAAACCCACGCACAGCGGCGAGGAGACTCTCACGGACATCAACTATCAGATGAATCCGTCAGCGCGACTATCCAGCGATCGCTATGCGTACGAGAAGGCGTTGCTGGACGGCTGGTTCCGCCGCGTAGTCGGTCGTCAGAGGCCGTGATGTTCGAGCGGCGGCGTGTCCATGTTGGATAGTGAGGTTACAAATCTTGCAGCGCTGGAATCCTGCATCGGCAAAACGCCGGGGCCGATGCATACAGTTGGCGCGCGGATCGTTTCCGTATCGTGCTCGCGCAACCGCGCGCGGCCATTGCTGTATTGATTCCGATGCCCAAAATGCCTGTCATCCGCTGGGCTCGATCGTCGGCTCGCGCCATTGGCTCGCGAACTAAGCGTCAAGTGCTGGTGGCATTTCGTGCTGGTAACACTTAAAATAAGCGTGCGCGAATAGCGTTGGAGGGTTCCCATGGCGCGAGGTTTCAGCGCGATTCAGCAGGCGGTCCTTGATGCGTTATCGGACAAGCTCGTGGTCACGCTCTCGGCGATTGATCTCGCTCGCAAGATCAACCATGGGGTCCGCAGCAAATCGATAATCATATCGGTTCATCGCGCATTACGAACTTTGGAAGCTTTGGGAAAAGTGGTCCGCATCGAGGGAAAGTGGGTTTTGGCGACCAGGCGAAGGGAAGCCGGACGCTTTAACCGCAAGAAAGGGCAGGAGCCGGCTGCTCATCAAAACGAACGATTGAAGCTGCTTTCAAAAATACTCGGAATGCTCGGTTCGTCCGAGGATGGTGAAGTTCTGGCGGCAGCGCGAAAGGCAGAGGCCAAGAGGGCCGAGTTAGGTTTGTCCTGGGAAATGATCATCATGGGCCGTACGATCCTGGTCGACTAACGGGGATGCCCTAGAGTCTGTTTCAAACTGGTTTCAAACTGCGTCGGATCAGACTCGTCGTTTATCTTTTTTGTTTTGAGCATGATCTTTTCCGAAAGCCGGTTCCCACTTTTCGGCATCATGCTCTAGGAATGTCCCTTCTTCTTTTCGGCCGCCCCTGGACGTTCGATATCGAGCCATTCCAGAAGTTGTTTTACCCCGTACTGCTGCACGGCGCTTTCCTCGAGCGTGACGTAGCGACCATCGTCTAACTCATATGTAACGGTCCCCGGCTTTTGGTCTTCCGTTCGTTCGAGCTTTTTCATCTTTCCCTCCTGGTCGAACGGTCAGCCACGCGCGGATTGCGGCAAACATAAACGCCGGTGGCGCAGGTTCTTTGCGGGTGTCCGCTCAGATCGCGACGGGCTCATACCGATCGATACGGATGATCGATCCCTCCCGACTCGCGCTTTGGCCTGCCGCCGGGCGACCGACGTCAGGTCTTTTCTCCGACCCTACAACGGAACTCGCTCCGCCACCGCGAGCTTCATCTAATAAGCAGGCGTTCCGGCGTGAGTTCCTGGCGTGATGAATCAGGCGGCAGATTCGGGAGACGCCGCGACATCTGGACGCCCCCCACTTGCAGCGGCGCTTACCGGGAGGGCATGGCGCGGCGGCGCGCTATTCGTCCTCTGACAACTCGGCGTCCCAGCCCCGCTCCTTGGCGCGGGCGATGGCCTCGGCATAGATGCGGTTATGGCGCTCGGCCAACTCCGGCGGAAGCGCGCTCGGCAGGTTGCCATACTGATCCCAGAGCTGCTCTATTTTGCCCTTCAGCGCCTGCATCTGGCCAATGTTCCAGCCCGCGCAGTCCTGTGTCTCCGGAATGAGACCGAACACGCGGGCATCGAGCACGATGCGCCCGAGCTGGGTGATCCCGTAGATGTCCTGATCGAGTCCAACGTATTTTTTATCCATGGGGGGAACACGGGAATGAGTTGCGGGGCAGCGATTATCGGAATGTATCAGTTCGCCTTAGGGATTGAATAAGCAATTCAAATTTTTCCTTATTCAATTCATCTCTTATCGTGTGGCCGTTCAGCCAGAAGGAGCTGGCGAACCTAGCCGCTTTCGCATCGTGCCATCCCGTTCGGCATTATGCCATCCCGATTGAGCGAGGAGTATCTACCATGGACCACTGGGTCTCTTGGTGTCTCGTGGCGTTGCCGACGCTGCCGGCGCTGGCGGCGATCATCGCCCCGCTGGCCGGAACAGGCCGGCCGGCACGAGCGGCGCGCATCAGCGTGGCTATGCTCACTGCCACCCTCGCGATCGCATTGGCGTTGCTAGTGGCAGTGCTGCGCGCGCCACAGGGTGACGTGGCGCTGGTGCAGCTTGGCCCGGCGGCCCTGCTGCTCGACCATCTTGCCGTGGCGATGGCGGTGCTGGTAGCGGCTATCAGCCTTGTGGTGCACGTATATGCGGTTTGCTACATGGCCGACGAACCCGGCTACCCGCGGTTTTTCGCCTTGCTCGATCTGATGACCGCCGTGATCTTACTGATGGTGGTCGCCGCCGATCTGCTGACGTTGCTCGCCGCCTGGTTCCTGATCGGGGTGCTGCTGTTCTTCCTGCTGGGGTTCGACACCAGCCGCAAGGCCAGCGGCCGCTATGCCTTGTGGACATTCCTGACCTATCGCGTGGGCGATCTGCCCCTGGTGGGCGCAGCGCTCCTGTTGTGGCACGGCTATGGCACCGCGCAGCTGCCGGAGCTGTTCTCTCGGATCAGCGCCGACCCGAACATGCATCTCGGCGAGGTGGCCGTGGTGCCGGTGGCGGCGATGCTGCTGGCGCTGGCGGCGTTTGCCCGCTCGGCGCAGTTTCTGCTGCACACTTGGCTACCTTACACCATGGACGGCCCGACGCCGGTGTCCGCGCTGATGCATGCGGGCATCGTCAACGCTGGCGGATTCTTATTCAATCGCTTCGCTCCGGTATTTGTCCACGCCCCCGACGCGCTGCACCTCGCCTTCGTCGTCGGGGTTGTGACGGCACTGGTCGGATCGGCGCTGATGCTGACGCAGAACGACGTCAAAAAATCCTTGGGCTATTCCACCATGGGGCAGATGGGCTTCATGATCATGGAATGCGGGCTGGGCGCGTTTTCGCTCGCCGTCTATCACCTCATCGCACACGGGCTGTTCAAAGCCACGCTGTTTCTAAATTCGGGCAACGTGATCGGCGACACCCGCCGCGACGATGGCGTGCCGCCGGACGACATCTACACCTTTGTCGTCGAGCGTCGTCCGTTGCGCGCAGTGAAGGTGCCCTGGCTGTTGGCCGCGCTCATCACCGTGCTGGTGCCTGCGCTGGTGCTGGGCCTGTCGCACTGGCTGGTGGCGGAGGACTTCTTCCACAAGCAGGGCGCGGTGGTGTTGTTATTCTTCGGCTGGGTCACGGGAGCGCAGGTGTTTTTCTCCATTCACAAGCTCCCAAGCGAGAGCCCCTGGCGCTCGCTGACCATGATTCTCTTGTCCTTCCTGATCGTGGTGGTGGGCTACACGCTGATCGCGCATGCGTTCGAGGCTTTCCTCTACCCGGATCCGGTGTTGCGCGATGCCATCTACGCTGCCGCGGGCATCAACTTCCTGGCTTTCGATATCCTGGTGGTTTTCCTTACCGTTGTGCTGGTCGGGGCCTGGCTCATGACGTTTTATGCCCAGTCCCTCGAATTCGAAGGCACGCCCGGCACGCTGTGGAATGCCATCTACCTCAATCTCTACACGTTGTTTTCGCGGGAGTTTTACGTGTCCGACGTTTATACCCAACTGGCGCGTGGCACGCTGGCCGCAACTAAGCGGGTGAATATCTGGCTGCGTTGGGTCTGAACCGCCATGATCGCGCTGCTCCTCGCCTTGATACTGTTGCCGCTTTTTCCCCTGAGCATGTTGTTCAATGCGGGGCTTCAGATGCTGCCCGTGTGGCTGCGCGTTCCGGCGCTAGTGGCTCTTCCCGCTGCGGGCGCGCTGCTACTCAACCAGGCGACTGCGCCGGCCGGGCAATTCGCAACCGCGCTGCAGCTCTTGGCGGCGTTCACCGCGCTGCTTTATGCTTGGCGGCTGCTCGCGGTGCAGGAGGTGTTCATCTGGGCCCGTCTGCAGGCCACCTCGGCATGGCCTCTTGTCTGGCTGGCCTGGCTGCATGGCCTCCATGGCACGAAGCTCGTGCTGGTAGCTTTGGCAGTCACAATTCCCGCTGCGGCACTGATGGTTCTCGGCTGCAGCCTGAGCCGCCGCCTCGGAGGGGCGTATCTCGGACTGCGCGGACGCATCGGGCCGACCTTTCCGCGTCTGACCGGCGTGTTTGTGGTGGCGTTGCTTGCGGCCCTGGCGGCGCCGCCCTTCCCCGGATTCTTCGCCATGTTCGCGGTGCTGAAGCAGGTTCCCGCGGGTCTCGCGGCAGTGGTGCTCGCGGTGTGGCTTTTGTGGAGCTGGGCGGCCGCGGTGCTGTGGCAGCACGGCCTGTTCGGGGACCAATGGCCACGCGCAGCCGGCACGGTTGACCTGTCACGCAGCGGCGCAGCCCTGTGGCTGGTGCTCGCTGCTGCTGCCGCAGTGCTGGGTTCGATCGGAGGATGGTCATGGTGGATGCATTGAACCTGGGGCGGCGTCTGCGAGTGCGTTCGACCGCCTACGTGGCGGGCGAGCCGGTGCCATTTTTCTGGCCGATGCGCAACTTCATTCACCACAACCCGCTCTACGGCCTTGAGCATATGCCTTTCGAGCAGGCCGTCCGCCGCGGTGCGGAGCTGTTCCATGCGCGGATGTTCCTGCCGCGCAGCAACTACCAGCACTGGCAGCGCGAGGGCAAGGTGCGGCAGGATACCATTTCCGAGGAGCTCGCGCGCCGCGCTCAGGAACTGCCCGCGGTGCCGGGCATCGACTGGCCTCGCTGGCTGCAGGCGCTGATGCAGTCGGCGCACGACCGCGATGCCGTGGTGCCGGGCGTGCGCGAGCAGGACGTCCACGCCGCGCTGCACGGAAAGCCGCCATCCACCCAGGCGGTGGATGTGGCCGCGCAGCTGCCCGCGCTCAAGCGGCGCCTGCACGCGCTGACGCTGCCCGAGGCGGTCGACGCCCTATGGGGTCCGCGGCTGGCCGACGAACTTGATGAACTAGTCATCAAGAGCTGCCTCGACTTTTTCGACGAGGACCAGTCTTCCTGGCGCATGCCGGGACGCGAGCGCGGCCTGTTCGCCGCCTGGAGCGAGATCGCGCGGCGCAATGCGCGCATGTTCCTGCGCGGGCTGCACGTGCGACGCATCCTCGATCGGGTGCAGGACGCCGAAAGCGCGGTCGTGCACGTCATGGAAGAAATGGGCATCGATGCCGACGACTGGTCGGCCTACTTCACCCGCGAGCTCACCAGGCTGCACGGCTGGACTGGCTTTGTGCGCTGGCGTTCGTCCGCCAAGCATTACTACTGGGCGCAGCGCTACCCCGCCGACGTCGTCGATCTTCTGGCCGTTCGCCTGGTGGTGGGGTTGGCGCTCCTGCAGGAAAGCGCGCGGCATCGCCGTACGCCGGTTCGGCGCGAGCAGCTCGACGCCGTACTGCACGACCGCGGCGCAGAGAGCCTGCTGCGCAATGCGTTGCACAGCGGCGAAGTGTTGCCCGACTGGGCGCAGCGCATCGACGACACCTTGTCGCGCGGCGGCGGCAAACGCTGCGAGAGTCTGCTGCAACGCTACTGGCCGCTATGGCAGGCCCAGCGCGGACAGGAGCAGGCCACCACGCTTCGCGAACTGGCTGCCGCCGCCGATGCGACGGCGGCGCTCGATGCGCTGACGCCGGAAGACGTCGGGGGGCTGTTGCAGGGCTTGCGCGAATTCGCGCCGCAGGAGGGCATGGTCTGGACCCTGGCGATGGAGGCGGAATCCATCGACCGGCTGCTCGCGCAGGTGCAAGTGCCCGAGGATCTGCCGTCCGGCAAGCGGCCGTTCGCGCAGGCTTGGTTCTGCATCGACGTGCGCGCCGAGCCCATCCGCCGCCACCTGGAACGCGTCGGCGACTACCAGACGTTCGGCATCGCTGGCTTTTTCGGCGTGCCCGTGGGCTTTCTCGGCTATGGCAAGGGCAGCGAGAGTCACTTCTGCCCGGCGGTGGTCACGCCCAAGAATCTGGTGCTGGAACTGCCCGCCGAACTCGATCCGGAAGAGGACGACCTGCTCAGCACGCTCGGTCACGTGCTGCATGATCTCAAGAGTTCGGTGCTTTCACCTTACGTCACGGTGGAGGCGGTGGGCATGCTGTTCGGGTTGGACCTGTTCGGCAAGACCCTGGCGCCACTGGGCTATAGCCGCTGGCGCAGCCGCATCGATGCCGAAAAGCCCGTCACCCGCCTGTTGGTGGACAAGCTCACCCGCGAGCACGCGGACTCCATCATCCGCACGCTGCAGCGCGCGATGATCGTCAAGGCGCTGCATGCCGAATTGCATATCGAGCGCGAGCGGGTGGATGACGATATGATCCGCGAACTGCGCGAAACCGCGTTGCGTCACCGTGAAGGTCCGACGCGGCTGCAAACGGCCTTCAGCGTGCCGGACAAGCAGGAGGCCGAATTCATTGACAAACTGCGTGAGGACTACCGCGTCGATGCTGACTACGCCAATTATCAGCTCGTGCGGCTAGGGCGCATCGGCTATTCGCTCGACGAGCAGGTCAATTACGTGCACACGGCCCTGACCATGATCGGGCTGACCAAGACCTTCTCGCGCTTCGTGCTCATCGTGGGCCACACCGGGCAGACCGAGAACAACCCCTACGAGTCGGCGCTGGATTGCGGCGCCTGCGGCGGCGCCAGCGGCCTGGTCAACGCTCGGGTGCTGGCGCAGATGGCCAACAAGACCGAGGTGCGCGAGCGGCTGCGCGGCATGGGCATCAACATTCCCGATGACACCTGGTTTCTGCCGGCGCTGCATATCACCACGACCGACGCCATTGAGCTGTTCGACCTCGACCTGCTGCCGCCGCGTCACCTCGTCTATCTGGATCGACTGCGTAACGGCCTGCTCGCCGCCTCCAAGCTCGCCGCGGCCGAGCGCATGCCGAAGCTTCTGTCCGAGGCGCAGGCGATCGAACCGGCGCAGGCCTGGCGCCTGGCACACCGGCAGGCGGTGGACTGGGCCCAGGTACGGCCGGAGTGGGGGCTATCGAAAAACTTGTACGGCATCGTCGGCCGGCGCTCGCTCAGCGAGCATGCCAACCTGGAGGGGCGGCCCTTCCTGCTGTCGTATGACTGGCGCTGCGATCCCAAGGGACGCCTGCTGGAAAACCTGTTGGCGGCGCCGGTGGTGGTAGGCCAATGGATCAACCTCGAACACTTCTTCTCCACCGTGGACAATGCCCGGATGGGCAGCGGCAGCAAGGCTTATCACAACGTGGCGGGACGCTTCGGCGTGATGACCGGTAACCTGAGCGATCTGCGGACCGGCCTGCCGATGCAGACGGTGATGCGGGAGGGTCAGCCCTATCACGAGCCCATGCGCATGATCGCCCTCATCGAGGCGCCGCTGGATTTTGCCGGGCGCGCGCTGCAAAGCGTGGTCAAAGTCAAGAACCTGGTGCTCGGTGGCTGGATCCGCGCCATCGTCATCGATCCCACACAGGGCTACAAGCCTTTCGTCTTTAACAATGGCCAGTGGGAGGAGCGCCCGCCTCTAGTCGCTCCTGCCGAGGAGGAACACGCCGCATGAACGCCATCAAGCTGCACCCACTGAAAAAGCTGGAAATCATTCTCGAGGGCGCGCACAAGGAATTCGCCACCGACTTGCTCGACCGCGCCGGAGTCAAGGGCTACACCATCGTCGGCAACCTGTCGGGCAAGGGCAGCCACGGCATGTACGAAGGGCACCTCATGTTCAATGAGGATGACGCCCTCATCATGATCATCGTCGCCGTGCCGCAAAGCCTGTTCGATCCGCTGCTTGAGGGCTTTCAGCCGTTTTTCGAGGCCCATGCGGGGGTGATTTTCGTCAGCGACATCCAGGTCGGGCGTCCGGTCAAGTTCATGGCGTGAGCGGAGCGAGCTGCGGATGCTTGGGCGAGGCCAGCGGGCGCGCCTGCTGGGTGAGGAACGCCAGGAAGGATTGGGCCACGGCTGACAGCCGCTTGCCCTTGCGGTGCACGACAAACCATTGTCGCACGATCGGAAAGCTCTCCACGTCGAGGGTGACCAGGCGGCCTATCGCCAGCTCCAGCTCCAGGGTGTGCAGCGACAGGATGCCCAACCCCAGCCCGGCTTCGACCGCCTGCTTGATGGCCTCGTTGCTGCTCATCTCCATCACCGAGTGGAATTCCACGCCGTGACGCGAAAAGTGCCGCTCTGCGGCATTGCGCGTGCCCGAGCCGGGCTCGCGGGTAATGAAGGGCTGGCAACCCAATTGCATCAGCGGAATCTGCCGGTGTTGGGCCAGCGGATGCTCGGGTGAGGCGATGACCACCAGCGGGTTGTCGAGGAACGCGCGCGCGACGAGCTCGGCGTCCTCCGGCGGTTGTCCCATGATGGCCAGGTCCTGGTTCGCCGCCGAGAGCGACTCGAGGATATGCGTCTGGTTGGACACCTGCAGCCGCACCTGCACCTTGGCGTGGCAGGCGCAGAAGGCTGCAATCAGCTTGGGCATGAAGTAATTGGCCGTGCTCGCCACAGTGAGGTCGAGTTCCCCGCGATGGACGCCGCGGAACTCCTCCATCGCGGATTCGAGGTCGCGCATCTTGGCGCCGATGAGTGTGGCGTGGCGATGCAACTCGCGGCCGGCGTCGGTCGGCTGGATCTGTTTTCCGACGTGGTCGAACAGCGGCACGCCGACCTGCTCTTCCAGTTGTCGCATCTGCATCGAGACCGCCGGTTGCGTCAGATGCAGCGCGTCGGCCGCGCGCGTGAAGCTCTGCTGATGCACGACTGCGTCGAAGATCTGGAGCTGTCTGAAGGTCAGGTGCATGGCTGATACATAAGCGAGTCTAATGCATCTGATCAATAATAACAATTAGTTTTTATGCAGAGCCTCTCTTATGTTGGGCACTCGTGAATCGCGGGGCCGTGCTGAATGACAGGCCCTGCTGAGATGCACGAACGTAATCCCCGGGCCGGGTGGGGGGATGGCCGCCGCGTCGCGGTAGGTCCTCGCCCGTCGTTCGCTACCGCAAAAGCGCGCATGAAGGAGTCCTCGAAGATGGCAGTCAAAACCTACCAGGCCGGCGTCACGGAATATCGGCAAAGCTACTGGCAGCCGGATTACGCGCCTCTCGACACCGATATCTTGGCTTGTTTCAAGATCACGCCGCAGCCCGGGGTGGATCGCGAAGAGGCGGCCGCGGCGGTCGCCGCCGAGTCGTCCTGCGGCACCTGGACCACGGTGTGGACCGATCTGCTGACCGACCTCGACTACTACAAGGGACGCGCCTATCGCCTCGAGGACGTGCCGGGCGATGATACGTGCTTTTACGCTTTCATTGCCTATCCCATCGACCTTTTCGAGGAAGGCTCGGTCGTCAACGTGTTCACCTCGCTGGTGGGCAACGTGTTCGGGTTCAAGGCTGTCCGCGCGCTGCGCCTGGAGGATCTGCGCTTCCCCATCGCTTACGTGAAGACCTGCGGTGGCCCGCCCCACGGCATTCAGGTCGAGCGCGACAAGCTCAACAAATATGGCCGTCCGCTGCTGGGCTGCACCATCAAGCCCAAGCTCGGCCTGTCCGCCAAGAACTACGGCCGCGCCTGCTACGAAGCCCTGCGTGGTGGTCTGGACTTCACCAAGGACGACGAGAACATCAACAGCCAGCCGTTCATGCGCTGGCGCGACCGTTTTGATTTCGTGATGGAGGCGGTCCAGAAAGCCGA
>NZ_MKRN01000124.1 GCF_001896955.1 Nitrobacter sp. 62-13 | reverse complement strand
GAAGCGCGGCTTCGTCACCTTCGACCAGCTCAATGAAGTGCTGCCTTCCGACACCACCTCGCCTGAGCAGATCGAGGACATCATGTCGATGCTCTCCGACATGGGCATCAACGTGTCCGAGTCCGAAGACGCCGACAGCGAGGAGGAGAACAAGGAAGAGGGCGACGACGAGACCGACAACGAACTCGTCGAGGTCACGCAGAAAGCCGTCACCGAGGTCAAGAAGTCGGAGCCGGGCGAGCGCACCGACGATCCCGTGCGGATGTACCTGCGCGAGATGGGCACCGTCGAGTTGTTGTCGCGCGAGGGCGAGATCGCCATCGCCAAGCGCATCGAGGCCGGCCGCGAGGCGATGATCGCGGGGTTGTGCGAGAGTCCGCTGACTTTCCAGGCCATCATCATCTGGCGCGACGAGCTCAACGAGGGAAAGATCTTCCTGCGCGACATCATCGACCTTGAAGCGACTTATGCGGGGCCCGACGCCAAGAACAACATGAACCCCTCGCTGCTTGGCGCGCCGGTCGGCCCCGACGGCCAGCCGTTGCCGGCGGACGCCACTGCTGCATCCGGCGAGGGCGATCTCGACGCCACCGTGGCCGCGCCCCCCGCAGCGCCGTCGTCGCCGACGCCGTTCCGTCCCGCGCGCGGCGCGCCTGGCGGTGCCGGCGAGCGCGACGAGAAGGACCCGGGCGAGGCCGCCGCCGAAGGCGAAATGGAGGAGGACGACTTCGACAACCAGATGTCGCTCGCCGCCATCGAGGCTGAACTGAAGCCGAAGGTGGTCGAAACCTTCGACAAGATCGCCGAGAACTACAAGAAGCTGCGCCGCCTGCAGGAAGCCGACATCTCCAACCAGCTTCAGAATGAATCGCTCTCGCCCAACCAGGAGCGTCGCTACAAGAAGCTGAAGGACGAGATCGTCGTCGAGGTGAAGTCGCTGCGGCTCAATCAGGCGCGCATCGATTCTCTCGTCGAGCAGCTCTACGACATCAACAAGAGGCTGGTCTCGTTCGAGGGTCGCCTGCTGCGGCTCGGCGACAGCCACGGCGTGGCGCGCGAAGATTTTCTGCGCAACTATCAGGGCTCGGAGCTCGATCCGCGCTGGCTCAACCGGGTCTCGAAACTCTCGGCCAAAGGCTGGAAGAATTTCGTTCACCACGAGAAGGACCGCATCAAGGAGCTGCGTGGCGAGATTCAGCAGCTCGCGGCGCTGACCGGACTCGAGATCGGCGAATTCCGCAAGATCGTGCACAGCGTGCAGAAGGGCGAGCGCGAGGCGCGCCAGGCCAAGAAGGAAATGGTGGAAGCGAACCTGCGGCTCGTCATCTCCATCGCCAAGAA
>NZ_MKRN01000123.1 GCF_001896955.1 Nitrobacter sp. 62-13 | reverse complement strand
CAGCTCGTCTCGGTCGCCGCTGCGCTGATCCCGTTCCTGGAGAACGACGACGCCAACCGCGCGCTGATGGGTTCGAACATGCAGCGCCAGGCGGTGCCGCTGGTTCGCGCCGAGGCGCCGTTCGTCGGCACCGGCATGGAAGGCGTGGTCGCCCGCGACTCCGGCGCTGCGATCGCCGCGCGCCGCTCCGGCGTGATCGACCAGATCGACGCTACCCGCGTCGTCATCCGCGCCACCGAGGATCTCGATCCGACCAAGTCGGGCGTCGATATCTACCGGCTGATGAAGTATCAGCGCTCGAACCAGTCGACCTGCATCAATCAGCGTCCGCTGGTGAAGGTCGGCGACATCGTCAGGAAAGGCGACATCATCGCCGACGGTCCCTCGACCGATCTCGGCGAGCTTGCGCTCGGCCGCAACGTGCTGGTCGCATTCATGCCGTGGAACGGCTACAACTTCGAGGACTCGATCCTGCTTTCCGAGCGGATCGTCAAGGAAGACGTCTTCACCTCGATCCATATCGAGGAATTCGAGGTGATGGCCCGCGACACCAAGCTGGGGCCTGAGGAAATCACTCGCGACATTCCGAACGTCTCGGAAGAGGCGCTGAAGAACCTCGACGAAGCCGGCATCGTCTACATCGGCGCCGAGGTCCGCGCCGGCGACATCCTGGTCGGCAAGATCACGCCGAAGGGCGAAAGCCCGATGACGCCGGAGGAAAAGCTGCTCCGCGCCATCTTCGGCGAGAAGGCCTCCGACGTCCGCGACACCTCCTTGCGCGTGCCTCCGGGCGTGCAGGGCACGATCGTCGAGGTGCGCGTGTTCAATCGCCACGGCGTCGACAAGGACGAGCGCGCGCTCGCGATCGAGCGCGAGGAGATCGAACGCCTCGCCAAGGACCGCGACGACGAGCAGGCGATTCTCGACCGGAACGTCTACGGCCGCCTCGCCGATTTGCTCGAAAACCGCCAAGGCATTGCCGGCCCGAAGGGCTTCAAGAAGGACACCAAGATCACCCGCTCGGTGCTCGAGGAATATCCGAAGTCGCAGTGGTGGCTGTTCGCTTCGCCGAACGACAAGCTGATGGCCGAGATCGAGGCCATGCGCAAGCAATACGACGAGTCGAAGAAGGGCCTTGAACAGCGCTTCCTCGACAAGGTCGAGAAGCTGCAGCGTGGCGACGAATTGCCGCCCGGCGTGATGAAGATGGTCAAGGTCTTTGTCGCGGTGAAGCGCAAGATTCAGCCGGGCGACAAGATGGCGGGCCGTCACGGCAACAAGGGCGTGGTATCGAAGATCGTTCCGATCGAGGACATGCCGTTCCTGGAGGACGGCACCCACGCCGACATCGTGCTCAATCCGCTCGGCGTGCCCTCGCGCATGAACGTCGGCCAGATTCTCGAAACCCATCTGGGCTGGGCCTGCGCGGGCCTCGGCAGGCGGATCGGGCAGGCCGTCGATGCCTATCTCGCCAGCGCGAAGCAGGAAACCAAGCCGCTGAAGGAGACGCTCAAGAAGGTCTACGGCGACAACGAGACCAT
>NZ_MKRN01000122.1 GCF_001896955.1 Nitrobacter sp. 62-13 | reverse complement strand
GCCAGCGCGGTTCGGCGTCACGGGCGTTGTAACGTTCTGAGGTCATGGAATCGCAGCGTTTTTTACAGGATGGCGGGACTAGGCCATGAAAGCGGACCGGGGGTCAACGGGTCGGACGATCCGGACGTCGCGGTTTGCAAGCGGTGTGGTTTTGCGGTGTAAGCGGGACGCCCACCGCGCCTCGGGAGTGATTCAATGGCCAACCTCTCCGTTTATCCCGTCACCCGCCGCTGGCCGGCCAAAGATCCCCGCCGGCTGCAGCTCTATTCGGTGCCGACGCCCAACGGAGTGAAGGTGTCGATCATGCTCGAGGAAACCGGACTGCCTTACGAGCCGCATCTGGTCGATTTCGGCAAGGGCGAGCAGAAGAGCGCGGAATTCCTGTGGCTCAATCCCAACGGCAAGATTCCCGCGATCCTCGATCCCGACGGTCCGGGCGGCAAGCCGCTCGCTCTGTTCGAGTCGGGTGCGATCCTGCAATATCTCGCCGAGAAGACCGGCCAGTTCCTGACCGCCGACCCGGCACGGCGCTGGCACGCGATCCAGTGGCTGCATTTCCAGATGGGTGGCGTCGGGCCAATGTTCGGGCAGGTCGGTTTTTTTCATAAGTTCGCCGGCAAGGATTTCGAGGACAAGCGGCCGCGCGACCGCTATGTGGCGGAATCGAAACGGCTGCTCGCCGTGATGGATGCGCACCTGTCGACCCATCGCTGGTTTGCCGGCGATGAATACACCATCGCGGATATTTCGATGCTTGGCTGGGTCCGCAACCTGATCGGATTCTATGGGGCGCGCGAGCTGGTCGAGTTTGACCGCTTCCGCCATGTCGCGGCGTGGCTGGAGCGAGGCCTGGCGCGTCCGGCGGTGCAGCGCGGCCTTGCGATTCCGGCGCGGGCGTAGGCGGTGCGGCTGGAGCAGGATGAGAAAAAGTGTCGCGGTTTTCCGCTCGCACTTTTTCCAAAATATCGGAATCGATAACGTTCAGGATTCGGGATCGATTCGATCCGAGATCATCGTGATCCAGAGTCTGGTTCACCTGCGTTGGACCAGACTCGTCGCTTATCTTTTTGTTTGAGCATGATCTTTTTCCGAAAGCCGGTTTCCACTTTCGGGATCATGCTCTAGCCCGCCCGCGTCATCGCGGCCGCGTCGGCTTCAGCGTCGGAAACGCCGACGAAACCATGCTCGACCACGGTGTTGCGACCGCGATGCTTGGCGACGTAGAGCGCGGCGTCGCTGGCCTCGACCAGTTCCATCGGCTGCTGGGTCTCGTTCGGCGAGGTGCAAGCGATGCCCACGCTGACGGTCACGGTCTGATGGCTCGAGGTCGCATGGGGCAGGGCGAGCGCCTGGACGGCGGCGCGTACCGTCTCGCCGATTGTCATCGCGACGCCGGCGTCGGTGTTCGGCAGCAACAGGCTGAATTCCTCGCCGCCGTAGCGCGCCGCGAAACCCCTGGTCCGATTTGCGATCCCGCCCAGCACCTCGCCGAGACGGTGGAGGCAGGTATCGCCCTCGAGATGGCCGTAAGTGTCGTTGAACAGCTTGAAATGATCGACGTCGATCATCAGCAGCGACAGCCGTTCACCGGTCTGCTGCGCCCTGCACCATTCGAAATCGAGCCGGCTCTGGAAGCCGCGCCGGTTGGCGAGGCCGGACAGCATGTCGATCGAGGCCATCACGGTCAGTCGGTCGTTGGCGGCGAGCAGCTCGCTTTCGCGTCTGCCGAGTCGCGCCGCCATGGCGTTGAACGCCCGCGCCAGCGGAACAAATTCTGCGGGCAACTGGGAGCGGGCCACGCGCGCGGCGCGGTCGCCGCGCCCGAATTGCCTGGCCGCGGCTGTCATCAGGGCTATCGGCTGGACGATCAGCCGTTCCGCGGCGATCAGCGCGCCGAGCAGGACGAGAAGGCCGACAAAACCGAGCTGGACATAGGCCTTGCGAATCTCGCGATTGATTGTCGCGGATGCCGCGGCTTCGTCGATGCTGACGATCAGGCTGGAATGCGTTCCGGGAACGCGGCTGAAGGAAACCAAGCGTTCCTTGCCGTTCGCGGCGGTGAAATGCAACCTGCCGGTGGCGCTGTTCGAGGGATCGCCCGATGTCTCGATTGCCGACAGCATCCGGAGGTCGTCGACCGGATGGCCGATCATGCTGGCCTGATCGGACGGAGCCGCCAGAACCGTTCCGGCGCTGTCGACGAGAACCGCCGATACGCCCGGCCTGCCGCCGAGGTTGTCCATGATCTTCGACATCCAGTCGAGATTGATGCCGGCGATGATGACGCCGCCGTTGCCTTTGTCCGCCAGTGACATCGGATAGGCCGCCACCGCGGTCGGCAACTTCGAGACCCGGCTGACGATGTAGTCGCTGATCACCAGCTTGCGTTCGGCCTTGGCGCGCTTGAAATAATCCCGATCGTCGAGATTGATGTCGCCGACGTCGGCGCTGGCGCAGGCGACCCGCCCGTCGGTGTCGAGAACGAGAACGTCTCTGATCCATGGCAGGTTCGTCGGCACGCTGGCGCGCATCAGCCCGCAGGCATCGCCAAGCCGCGCGCCCGACAGATAGATCTGCGAGCCCGATTTCAGGATGGCCTCGACCGATAATATGACCTCACGTTGCGCCTTGACCGTGCGCTGGGCCAGCTTGTCGAACTCGTGGTTGATTTCGGCGATCGTCTTGGCGCGCATGTCTTCGAGCGAGCGGACGCGCTCGACCATCAAGGGCACCACCAGGATCAGCGCCAGCAGCACGAGCCGGGCGCGAATACCCAGAAGACCCACGAGTTTGGCGCGTTTGCGATTGAAGCTGATCCGTGACATCACAGTTCACTGACCCCGGCGTGAACGTAGAACCAACGGTTCAAGAAGACTGTGGGAAAATCGATAAACTTGGAACGATCAGCGAAAATTGCCGATCCGATCGAATCGGACGACCACCGGACGCGCCATGCCCGCCACGGCTGTTGAACCTGACGGTCTTGCTGCCGTGGAAGCCGCCATCCTCCGCGCCTGCCGGGATGCGCGGCGCGAACGCTCCTCGGTGACGCTGGTGGCGGTGTCGAAGACTTTCGACGCGGATGCGATCGCGCCGCTGATCGCCGCGGGCCAGCGGGTTTTCGGGGAGAATCGCGTGCAGGAGGCCCAGCGGAAGTGGCCCGCCTTGATGGCCGCGCATCCCGGCATCGCGCTGCATCTGATCGGTCCGCTGCAATCCAACAAGGCGAAGGAGGCCGTCGCCTTGTTCGACGCCATCCATTCGGTCGACCGTCCGAGCATTTGCGAAGCATTGCGAAAGGAAATCGAGAGGCAGGACCGGCAGCCCGATCTTTTCGTTCAGATCAATACCGGCGAGGAACCGCAGAAGGCCGGCGTCGCGCCGTCGGAAGCCGACGATTTCATCGCGCGCTGCCGCGACACCTATGGTCTGACGATCGCAGGTTTGATGTGCATCCCGCCGATGGACGATGCGCCGGCGCCGCATTTCGCGCTCACCGCCAAGATCGCCAGACGCAACGGGCTGACGCAATTGTCGATGGGGATGAGCGCCGACTTCAGTATCGCGATCGCTCTCGGCGCGACCCATGTGCGGGTCGGCTCGGCGATTTTCGGAACGCGGTGATTCTTCCGCCGCTCTCCAATATCACCCGATCACGATTTTCGTGTGCGGTCCGATCCGCTGCAACAGCCGCAGCATCGCGGGCTGCGTCATCGCCACGCATCCGGCGGTCGGGCCGAAGTTGGCGCGGGCCAGATGCAGGAACACGGCGCTGCCGCGCCCCGCGATCCGGGGGCGTGTGTTGTGGTCGATCTCGATAATGAAGTCGTAGAGATGATCCTCGCGCCTCAGCCGGTCGCCGCTCGCGCCGGTCGTCAGCGTGATCGGCCGGTTGTAGCGCCGGTCGGCCGGATCCTCGCACCAGGCATCGGTCGGCTTGATCGCGCGAACCGGCAGAAACGTTCGCGGCCGCGGATGCCGATCGGATCGCCACCACAAACGCACCGGGCGGAAAATTCCTTTCGGGGTGCCGCCGTCGCCCTCGCGTTTGTCGGCGCGGAGGCCGCCACGGCCGATCGCCACAGGCGTAGGCCGGCCCGCGCCGATCAACCAGCCCCGCTGCGGCCGTCCGGCGGCGGGGTGGACGCGAATCGCGGCGAACGGCCGATCACGGGAATGTGTGGGGCAAGGCGTTGATAACCCTGAGTTTTGCATGGAATGAGGAGATCTCGCCCGCGCTGCGGTCCGAATATGGGAACCGGCAGATTTTACAGGAACATTGACCCAAATTCCCGTCGGTTTTGGAGTAGACTCCGTCGGGACAATGAGTGGCTGCAGCTTTCACACGTCCGAACGCACGACTTACACGACCCAATCAGGCGGCACACCTGGTCAAGGTGGTTTGTTGTTGCCGCCGCCTTTGTTCCCGCCGCCAGGAGGATCGCATCGATGGCCAATGCTCGCAAAATCCTGATCGTGGACGACGACACCGATCTGCGCGACACGCTGGTCGAGCAACTGTCCCTGCATGAGGAATTCGAGGCCTCCGCCGTCGATACCGGTGCGAAGGGCGCCAGCGCGGCCAAGGCCCACTCGCCCGATCTCGTGCTGATGGACGTCGGCCTGCCCGATACCGACGGGCGCGAGGTGGTGCGCAGCTTGCGCAAAGGCGGCTTCAAGGCGCCGATCATCATGCTCACCGGACACGACACCGATTCCGACACGATTCTGGGCCTTGAATCGGGCGCCAACGACTATATCGCCAAACCGTTCCGCTTCGCTGTGCTGCTGGCGCGGATCCGCGCGCAACTGCGGCAGCATGAGGCCAGCGAGGACGCGGTGTTTTCGGTCGGACCCTACAGCTTCCGGCCCGGCTCCAAGATGCTCACGACCGCCGCCGCCAAGAAGGTGCGGCTGACCGAAAAGGAAACCGCGATCCTGCGTTTCCTGTACCGCGCCGGGCAGATGCCGGTGTCGCGCGAGACGCTGCTGCAGGAGGTCTGGGGCTACAATTCCGGCGTCACCACCCACACGCTGGAAACCCACATTTACCGTCTGCGCCAGAAGATCGAGAAGGACGCCGCCAACCCGGAGATTCTGGTCACGGAAGCCGGTGGCTACAAGCTGGTGCCGTGACACAGGTCCGGTTCAAGCGGGCTGAATCAAACTTTGGCCCTATCTTTTTGAAAGAGCATGATCTTATCCGAAATCCGGGTTCCACTTTTCGGGATCATGCTCTAGGGTCTTGAACTGGCGCGTTTTCTTCACGCGAACCGGATTCCACTTCGCTCGAAAACGCTATAGGCTGGCAATTCGTATCAGCTCTCGTCAAAACAGTTTTTGGGCGGTCCCGGGCCTGGATCGCCGACTGGTCCTCCATGTCGATCGACGATGACGTTGTCCTGCTCGAGCGCGTCCCGACCCTGCGCCTGCTGGGAGCCGAGGCGCTGCGCGTGCTCGCCATCGGCGCCGAGCAGCAGCAGTTCGCGCGGGGCTCGATCCTGTTTCGCGCCGGCGACGAGGCGGACGCAGGATACGTCGTTCAGGAAGGCGGCTTTCGCATCCATGTCGCGGACGGCGGCGATCAGGAAGTCATCGCCGAGCGCGGCGCGCTGATCGGGGAACTGGCCCTGATCGTTCCGATGTCGCGGCCGGCGACGGCGGTCGCGCTGGAATATTCGATGGCGATCCGCATTCCGCGCACGTTGTTTCTGCGCGTGCTCGACAGCGATCCCGCAGCCGCCCGCCGCCTTCGCGACGAACTCGCCAACCGCACGCGGCAGACCACCAGCGACATCCTGATGGCATCGGCGAAGCTGAGTACTTAGTATCGACGCGTCGTGCTCACACCTCTCCCGTGGGGAGAGGTCGGATTGCCTCGGCGATCCGGGTGAGGGCGTAAGACCTATCGATAATCCGTAACCCCTCACCCCAACCCTCTCCCAATGGGAGAAGGAGCGCGGCTGTCATCGTGGCATCCGCACTCACACCTCGATCACCGCCGTCACCGGCACATGATCGGACGGACGGTTCCAGCCGCGCGCGTCGCGGGTGATGCGGAAGTCGCGGACGCCGTCCCGCAGCGCCTGCGAGACCCAGATGTGATCGAGCCTGCGGCCACGGTCGGCGGCAACCCAGTCGGCGGCGCGGTAGCTCCACCACGTATAGACCTTCTCCGACATCGGAATCCGCGCGCGAGCGACGTCGACCCAGTTGCCGTGGCTTTGCACGCCGAGCAGCTTCTCGCATTCGACCGGCGTATGCGAAACGATCTTCAGGAGCTGCTTGTGCGACCAGACGTCGTTCTCGTGCGGCGCGACGTTGAGGTCGCCGACAAGCACATGCCGGTCGTCGCCCTGCGGATGCAGCGGCGCGCAGGCTTTCATCTCGTCGAGGAATTGCAGCTTGTGGGCGAACTTCGGATTGAGCGCGGGATCGGGAATGTCGCCGCCCGCCGGCACGTAGAAATTGTGCAGCACCAGCGGCGCGGCGAGACGCGCCTCGCGACCGAAGGTCACGGTGACATGACGCGAGTCGATCTTGTCGCAGAAGGTGCGGATATTGCTGGCGTCGAACGGTACTTTCGAGACCACGGCGACGCCGTGATAGCCCTTCTGCCCGTTGAGCGCGATGTGCTCGTAGCCGAGCCGGCGGAAGCGTTTCAGCGGAAAGGCGTCGTCGGGGCACTTGGTTTCCTGCAGGCACAGCACGTCCGGCCGCTGCGCTTTCAGAAACTTCGCAACCAGATCGATGCGCAGCCGGACCGAATTGATATTCCAGGTGGTGAGGGAGAGATGCATGATTTCTGGTGAAGTCGTCGATAAGCCCGGTGTCGTCATACGCGGGCTTGACCCGCGTATCCATCTTTATTCAAAGATTGATGGATTTGCCGGGCCATAGGCGAGCGAAGCGACGCCGCTCTTCGAACGGCCATGCCCGGCAATGACGGCTAATCGAGATCGCTGCGAAGCGGGGAGCGAATGTCAAATTCGCTTTACCAGCCCGGTGATGGGTCTGCGCGCGGGGCGGCGCCTCAATTGTTCGGCGTCGGATATCGGGTGTAGTCGATCTTGAACAGAGCGGGGTCGAGTTTCGCCGTGGAGTTCAGATTATAGATCGCCACCGTGGTGTCGTAGCCCTGCGGATCGGTCACGGTCCACTGCTTGAGCTTGCCGTCCTTGACGCCGACCATCAGCATCAGGCGGGAGGTGCCGATCAGCGTCTGCTTCTCCTCGATGGTGATGCTGATGTAGAGATCGTCCGAAGTCACACCGACGACGTTGGTGTCCTTCATCAGGTCGATGCGGTCGGACAGCAGATAGCGCAGCGGCGTCTGCGACAGCGGATAGATGTCCTGGGTCGCGAGCTTGGTGTCGCGAACCACGAGCGACGAGCCGTCGGAAATCATCGCGATCGGCGACGGAGGGTCGTATTCGAACCGCACCTTGCCCGGTTTCTGGATGTAGAATTCGCCGGTCGAGCGGCTGCCGTCGGGACCGACCTGCACGAAGTTTCCGGCCAATGTCCGCAGCGACGACAGATAGGCGCTGACGCGTGCGGCGGCCGCCTTTTGCTCCGGAGTGAAGGTTGCGAAAAAGTTTGCCGGCACGTTGCGCCGCCGATCCGGAATGATCGGCTCGGGTGGTTGCATGGTGCCGGTGACCTCCGGTTCGACGGTCTCATGAAGTTTCGCCGCGGGCGCGCCGCCGCGATCCTTCGGCGCCGGTTGCGGGATCGGAACGGCCTCTGCGACGGCGGGCGGAATGAAAAGACCGGTGGTCAAAACCGCGACGAGCCAGACCGCGCCGGCGCACGCGCGACCGCGGATCGGGCGACGGGCCGCGGATGAATGTGTCACGTGTCTGCTCAATGTCTCGTCCTGTCCGCCCGAGGTGTGCTTTCTAGCGCATGATCCGCCGGAGTGTGAGCGGTTTGGCGAAAAGATCATGCGCATTCTCAACATTTTAGAGCGCGATCGCACGCAAAACCGAAAATCCGTTTTGCTGATCGTGCTCTAAGCGCTTTGCGACGCCGCGGGGATCCCCTTTTTTGGAGCGGGCTGCGGAGGTCGCCGCCCGGTGCGTTGGTCCAGAAGTTCGTCTGTTCGCATCGAAAGTTGCTGCAGGGACAGGCGGGCCGCGGAATCGGCCACTAACGCGGCGCTGTGGCGATTTCGCGACTCCGGGATGGTATCGTCATCGTTCGGTCATGCGTCAGAAGTGGCTTTCTTCTTCCTCGATCAGGATTTCGCGCTTTCCGGCGTGATTGGCCTGCCCGACGATGCCTTCGAGCTCCATGCGCTCCATCAGCGAGGCCGCGCGGTTGTATCCGATCTGGAGGCGGCGCTGGATGTAGCTGGTGGAGGCCTTGCGGTCGCGCTTCACGATCGCCACCGCCTGCGCGAACAGATCGCCGCCGCCATCGCCGCCCATGCCGGTCGAATCGAACACCGCGCCCTCCTCGTCGGTCGGCTCTTCCGCCGTGACCGCCTCGAGATATTCCGGCGCGCCTTGCGTCTTGAGGTGACGAACCACCTTTTCGACTTCCTCGTCCGAGACGAACGGTCCGTGGACGCGCGAGATGCGGCCGCCGCCGGCCATGTAGAGCATGTCGCCCTGGCCGAGC
>NZ_MKRN01000121.1 GCF_001896955.1 Nitrobacter sp. 62-13 | reverse complement strand
GCATCAGACAATTTATTTTCGACCTCACGCGAAATTCCCTGCCAGTGATCGGGGTCCGCCAGCCAGTCCGGCCGATTGGCGATGAAGGTCCAGGTCCGGATTTGCGCAATCCGTCCCGACAAAGTGTCGATATCGCCGTCGGTGCGATCGGCCTGCGCGACCTGAGCGGCGAACCAGTCGTCAGGAACGCGGCCCTTGCGCATCAGGAAGCCGAATAACGTCGTCACCAGTTCGGCATGGGCGGCCGGCGCGATCTTGCGGTAGTCCGGAATCTGGCAGGCGTCCCACAGTCTCTCCACCGCCGCCGCGCCCTGCGCCATGGCGCGCACCTCGACATCGCGCGCGGCGTGATCGAGCACGCGCAGATCCTCGGCGATCGGGGCGCGGGTCAGCGCCTCGTGCGCGGGCGTCAGCGCCAGCGACACCTGCAAGGCGCCGAGCGAGGAGAAGTCGAGATCGGAATTGCGCCACTGCAGCGTCCTGACGGCCTCAAACGTGTGGTTTTGCAGCGCGTTGACCAGTTCGGGCTCGAACGGCGCGCAGCGTCCGGTGGTGCCGAAGGTGCCGTTGCGGGTGGCGCGGCCGGCGCGGCCTGCGATCTGGGCGAATTCCGCCGGATTCAGCCTGCGAAACTGGTAGCCGTCATATTTCCGGTCCGAAGCGAAAGCGACGTGATCGACGTCGAGATTGAGGCCCATGCCGACCGCATCGGTGGCGACCAGATAATCGACGTCACCGGACTGAAACATCGCGACCTGCGCATTGCGGGTGCGCGGGCTGAGCGATCCCAGCACCACCGCCGCACCGCCGTGCTGGCGGCGGATCAGTTCGGCGATGGCGTAGACCTCGTCCGCCGAGAAAGCGACGATCGCAGTGCGGCGCGGCTGCCGGGTGATCTTGCGGTCCCCGGCGAACTCAAGCTGCGACAGCCGCGGGCGGGTGATGATGCTCGCGCCGGGCAAAAGCCGCTCGATGATCGGACGCATGGTCGCAGCGCCGAGCAGCAGCGTCTCGTCGCGGCCGCGCCGGTGCAGAATGCGGTCGGTGAATACATGGCCGCGCTCCAGATCGGCGGCAATCTGGATCTCATCGACGGCGAGAAACGAGACATCGAGGTCGCGCGGCATCGCTTCGACGGTCGAGACCCAGAAGCGCGGCTTCGGCGGCTTGATCTTCTCCTCGCCGGTGATCAGTGCGACGGAATCCGCTCCGGAACGGTCGACGATCTTGTTGTAAACCTCGCGGGCAAGCAGCCGCAGCGGCAGGCCGATGATTCCCGAGGAATGCGCCAGCATCCGCTCGATCGCGAGATGGGTCTTCCCGGTGTTGGTCGGACCGAGCACCGCCGTCACGCCCGCACCGGGCGCGCGGTCATTGCCGGGCGGAGATATCGAAGATGAAAAGACCATGTTTTCCGAGGGTTTTCGCAGCGTTGGTGAAGCGGGGGTCGGACCGCCAGGATTCGATGTGTTTCACAATGCGACGCCTGCAGGGCCGCTACTTAAACTTTGGAACGAGTCCGGAACGAATCGCGCCCGAATCGCTGACTCCCGGCCTCTCTGGCTTCGTTCACCGCAACATCTCGCGTTTAGATCGACATCGGCAACTAGATCAAGTTCTACAGCCATCAACAAGAGCGGTTATTTCTCCCAAATTATGAATCCGCAGGGCGCATGAATTCCGCGGCAGGAGTCAACAGGATTCCGCAGGCGCGGCGCATCGGTGCGGATATCGGTTCGCGAAATGCGTGCGAGATGATCGAGGCCGTTTTCCTCTCAGGAACTCCTGCGTGAATCGGTCGAATCCCTTCAGGGCAGCGCACCATCGGTGCGGGTTGCTGCGCTTTTATTGCGCCTTCGCCGCGGCGGCATTTGGCGTGGCGGTCGTGATGAACTGGGTCGCTTCCAGCTTGCCGGTGCCGAGCGGCGTCGGAATCGTCAGGCGATAGGGCACCAGCACGCGCGTGCCGGCGATCGGCGCCAGCCAGATCTCCATATTACGCTGTGCGGCGAGATATTTGATCGCGAGGCGGTCGGGGACGTAGCCGGCGATCGGCGAGAAATAAATCGCGCAGACCACCGCCGGGCCGTGATAGCCCTTTTCCGACTTCACCGTTTCCATGCGCTTGAAGTCGAGCCGCAGATCGTAGCGCATGCGGCCGTCGAAGACACCGGTCGCGGCATGGCAGGCTTCGGGGCCGAGCGGATCGGCGGTGCCCGGCACGCGCACCAGGGTCGCACTCATCGGATCGAATACGCCCCGCTTGTGCGCATCGGTGACCGGAATGCGCTTGGTATCCACCGGCGGGGTCGGCTCGATGACGAAATCCTTCACGTTGCCGCCGGCCAGCGACATGTGAATGGTCTCGGATTTCTTCGATGACGAGATGGTCGCGGTATAGGTCGCAGGAGCCAGCGCACCGTTGACGATGCGGCCCTGTGAACTGCCGCTTCCGGTGCCATGGGCAAATGCCTTGAGAAGTCCGGTGGTGCCGCCGCTCGCGGCGGCCGAATACTGATCGTCGAAGATGTCGACCGCCCAGGCGCCGGTTCCCACGAGAATCCCGGCCAAAGTGACGTCATAGTGAGCCTCGAGCTTGCCCTGCGCAGCCGCCGGGGCGGGCATCGCCAGCGTCGCGGCAAGGAGGGCCAGCGATGCCGCGGCCGGAATCCGGAGCCAGGCGGACATCAACTGCGGTAACCTCGTTCGGAACACGCTCACTTAGGGGATCGTCCTGCACGTCAGGGCTTGGGCTCGCACGGCTATTAATCAGGCTTGCGGGTCATTGTCCGTCTGCGGTTCGCAAGCCGCAAAATCGAGCCTCCAACCGGCAATGCCGGCGCACCGGCCGACCCCGGATCATGATGTCGGTACGGATTGCGCCCTTTATATGATGGACCGCGTCGAAGGAACCGAACGGCATGCGTCAGTCAAACCGTCCGAAATGAAGCATTTGGCGCTCATTTTGTGCCGCCAATGACGATGCTTTTGCCTCCGCACCTTGACGCCCCGCCGCTCTCCTCCTATACGTCCGCCGTTCCTGAAATGGACGCGATTTCGAACCCCCGAGCCGCCCTGAGGGCCGACGCCGGGGATGACAGAGGATTTTCGCCATGTCCCGGCGCTGCGAACTGACAGCCAAGGCCCCCCTGGTGGGCCACAGGGTCAGCCATTCCAACATCAAGACCAAACGGCGCTTCCTGCCGAACCTGGTGAACGTCACCTTCCTGTCCGAGGCGCTGGCTCGCTCGGTGCGGCTGCGCGTGTCGACCAACGCGCTGAAGAGCGTCGACCATCGCGGCGGCTTCGATGCCTTCCTGCTGAAGGCGAGGGACTCGGAGCTTTCGCCAAAGGCAATCGAGATCAAGCGCCAGATCGAGAAGAAGCAGGCCGCCAAGGCCGGCTGATAACGACGAGCGATCGTTCGCTCACGTTCATCACTGTGAAACAATCGAGCCGGATCGGGGCGAACCGAGTCCGGCTCTTGTTTTTGCATTCCGCCGGACGCCATCCGTCCTCGCGAGATGCAGCGTTTTCGAGCGAAGCGGAAACCGGGTCGCGTAAAGAAAACGCGCCGAATCAAAATCATAGAGCCTGTAAAGGCTCAGTGCTGGTGAGGCCGCAACTCGCCGGGCACGCCGCGCTGTTCGAGCCCGCCGGCTGCGATCCATCGCTCGGTCTTCCTGGTTGCCCGCTCGATGTGCTCTTCGGTGCGCGAAAAATCATAGGGCGAGCCGACCAGCGGGCAGAGCGGCGGCACGACATGATATTCGATGGACGGATCGATATATTCCAGATCGTCGACCATCTGCCGCGAAATCAGCAGCGTCACCGCGTGAAGCACGTTCGCAACCGCGCCCTTCGGCGGCACCTCGCCGGCACACGCCGTTCCGGTCGGCAGAATGATGAGACGCCGCGCCCCCTTCTCGAGGGCGACCCTGATCGGCGTATTGCTCGAGATCGCGCCATCCGCGAGAAACATCTTCCTGTAGTGGACCGGCGCGAAGATGCCGGGAATCGACGTGCTCGCCACGATCGCCTTGGCGGCCGAGCCTTCGGACAGCACCGCGGCGCCGCCAGTCAGGATATTGGTGGTGACGATATGCACCGGAAGCTTCGCATCCTGAAGATTCCTGTAAGGCAGGTGATCGTCGACCAGCTTGCGCACGCCGTCATGCGAGATGAGAAAATCCCGCCGCCAGAGAAATCCGAGCAGGGTCATGACCGAGACCGGAAATACATCCTGACGGCGGAGGCCGCGCCAGATATCAGCAAGATGCTTCACGCCGTCGAGAGTCGGAACGCCGGCGTAATAGGCGCCGTTCAAGGCCCCGACGCTTGATCCCACCACAATATCTGCGACGACGCCGTGTGCGGCGAGCGCGTGCATCATGCCAACCTGGATGGCGCCGAAACTTCCGCCGCCCGCGAAGACGAAAGCGGTTTTGCCGGATGAATTGCCGGGCGATGGTGTTGAAGCTGACAAACCCCTGGCTCCTTCTGGTAGCCTGATCCTAACATTTGAGTCGTGCCTGGAGCGCGGCGCCCCGCCTATTCGACCAGCATGAACTGCAGCAGCAGCGTGCGCTGGATCAGCGAAAAATTGTCGTCGGACACAAGCGTCACGACGACGTCGCCGTTGTCGTCGGCGAACGCATCCAGCCCTTCGAAATTGTCGATCTCCTGCCCGAGATCCGCATCGAAGATCGAAGGGCCGTCCACCACCGCGCCGGGCGCGATCGCCGTCATCGCAATGCGCCGGATGCGGATGCCGATGCCGCCGGTCAGCGAGAATTTGCGTTCGAGGATCAACAGGTCGCCCGTCGGCAGCAGGCAGGCATCACTGACGTCGAAATGGTCGGTGCGGCGGACGGCGAACTGACCGGGCGACGGGCCGCCGATCAGGAACGCCGTGATGTTCTTGTTTGCGTCGAGGCCACGCTCTGAGATCGCGATCAGCGTGCCGGCGAGCGGCCTGCCGGATGGAACGACCGCCAACGCTTCCAGCCCGCGGTTGAACGGCAGCTTGCGCACGGCCGGCGGCGCCTCCACGTCCTCGCCGCGTGCGCGGGTAAAGTCCTTGGCGAAATCGAACCGCATGATGCGGTTGACGCGCTCGATGCCGACATAGACGAACGATCCGTCGAGCGCGATCGACTCGGTGTCGAACCGTCCGTGCGTGGCGATCGGCCTGCCGTCGTGCGCCAGCATCGGCGCAGCCTCGACATCGGCCAGCCCGGTCATTTCCGCGGCGGTCCCGTAGACGACGCGCCCGGTGATCCAGGCGCCCTTGTCGGTCGCCGAGATGAATTGCCGCCCTTTCGGATCAACCCGCAGGCTCGACAATCCTCCGAAGCCGGGAAACGACGAGGTCAGGACCAGGCCACTGCGAAAGGCGAGCGCGCCGAAGCGCGTGCGCGAGCGGTCGCGCAGGTCAAAGGAGGGAATCGGCCTCGCATTGACGGTGATCGACACCGGCGCCGGAGGCGTGAGGTCGTGGGGCGACGGTTGCTTGGGCAGCTGCGTCGCGAATTGCGCGCGGGCGGCGGGCATAAGCGTGAGCGACGTGGCGGCTACGCCCCATTTGAGAATGTCGCGGCGGCTAGGTTGGCTCGATGCTCGCATTTGCCCGCCGGTTCGCTTCAAGCTGTCATGGCCGGGCAAAGCGTAAAGCGCGCCTCGCGCAGAAGACCCGGCCTTCCATCCTTCACGAATGCAGTCTGCGCGGCCGCCGGGCCGGAACCAGGGGCGCATCATGCGTCTCGCTGAACAGTTCGGCGAGTTGTTCGGTGATGGCGCCCCCGAGCTCTTCCGCATCAACGATGGTCACCGCGCGGCGATAATAGCGCGTCACGTCGTGGCCGATGCCGATCGCGATCAGTTCGACCGGCGAACGCGTCTCGATCTCCTCGATGATCCAGCGCAGGTGGCGCTCGAGATAGTTGCCGGGGTTGACCGACAGCGTGGAATCGTCGACCGGCGCGCCGTCCGAGATCATCATCAGGATTTTGCGCTGCTCGCCGCGCGCAAGCAGCCGCTTGTGCGCCCAATCCAGCGCCTCGCCGTCGATGTTCTCCTTGAGCAGGCCCTCGCGCATCATCAGCCCGAGGTTCTTCCGCGAGCGCCGCCAGGGAGCATCGGCGGCCTTGTAAATGATGTGGCGCAGATCGTTGAGACGACCCGGCGCAGGCGGCTTGCCAGCGGCGAGCCACGCCTCGCGCGATTGACCGCCCTTCCACGCCCGCGTCGTGAAGCCGAGAATTTCCACCTTGACGCCGCAGCGCTCCAGCGTGCGCGCCAGGATGTCGGCGCACGTCGCAGCCACCGTGATGGGGCGCCCGCGCATCGAGCCGGAATTGTCCAGCAGCAGCGTCACCACAGTGTCGCGGAAGGTCGCCTCCTTCTCGTGCTTGAAGGACAGCGGCTGATAGGGATCGATCACCACGCGCGACA
>NZ_MKRN01000120.1 GCF_001896955.1 Nitrobacter sp. 62-13 | reverse complement strand
AAACGGCATCGCCTATTCGGTGGAGCAGGCGCGGCTGGTGGCGGCCGATCTCGGCCTGCCGCTGGTGGTGCGTCCCTCCTATGTGCTGGGCGGCCGCGCCATGCAGATCATCCGCGAGGACAGCCAGCTCGGCGACTACCTGCTCGGCACCCTGCCCGAGCTCGTGCCCGCCGACGTCAAGGCGCGCTATCCGAACGACAAGACCGGCCAGATCAACACCGTGCTCGGCACCAACCCGCTGCTGTTCGACCGCTACCTTTCCGACGCCACCGAAATCGATGTCGATTGTCTCTGCGACGGCAAGGACACCTACGTCGTCGGCATCATGGAGCATATCGAGGAAGCCGGCATCCACTCCGGCGACTCGGCCTGCTCGCTGCCGCCGCGTTCGCTCGACGCCGCCACCATCACTGAACTGGAGCGGCAGACCCGCGAACTCGCGCTCGGACTCGACGTCATCGGCCTGATGAACGTGCAATACGCCATCAAGGACGGCGAGATCTACGTGCTGGAAGTGAACCCCCGCGCTTCGCGCACGGTGCCGTTCGTCGCCAAGGTGGTCGGCCTTCCCGTCGCCAAGATCGCGGCGCGGATCATGGCTGGCGAGAAACTCGCCGACTTCAGGCTCAAGCCGCAGAAGCTTTGCCATGTCGGCGTCAAGGAATCGGTCTTCCCATTCGCGCGCTTCCCCGGTGTCGATACCGTGCTCGGCCCGGAAATGAAATCGACCGGCGAGGTGATGGGCATCGACCGTTCGTTCGAGATCGCCTTCGCCAAAAGCCAGCTCGGCAGCGGCACGCGCCTGCCGCGCAAAGGCACCGTGTTCGTTTCGGTCCGCGAGACCGACAAGGTGCGTATTCTCGAAACGGTGAAGCTGCTGTCCTCGCTCGGCTTCAAAGTGATCGCGACGTCCGGAACGCAGCGCTATCTGGAAGACAGCGGCGTTCCGACCGAGAAGATCAACAAGGTTCTGGAGGGGCGGCCGCACATTGTGGACGCCATCACCAACGGCGAGGTGCAACTGGTGTTCAACACGACCGAGGGACCGCAGGCGCTCGCCGACAGCCGTTCGCTGCGGCGCGCTGCCCTCTTGCATAAAGTGCCGTATTACACCACTCTTTCAGGCGCCGTGGCAGCCGCGCAGGGCATCCGCGCCTATCTGGGCGGAGACCTTGAGGTTCGCACCCTGCAGAGCTATTTTTCCGAGACCTAGCGCGTATTCCGCAAAAGTGGATACAGGGTTTTGCGATCAGAATACGCGTAAGTCATTGATTGAGAGCATCTTCTTTCGGCTAACCGGATTCCGCTTAGCCGGAAAATGCTCCAGGGCCTGATAGGACTGATCGGCCCGATAACGGGTCCCAGGGATCCTTGGCAGAGCCGGAACGTGACGGCCGCGGGAATGTTTTCTAACGCAGGTCGGTCGTAAACAGCTAGTGTGGTGGTTCAGAAGTTCGCTTCAGCCTCGGCGAGTTCGTCAAGCGAACTTCTGAACCAAAATCCACACCGGATTAGAGAGTCGCTGACGCGGATTTGCAGCCGGGGTCCGGTCCGGAAAGCAACTTTGCGTGACGCCTCAGGCCGCTGATGAAGCGAAGGGACGAAGTGATATGGTCGATAAGGTTCCGATGACCCGAGGTGGACACGCCGCCCTCGCAGACGAACTGAAGAAGCGTCAATCGGTGGACCGGCCGCGCATCATCGAGCAGATCGCCGAGGCGCGCTCGCATGGCGATCTGTCGGAAAACGCGGAGTATCACGCCGCCAAGGAAGAGCAATCGCACAACGAGGGTCGCATCGCGGAGCTGGAGGACAAGCTGGCGCGCGCGGACATCATCGATGTCAGCAAGCTGTCCGGCGACACCATCAAGTTCGGCGCCACCGTGACGCTGATCGACGAAGACACCGACAAGAAGGCGGTGTGGCAGATCGTCGGCGAAGCCGAGGCCGACGCCAAGAAGGGTCGCATTTCAATCACCTCGCCGCTCGCTCGCGCCCTGATCGGCAAGAAGAAAGGCTCTTCGGTTGAAGTCGTCGCGCCCGGCGGCGCAAAAGCCTACGAGATCGCCAAGGTCGAGTGGCGATAGCGGAGGGGCTTTCCGCTGTCGCGCATCGCGAACGCCTTGACACGATTTTATCCCAGCTCGGCAGAACAGGATAAGACGGCATGCGGCTTTCCCGTCTAGGCCTCGCAGCGGCGACGACGGCTGCGGTCCTCGCCGGAGCCGCCCTCGCCGCCGATATGCAGATTCCGCCTCCGCCCGCGAAAGAAATCTCGGTGCACAAAGGCCCGCCCAATTGCAGCCGATGGACCGACGATTGCGTGAGTTGCGCCCGCGACGCCAACGGCGCGCAGCCGGTTTGCTCGAATACCGGTTTTTCCTGTCAGCCCAAAACGGTCCGCTGCGTGCAGCCCTGATCTCCGAGGCGAGACGCAATGACGCAGGGAGCAGCCGGTCGCTGCTGTTCCAAATCTGGAACTATTCGGGAGGCGGAACGTTTCGTTTTGTGCAATGCGGGAAAGCTTCCGCAGGCGAAAGAATATGGGAAAGACCTGAACATGGACCAGATGTTCTCCAAATGGCAGCCGTTCGCCCTCAGCCTGCTTCGTTTCATGAGCGGCCTTCTGCTCATGCAACACGGCACCGCCAAGCTCCTCGGCTTTCCCCCGCTGCCGATGTTCGCAAATCTGCAAATCGGCTCGATGGTGGGCGCGGCAGGAGTTATCGAACTCGTCGGAGGCGGGCTGCTGGTGGTCGGGCTGTTTACGCGTGCGGCGGCCTTCATCGCTTCCGGCATGACGGCGGTTGCCTATTTCATGGTTCATGCGCCGCAGAACTTCATGCCGATCGTCAACGGCGGCGAACTGGCCGCGCTGTATTGCTTCGTGTTCTTCTATCTGGTGTTCGCCGGCGGCGGTCCGGTCAGCCTCGACAAGATGATCTTCAACAAGAGTTGAAGCGCGCGGAATGAAGCATCGGTGAGCAGCCCGCTTGCGCCGGGCCGGCGCGTGTCGGCGCGCGCTTTGCGGCCTCAGTCCGGCACCTTCAGTTCCAGCGGCACCGCCGCGGCGTATTTGGAGCTATGCAGCACCAGCGAGGTTCGCACGTTACGCACATGCGGTGCGGCGGTAAGGTGCGACACGAAGTCCTGAAATGTCGCCATGTCGGGCGCAACACATTTCAGGATGAAGTCGACCTCACCCGAGAGCATCCAGCACTCGCGCACCAGCGGCTCGCCGCGTACGAACTCCTCGAACGCACGCAGGTCGGCGTCGGCCTGGCTCGACAGGTGCACCGACGCGAACACCGTCACTTCGAACCCGAGCCGTTGCGGATCGAGCAGTCCACGATAGCCCTGGATGTAGCCCTCTTCCTCCAGCGTCCGGACCCGTCGCAGACACGGCGGCGGTGAAATCCCGACCCGCTTGGCCAGTTCGACATTGGTGATCCGGCCGTCGGCCTGAATCTCGCTCAGGATCTTAAGGTCGATCTCGTCCAGGCTTTTCGACACGCGCGTGCATACCCCGAGGCTCGCTGGAGCCTGTTTCAAACTGCGCTGAATCAGACTCGTCGTTTATCTTTTTGTTAGAGCATGATCTTTTCCGAAAACCGGTTTCCATTTTTCGGGATCATGCTCGAAACGGGGAGAATCTCCCGTAAACCTCTTAACGTAGATCGGGGAGCTTGCGCAATTTTATTGCGCGACATGCATTCTTGTATTTAGAGGAATTTTTGCAGTAACGGGTTGCAAATTCCGCATAGCTAGCCAGATATCCAATATATGACTTAGATGTTTTCCCGCCTTCCCGCCGCTCGCCGCGGGGCATTGCGCTGCCCGCGTCCGGACGGTTTCTCGCCATGGGGTCCCGATCTATGCCCGTTCCCGTTCACGCCAAGGTCGTCATCATCGGCTCTGGCCCGGCAGGTTATACGGCGGCGATCTATGCCGCGCGCGCCATGCTGGAGCCGGTGCTGATCCAGGGCATCCAGCCGGGCGGCCAGCTCACCATTACGACCGACGTCGAAAACTATCCCGGCTTTGCGGACGTGATCCAGGGCCCCTGGCTGATGGAGCAGATGGAAAAGCAGGCGAGGCACGTCGGCACGAAAATCGTCACCGATACGGTGAATTCGCTCGACGTGTCGCAGCGGCCGTTCCGGCTGACCTGCGATAGCGGCGACGTCTACCTGGCCGACACTGTGATCCTTGCCACCGGCGCCCAGGCGCGCTGGCTCGGATTGCCGTCCGAAGACACCTTCAAGGGATTTGGCGTCTCGGCCTGCGCCACCTGCGATGGCTTCTTCTACCGCGGCAAGAACGTGATCGTGGTCGGCGGCGGCAATACCGCCGTGGAGGAAGCGCTGTTTTTGACCAACTTCGCCACGGAGGTCACCCTCGTTCATCGCCGCGATCACTTCCGCGCCGAACGCATTCTGCAGGATCGTGCGTTCAAGCATCCCAAGATCAAGGTGGTCTGGGACAGCGTGATCGACGAGATCTGCGGTAGCGAAAATCCACCCAAGGTCACCCACGTCCGGTTGAAGAACGTCAAGACCGGCGCGCTCGCCGAGGTCGCGGCCGACGGCGTGTTCATCGCGATCGGCCATGCGCCCGCCACCGAACTCGTGGCCGGAAAGGTCAAGCTGAAAAGCTCGGGCTATGTCGAGGTGGCGCCGAACTCGACGGCGACGTCGGTGCCCGGCCTGTTCGCGGCCGGCGACGTCGCGGACGAGATTTACCGGCAGGCAGTCACGGCCGCAGGCCTCGGCTGCATGGCGGCACTGGAGGCCGAACGGTTTCTCGCTGCCCATGCGGGCGACCGCGCGGCCGCGGAGTAACATGCTACGGAATAGCGGCGGTTTTACCGACATGGATTGGGATAAGCTGAAGGTGTTTCACGCAGCCGCCGAGGCTGGCAGCTTCACGCATGCCGGCGAGCAGCTCGGGCTGTCGCAGTCTGCCGTATCACGGCAGGTCGGGGCGCTGGAGGCGGAACTCTCGGTGTCGCTGTTTCATCGCCATGCGCGTGGGCTGATCCTGACCGAACAGGGCGACCTGCTGTTCCGCACGGCGCATGAAGTGTTCATGCAATTACAGGCGGCCCGCGCCAAGCTCACCGACAGCCGCGAGCGACCGAGCGGCGATCTCAAGGTGACGACGACGCCGGGCGTCGGCATCAACTGGCTGATTCCCCGCCTTGGCGAATTCACCGCGCTCTATCCGGAGATCCGGATCTCGCTCATTCTCACCGACGAAGAACTCGACCTGTCGATGCGCCAGGCCGACATCGCGATCCGCACGCAGAAGCCGACCCAGCCCGATCTCATTCAGCGCAAGCTGTTCGCGATGGGTTTCCACGCCTACTGCTCAACGGAATACGTCAAGCGCTTCGGCACTCCCCGGACGCTGGAGGAGCTTGACGGACATCGCATCGTCATGCTCAGCGACACGCACCCCTCGATCCATCCACAGAACCGCCATTGGCTGGTTGAAGCCGGTCGCAACGGCTCCGGGCCGCGCGAACCGTACTTCATCGTCAACAACATACTGGGCCTGTTCAGCGCCTGTCAGCAAGGCCTCGGCATCGCCGCGCTGCCGGATTATCTGGTCGGCGAGAACAACCTCCTGGTGCAGTTGTTCAGCGAGTCCGATTCGATTCAGCTCGATACCTATTTCGTGTATCCCGAAGAGCTGAAGGCGGTTGCGCGGGTTCAGGCTTTCCGCGATTTCGTGGTCAGCAAGGCGCAACGCTGGCCGTCGTGATCCGCCTATTTCTATAGCGTTTCGAACGAAGCATGTCCGCGACCTGACCCGGGGATGGAATCCGGCTCGTCACTCGTACCGAATGCAAAGCAAGAAACGACAAACGCGCGAAACCCGCGCGCTTCATCATTTGGCATCAGCGTGCGATCAGGCCGCGTTCTTGTGCATGGTCCCGCTTGAGGACACCGCCCCACGGATCGCCTTGACCGAGCGCTCGATCGCCGCCCACAGCCGTCCGATCTCCGAAGCCGCGCGCCCCTGGGAATCGTATTCGCGGGCGCCCTCGCCATGTGCGAGCGCCAGCAGCAAGTCGGCGCGATTGGTAATCTGACCGCTCCAGACCGGAGCGCGGAATTTTGCAAGAGCCTCGCGGGCAATGGTGACGATCGGGCTTTCAGAGCCGTCGCGCATCGCAGGTGCGCCGTTGATGACGACCGCATAAGGCTTGCGTGCGGAGCGGCACGTCTGGATGGTGTCCTGAACCGCGTTGACATCGAAGACGCCGGGGCGCGCAGGGATGACAACCATGGTTGCATTCCGGATGGCGTCATCGACGACGGCCGACAGGTTCGGGGGCGTGTCGATGAAGACCCACTCGAAGCCGTCACGCTTGGCGGAGTTGATGATCTCGGTGACGGAGCGGTTGGCTGTCCGGATCGGAGGCTCGTTGGTGCCGCGCAGCTTGTGCCAAAGGGTCAGCGATCCCTGCGGATCGGCATCCACCAGCAGACAGGGCTTCGAAGCCTTATGAACTTGCGCGGCAAGGTGAGCAGCCAGGGTGCTTTTGCCTGAGCCGCCTTTACGCGATGCGAAAACAATAACGTTCATACCTTGGTCTCCAGATTGACCCGGGAGACTAAAATG
>NZ_MKRN01000119.1 GCF_001896955.1 Nitrobacter sp. 62-13 | reverse complement strand
ATGTCGCGCTTCACCTCGGTGTCGGCGGCGCGCAGCCACGCCATGAATCCCTGCAGCGCTGCGGGAGCCTTGCGCTCATAGGTCAGCGCCAGTTCGAGGAATTCGTCCAGCGCGTCATTCGCTTCATGCCCGAGCCGCCGCAGGATTCGGCGCCGCCCGCCGTCTTCGCCCAGCAGCCACGCATAGAACGCGAACGGCGTGTCGCGCGTGGCGCGGCCTTCGCACAGCCTCAGGCGATCGAACGCGTCGCGGAATTTGTCGCCTGCCGCGGCGCGGTCGGCGAGCGCATCGCGCAGCGATCCATCGCGTTGCCATGCCAGCGTGAACAGGTCGTCGTCGTCGAGGCCGAACAGCGGACTCTTCAGCGCCACCGCCAGCGCCAGGTCGTCCTGCGGTAGCAGCAGCGCATCCGCAAGGTTCATCAGGTCGATGATCGCGATATGCTCGGTGAGCTTGAGGCGGTCGGCGCCGGCGACCGGAATGCCGGACTGTTTCAGCGCCTGGATGATCGCGTCGAAAGCGTTGCCGCGCCGCCGCACCAGAACCATCACGTCGCCGTAGCTGAGCGGACGGCGCGCGCCTTCATGTCCCGTCATGGTGCCGCGCGCTATCAGCGTCTTGATCTCGCTCTGGATGCGCCGTGCCAGCTTGACCTCGGGACTGGTCGCCGACACCGCGTCGAACGGGGCGCGCCAGCCCTCGATCTCCTCCCGCTTGTCGCGCTCCTCCAGACTCCAGAGGTCGACGATGCCGGGCGCGGCGTCGGCAAGCGATTCATGCACGGGATGAGCGCCGACCGCATGGATGCTGGCGTAGATTGCTTCATCGCGAAACACGTAGTCCACGGACTCCAGAATCGTTTTGCCGGAGCGGAACGAGTAGATGAAATCTTCCTTGCGAAACGGAAGCTCCGCGTCCCTGAACTTCCGTTCCAACTTGCTTCGCCGTTCGTCGAATTCGCGCGGCGCCGCACCCTGGAACGAGAAGATCGACTGCTTCTCGTCGCCGACCGCGAACACGGTCCGGCGCACGCCCTCGCGCGCGCCTTCGCCGGTCGTGAAGTCCGCGATGATGCGCTCGACGATGTCCCACTGCCTGGGGCTCGTGTCCTGCGCTTCGTCGATCAGCACATGATCGACGCCGCGATCGAGCTTGTAATGCACCCAGCCCGGCGAGGTCTGGTTCAGCATGTCCAGCGTCTTGTCGATCAGATCATCATAATCCAGCAGGCCGCGTTCCTGCTTCTCGCGCCGGTAGTTCGCGGCGATCGCGGTCGCGATGACGAGCAGGGATTGCGTGCGGTCGCGGATGGTGAGCGCGCGGCGACGTCCGAGCAGCGCGGTCACGCGCAGGCATTCATCGGCGAGCATTTCAGCGATGTCGGGCCTGGCATCGCTGATCTTCCGTGTGACGAAGGACTTGCGCGGGTTGCCGTCCCCGGTCAGGAAGACATCGAGATAGCGATCGGCCTGCGTGGCGTCTCCCACCATGGCGTGAGCCTCGCTCAGGCGTTTCGCCTGGTCCTTGTCGGTGGAACTGCCGGTCGCAAGCAGCGATGCCGTATCGAGCCACATGCTTCGCGGCAAGTTCGGCCCGTCGATCATCTCGCGCTCGACCTCCTCGACGCGCTCGTCCGGATCGACGCCGAGCGCGTCGGCGACATCGCCGATCGCCTGCTCGATGCCGCGATCCTCGACCCAGGCCATGACGTGATCGCGGCTGAGGCAGGCCTGATTGATGACGTCCCGCAGCGTGGTGTCGGCGGCCGCGCCCATGGCGTATTGCAGCGCGCGGCCGGCTGTGCTGTCGGGATTTTGCGAGGCATCGAGCATGACGCCGATGCTCGCGCGCTCCATCATCTCGGTCTGGTCGCGCTCGTCGAGCACGGTGAAGCGCGCGGGCACCCGCGCCTCGAACGGAAACTGCTGCAACAGCCGTGTGCACAGCGCGTGGATGGTTTGCACCTTCAATCCGCCCGGCGTTTCCAGCGCGGAGGCGAACAGTTTGCGCGCCCGTTCGCGCCATTCCACATCGGGCTGCGCGATGCCGACGTCGCGCAGCGCCGCGTTCAACGCGTCATCGTCGAGCGTGACCCATTGCCCGAGCGTTGCGAACACCCGCTCCGACATGTTGGCGGCGGCGGCCTTGGTGAAGGTGATGCAAAGGATGCGTGCGGGGTCGACCTTGTTGAGCAGCAGGCGGATCACGCGCTGGACCAGAACGTGAGTCTTGCCCGATCCGGCATTGGCGGACACGAACACCGAGGTCGCCGGGTCGGACGCGCGCTGTTGGCGCGCGCTGGCGTCGGGGTGAACCGGGCGGGGCGCCTTCACCATTCTTCCAGCCCCAGGCCGCCGGCCGCCGACCATTCCTTGATCCGCGCGAGGTCGTCATAGGCGCCGTAGCGCGTTTTCCACATCGGCAGGTCGAGCGAGGTATAGCCCTGCGCCTCATTGTCGAAGGCGCGGATCAGCGCCGTGAGTTTCTCAAGGGCGCGGTCGGCGGCCTGATCCGGCGATTGCCTGTCGGTCTTGCCGTTGTCGAGGTCGACCGGCCTCGGTTCGCCGGGCGGATTGTTGCCGCTGAGCCGGACATAGACGAGTTCGTTCACGGACGCGCCCGCGGGAATGCCCACAAAGCCGCCGCCGCGCAGGATCGCCGATTCCAGCGTAAGCTGCGGCGACAGGCCGAGCCGTACCTGCTTGCTGCTCGGCGGGCTGCCGGTCTTGTAGTCGAGAATGGCGAAGCTTCCGTCGCCGAGATGCTCGATGCGGTCGGCGCGTGCGGACAGGATAAAATTGCGATCGCCGTCGATTGCGATCTCGATTGCGCCGCTGATTTCGGCCTCGATCCTCACGAGTTGCGCCCTGCGCGAGGCTTCCCAATCCGCGAACCACGCCGCGATGCGCTGGAAGCGCGGCCACCACAGCGCGCGCGCCTCGGGGCGTTGCATCAAGGGTGCGAACCGGCTTTCTCCGATGGCGCGAAGCACCTCCGCGGGATTTGCCGGCAAGGCCGCCGGATAGGTTTTGGTAAAATCGCCGAGCGCGTCATGAATGGCCGAACCACGGTCGGCTGCCGACAGCGGCATGTCGACGGCATCAAGCGGCGTGAGCCTCAGAATGTGTTTGGCGTAGATGGTGTAGGGATCGCGCAGCCAGTCCTCGATCGCGGTCACCGACAGCCGCGTCGGCCGCGCCGTGCGTGGCGGCTTCGGCGCGGGCTGGGCGATGGGCTTGACCTCGTCGGGGCGATCGATCGCCTCGGCGTATTCGACGTAGCGCGCGCCGGCTTGCAGCGCGGCGGCCCAGCGCTCGCTGCCCGCGACGGCTTCGAGACGATGCAGGAATCGCGAGGCCACCGCCGGCGCGCCGCCGGCCTTGGCGGCGTGGCTGAGGATGACGTCCTCCGCGCCGAGCAGTTGCGCGAAATCGTGCGCGGACAGGCCGATGCGCCGCTCGGGAAGGTCGAGCCCAAGCTCGTGCCGCATCGGGCGGCTGAGCCAGGGGTCGCTCGGCGGGGCCGGCGGCCACATGCCTTCGACGAGGCCGCCGAGAATGACGCGGTCGCACTGGGTAAGACGCGCTTCGAGCGGACCATAGATACGCAGATTCGCCGTCGCGGCCTGCGGCCGCCGCACGATGCGGTCGCCGAATGCGGTCTCGAACACCTCGGGATAGTCCGCGATCCTGACCGTCAGGCCGCTGCGCTCGCCCGTCCCGCCGAGATCGTCGAATGCCTTCGCAAGTGCTGCGCCATCCTGTCTCTCGAACGCGGCGGCGATGCCTTGCTCGTCGCGCGACAGCGCCTCGATCGCGCCGCGATGCTGCGCGGCGAGCAGGGTAAAGTCCGCCGACCGCGTTGCGCCATCGCCTTCGAGCGGAGCCAGCGCGGCCTGCAAGGCCGCGATCAACGCCCGGACGTCGTCAAGCTGATGCGGTTTCAGCGCTGCGCGGAGCTCGCCGCGATGCAGCGACGAACTCTCGCCGCGACCGAGCTTGTCCAGTTCGCCGCAGAAACGCGCGAACTCGTCCGCCAGTCCCCTGCTGCCCGGCGGCGGTCGCGTGCCGCGCAGGATCGCCAGTTCCAGCGTCTCGACCGCGCGCGCCCACCCGCCGACTGCGCGATCGAGCCGGCACAACGGATGCTTCAGCAAGGCCAGCAGGGTCGGCGGCTCCAGGCCGTTGCATGCCGCGCCTCCGACCAGTCGCGCGAAAATTCCCGCGGGCGTATCCATCAGCGCGTCGCCGCCGGAATCGTCGAATGCCAGATTCCAGCGGCCGAGTGCGGCCATCACGCGGCGCGCCAGCGCGCGGTCGGGCGTTACCAGTGCTGCGGTCTTGTTCAGTTCGTGCGCCTCGCGCATCGCGACCGCGATGCCGAGCGCCTCCATTTCCGGATTGGCGGCGGCGATCGCGGCGAGGCCGGTCATGCCGGATGCGATCTTCTTCGCGACCTCCGGTTCGGCAAGCCGGGTGTGCCACTTCGCCGTGGCGTCGGAGGGGCGCATCGCCTCCGAGGCCAGCATCTCGCGTCCGCATGGCGCAGGCGCGCCGAGAGTCGCCACCTCGCTGCGTGCGATGCCGAACCGCTTGAGCAAGGCGTGCAGCGCGAACTGCGGGTGACCGGCCGCGGGCGGCGTGATGAAGTCGCCGCTCGTTTTGTCCCTGACGCCGCCGATCAGTTGCCACGCGTCTTCGTCGAGGTCGGTGTCGAGCCCCGGCAGCACAACCGCGCCTTGCGGCAGTCCGGCGATGACATGCAGGAGCCTTGCGGTCGAAGGCATCGAGCCGGTGGACCCCGCCGCGATCACCGGCCCCGCATGGTGAGCGGCGAGCCGCGCGGCTTCGGCCTCGATCAGGCGGTCGCGCCGCGCCGCCGGTTCGATCCGGCCGGTTTCTTTCAGGTGCGCCGGCCAGTACTCGCGCGCGATCTTCAGGAAATCGAGCGTGAGCTGCCAGTATTTGTCGAGTGCGTCGGGCACCAGGGCGTCGAGCGCGCGCCAGTCCACGCCGCGCGTCGCCATGTCGTCCATCAGCCGCGCGAGGTCGTCGGCGAGCGCCAGCGTCGAGGCCGGCCCGCCGAGAACCAGCGGCGCCTGCGCCGGATCGCCGGGCTTCAGTTGGCGCGCCCATGCCTCGATGAGCTGCGCCAGCGCCAACCGGCGCGCCAGCCCGTCAAGCGCGGGCGGCAGGTCCAGGGTCTCCACCGTAGCAGCGGCGGCCTGCGCGAAGGCCAGTTCGTCCTCGTCGATGTCGCCGAGCGCGACGATGCGCGGCAGGATCACGGCATCGACATTGAGCACATCGAGAAAGATGTCGCGCGCCATGCGGCCGGCGCGACGGGTCGGCAGATAGAGCGTGGCCCCTGCGAGCCGTTCCGGCTGCGCGCGCGGGCGGAATCCCTCGATCAGCGCGCCATCGACCAGCGCGGTGATGACGGTGCGCAGAAACGGCGCTGACGGGGGGACGTTGCGGACGCGCATGACTGACCTTGATTCGGGATCAGGCCTATCATGGCACGCGCCGGGACGGGCGACGACCCGGCGAAATGCTGCCTCAGGCGGCGCTGATCAGCACCGCATTCTCGGCGGCTTGAATGGCGTCGGGCGTTCCGACATGCATCCAGACGCCGTCGAGCCGCAGCCCGAACAGGCGTTCGCGCGCGTTGGCGCGATCGAACATCGTCGTCAGCGAAAACTCGCTGACAGGCGCGCCGACGAACAGCGCGGGCGACATGATGGCGACGCCGGCATAGACGAACGGAACGACCTGGTTTTCCTCGCGCTTGCGCAATGCGCCGTCGGGCAGCATGGCGTAGTCGCCGCTGCCGGCATAGCCGATGCTGCCGGCGGTCGGCGCCATCAGCAGCAGGATGTCCATGCGCTCGGGATCGAAGGTCTCGGCCATTCGCGTCAGGTTGGGACGCGCGCCGTCGATCCACATGGTGTCGGCGTTGAGATGGAAGAACGGCGCGTCGCCAAGCAGCGGCAGGGCTTTGGCGACGGCTCCGCCGGTGCCCAGCACCTCGTCGCGCTCGTCGGAAATGACGATCCGCGGGCGGCTGCGATGCGCGACATGATCGATGATCTGGTCCGGCAAATAGCGGACGTTGACGACCGCTTCGCTGACGCCGGCATCCGCCAGCCTGTCCAGCACATGATCGAGCAGCGGCTTGCCGGCCACCGGCACCATGGGCTTGGGCATCCGTTCCGTCAGCGGCCGCATGCGCAGGCCGAGGCCTGCGGCGAGCACCATGGCTTTGGTCGGTGTGACGGGCATTCTCGGCGAGGTCTCCGGCGCTTCCTATAGCGTTTTCAAGCGAAGCGGACGTCGGTTGCGTGAAGAAAACGCGTCAAAACAAACCCCCTACAGCGTTTTCAAGCGAAGTGGATACCGGTTCGCGTGAAGAAAACGCGTCAAAACAAAAAACGAGAGCCCGGCTTTCATTCCCTCAAAACCGGTCGATTCACCGAACAATATCATGACACGGGCGAATCGCATCGTCAGCCCAGGCGATAGCCGTCGGCCGTGACGCGTGCATGACAGGAAAGATGTGTCCGGATCGGTTCTGGCTATTTTTTGAAAACCTGTCTCCGATCCATCGGAAGCGAGAGGGCCGCGGATCAGGCGTCGGTGGTGGCGCCATTGCGCCGGCCGGCTTTTTTCTTCTTGTCGCTCGGTTTCAGAAAATTGACGCCGATCTGGTCGCCATTGACCCAGGCGAGTTCGCAGCGGCGATAGGCAAGCCCCGTGGACGACAGCAGCAGGAAGAATTCCTTCAGGTGGAGGCCTTCGATGGAACCTTCGATGGTCAGTTTGGCGCCGTGTTCGGAAACATCCTCCATGGTGCAGTCGCGGCGCCAGGTGCCGTCGATGCCCATCATATGGGCGCTGTATCCGCGCTCGAAGGTGACGCGTTCGCCCTTGCGCCGTTCCGCACCCATGGCTTGCTCCCGTCGTCGAGGACCGCACCGCCGTGCGGCTTTGAGTCGCAGAGGTTAGGGCACGACCTCTAACAAGCCGTAAAGCAAATGTGTTCAAGCCGCCGGAGGCGGAACGTGAGCCTGATACCAGGCCCGGGCTTCCGCCAATGAGGGGTGGGCGAGCGAGCGGGTCAGGTAGGTCCAGATCCGGGGTTGATGACGCAGGTAATGCGGTTTGCCGTCGCGCCGGTTCAGCCGCGCGAAAGTGCCGAGCAGCCGCGTATTGCGCTGCGCCGACATGACGGCATAGAGCTCGGCGAACCCGGCGGGATCGAACGGCGCGCCGCTTCCCAGCCGCGCCTTTACATAACGGGCCAGCAGCGCGAGTTCGAGCGGCTCCGGCACGTCCACCCGCGCATCCTGCAACAACGAGACGAGATCGTAGGCCGAGGGGCCGAGCACGGTGTCTTGAAAGTCGATCACGCCGACCTGTTTGATGTCGCGACGCTGTTCCAGCCAGATCAGGTTGGGCGAGTGGAAGTCGCGCAGCACCCAGGTCCTTGGCGCCGCGTTTGCCTTCTCCAGCAGCGCGCGCCACATCGTCATGAATTCCGCGCGCAGATCGCCGTCCGGCTCGATGCCCCGGTCGGTCAGATACCAGTCGAGCATCAGCCCCGCCTCGACCAGCATCGCCTCGGTATCGAATACCGGGATGGCGTAGGGGATATGCGGCGCGACGGAGAGGATTTCGGGCAGCGTCTGACTGTGCAGCGCCGCCAGCATGTCGGTGGCGGCCTGATAACGCTCGGCGATCGGCGCCGGCGGCGCGCCTTCGACGAAACCCGTGCTGCCGAAATCCTCGGTGATGAGGAATCCCGACTCCAAATCGGCATGATGGATCGCGGGCGCGGAAAAGCCCTGGTCGCGCAGGCCGCGCGCGATGGCGACGAAAGGTTTGACGTCTTCGGCGAGGTGCACGGCCGCGCTGTAGGACTTGCCGTCGTGGATCGCAGGCCCGTCTGGCCGTTTCGGCGCGTTCATCAGGATGAAACTCGTATCGCCGCGGATCAGCCGGGCGTAGGAGCGCGTCGAGGCGTCGCCCGCCATGCGCTGCCGTTTCGCATCGCCATATCCGGCGTCGTCAAGAAACTGCCGCAGCGCCGCCAGCCGCGCGACCTGCGCCGCGGCCTTGCCATAACCGGTGATCTCTGCGGCGCGGGCGGCGGAGCCGAGCGCCGGGCGATGACTGAAGGCGATGTCGATCCGGTCGGCGGGCAGGGCGCCGGCGGCGCGCTCCGGCCATTCGATCAGCACCACCGTTCCTTCGGGCAGCGGCGCGAGGCCGATCTCCTCGAGTTCGCCGGGGCCGTTGATGCGATAGAGGTCGGCGTGAAGCAGCGGGTAGGGCGGCAGATCGTAATGCTGCGCCAGCGTGAACGTCGGGCTTGGCACCTCGATCGTGTCGTCGCCGGCGAGGTAGCGGATCATGGCGCGGGCGGCTGCGGTCTTGCCCGCGCCGAGATCGCCCGACAGCGTGATGAGATCGCCGGGGCCGACCAGCAGCGCAAGGTCGGCCATCAGATGCGCGGTCGCGGTTTCGTTGGCGAGCGCGGTTGCGAATGTCGAGGGTTCGCTCATTCAGCGGCGTTGCGATGTGCGCTCTGGTCGAGCGGGAAATCGCAAACGACCCTGGTGCCGCGCTTGACGGTGGAATCGAAATGCACGCGGCCGCCATGGAGTTCCACGAAGGAGCGCACCAGCGACAGGCCGAGGCCCGCGCCGCGGTGCCGCGATCCGTTGGCGTGGCTTTCGAACCAGTCGAAAACCTTGTCCTTGACCTCGGGCGGAATGCCGGGGCCTTCGTCCATCACGGCAAATCGCACGCTGTGCTCGGTGCGCCGGGCGCTCACCGTGATCACGGCGTCCGGCGGCGAGAAGCCGGCGGCGTTGGCAAGCAGGTTGTAGAGGACCTGGACGATGCGGCGCTCGTCGCCGATGAAGTTGCCGATGTCAGGATCGACGTCGACATTCAGGATGATGCGGTCGCGGGTCAGGCGGTCCTGAATGCCTTCGGCCGCGGCCGCGATGGTCTTGCGCACATCGACCGGCCCGAGTTCGAGCGTCATGGCGCCGGCGTCGATGGTGGCGAGGTCGAGGATGTTGTTGGTCAGCGCGAGCAGCGCATCGGTCGACGAGGTGATGTAGTTGACGTATTCGGCCTGCTTCTCGGTGAGCGGGCCGGTGCCGGGATCGTTCATCAGGTGCGCGAAGCCGATGATGGTGGTCAGCGGCGAACGCAGCTCATACGAGACGTGATGGACGAAATCGACCTTCATCTGGTCGGCGGCCTCGAGCGCATCGTTGCGCTCGCGCAGTGCGCGTTCGACGTTCTCGCTGTCGGTGATGTCGTGGAACGTCAGCATGGTGGCGCCGTCGGGTAGCGGCATGGTCATGCAGTCCAGCACCGTGCCGTCCTTGCGCTCGAGCTTGAGCGGCACCGCGGCGCGATTGTCGATTCCGGTGACGGCGTTGCGGATCGTCTGCCACGCGGCATCGTCGTCGAACAACGGCTTGCACCAGGCCTCGACGGTATCGATATGCGGCTCCTGCGAGAGCGCCTCGGGCGAGAGCTTCCACATCCGCGCGAAGGCCGGGTTGAAAAGCTTCGCGCGTCCGTTGCTGCCGAACACCGCGACCGCTTCGGTCAGGCTGTCCAGGGTCTCGCGCTGCACGGTGATGAGGCGATCGTAGCGCCGCGCCAGGTCCAGGCTTTCGGTGACATCGTCGAACAGATAGGTGACGCCGCCTTCGGGATTCGGCGTGGTCACGATGCTGAGTGCGCGTCCATCCGGCAGATACCAGACATCCTTGGCGGCTTCATTGGCGCGATAGGCTTCGTGCAGGCGTGCCTTCCAGGCGCGGAAGTCCGGCTGCTCCGGCAATTTGCGCGCAGCGCGCAGCCGATCGAGCACGCTGGAATCGTCGGGATTGCCGTCGAGGAAGGCGCGATCGAGGTCCCATAGCCGGCGATAGGAATCGTTGTAGAACGCCAGCCGCCGCCGTCCGTCGAACACCGCAACTCCAGATGACAACTGGTCGAGGGTCCGGCGATGCGCGTCCGCCATCCGCTCCAGCGTCTGGCGCAGCGTGACGGCTTCGCTGGCGTCGAGCGCGATGCCGGCGCTTCCGCCGGCGGCGCGAAGCGCATGCACGTCATACACGCGTCGCTCGCCGCCGATCACGATCGGCAGTCGCGCGGTAAACGCGGCATGGTCGTTCAGCGCCCGCGCCATGGCGATACGGTCGTCGCTGTCGAGCAGTTCGAGATTGCGCTCGATCGCGTCGGTCGCGCTGGCGGCTTCGGTGGCGCGCGCATAGGCGGCATTGGCGAAGTTGAGCTTGCCGTCGCCACTGCGCGCCCACAGCGGCCACGGCGCCGCGGCTGCGAAGGCCCGCAGCATCTCGGTTTCTTCCCGCAGGCTGTTGTGGCGCAGCGTCATCTCGGCGAGATCGCGCCGCAATCCGCCGAGGTCGCGGATCCGCACGATCGCCTGGCCGCCGATGGCGCGGCCCATGGCTTCCACCGTTCGCCCGGCCGATGTGAGCAGGTTGAGCAAAAAGCCTTCGCCTGCAGTGCGCAGCGCATCGACCGCATGATCCATCTGCAACGCAGGTTCCGGCGGCAGCCAGGTTCCGAACGCCAGAATCCGCAACGGCTGTTTTGCATCCTGCGGCAACAGCAGCGCGGTGTCGCCGCTGATTCGGGGCCGGTCCTCGCCCGCGCCCCAGGAAATCAAAACCTGCGGTTCTGCGAACAGCAGCGCGCGGAAGCGGTCGGCTTCAGATTGAAGCTCGCGAAGTTCGGTGCGCAGCCGCTGCTCGCTCGCGGCCGCGCGGATGCGCGTGCGCATCAGCAGGATGGCGCAGACCACCGAGAAACCGAGCACGCCCAGCGCCACCGCCAGCGCGGTCAGGTCCTGCCGGCTGAGATTCGCGAAGGTGTGGATCAACCGATCCGGCAAGCCCGGTTCCGTGGCCCATGCGGGCGAGATGTCGATAAGACCGGCCGCGCCAGCGCCCGCGATGCCGCCCTGCACCAGCGAAGTGCATGACAGCAACGTCCGACGCATCACTGCGATTACGCCCGACATGCTTGCCCCAAAACCGCACGACGATACGACCGGCAAATTGCTCGCCGTTCGCGAATCGACCAACATTACGCTTAAGCGGACTCGAGGGGTAAGAGTCCAGACCGTGAACGGGAATCCGGCGAGGGAAAAATGCGCGGCCGCGACATTTCCGAAACGATTGTTGCAAAATAGAATCGATTTTTCCTACGACGACGCGTGCCTGCTGGAGAGCGTTAACGCCCGGTCGAGCCGAACCCGCCGCTGCCGCGCGTCGTGGCCGGCAGCGAATCGGCGCGCGCGAGTTCCACGCGCGTCACCGGCGCCACGATCATCTGCGCGATGCGCTCGCCGCGCCGAATCGTGAATGCCTCCTGACCGAGATTCACGAGAAGCACATTGATCTCGCCGCGATAGTCGGCATCCACGGTGCCCGGCGTATTCAGCACGGTGACGCCATGCCTTGCGGCGAGACCGGAGCGCGGCCGCACCTGCGCCTCGAATCCCTCCGGCAATGCAATGACCAGTCCGGTCGGGACCATCGCGTGTTGTCCGGCTGCGAGCACCAGCGGCGCTTGCTCCGGAACCGCGGCCACCAGGTCGAGGCCGGCGGCCTGGCTGCTCTGGTAGGCCGGCAGCGGAAGACCTTCGGCGTGAGGCAGTTGCCGGACGTCGATCTTGATCGCACCGCTCATGCCGGCTGATCCGTCACGGCCGGGACGATGCGTTCGATCAGCATGGCGGCAACCTCTTCCTTGGTCATGACGGGAAAAGACTCGGCGCTGATTTCGCCGCTGACACCGTCGCGTATCAACAGATGCACGGTGTTGCGGTCGCCGCCCATCACGCCGGTCGCGGGCGAGACGTCGTTGGCGACCATCCAGTCGCAGCCCTTGCGCGCGAACTTCGCTGTCGCGTTGTCGATGAGATGTTCGGTCTCGGCGGCGAAGCCGATCACCAGCGCCGGCCGGTTCTCGCGCCGGTTCGAGATGGTTGCCAGAATATCCGGGTTCTCGACCAGTTGCAGCGGCGGCATCCCGGTTGCGGTCTTCTTCAGTTTCTGCGCGCCTTCGTGGGCGACCCGCCAGTCGGCGACCGCGGCGGTGAAGATCGCGACGTCCGTTGGCAGCGAAGCCTCGACGGCCGCCAGCATCTCGCGCGCCGATTCGACGTGCTTCACCGTGACGTCGGCGGGATCGTCGAGACCGACCGGCCCGGCGATCAGCGTCACATCGGCTCCGGCCGCCTGCGCCGCTGCGGCGATGGCAAATCCCTGCTTGCCCGAGGAGCGGTTGGCGATATAGCGAACCGGATCGATCGGCTCAAAGGTCGGTCCGGCGGTGACCAGGACGCGGCGGCCCTTCAGCGGCTGCGCGCGCGGGGGCCTGAGAATGCGCTCGGCGGCGGTCGCGATCTCCACCGGTTCGGCCATGCGGCCGACACCGGCCTCGCCCGCTTCTGCCATCTCGCCGGCATTGGGACCGATCATGGCGACGCCGTCGCGTGCAAGCTGCGCCGCGTTGCGGCGTGTCGCCGGGTTGTTCCACATCAGCGGGTTCATCGCCGGCGCCAGCAGGATCGGCTTGTCGGCGGCGAGCAGGATCGCGGTGGCGAGGTCGGAGGCCAGGCCGTGCGCCATCTTTGCCATCAGGTCGGCGGTCGCGGGCGCCACCACGATCAAGTCGCAGTCGCGCGCGAGCCGGATATGTCCGGCGTCGAATTCGCTGCCGGGATCGAACAGATCCGTGTAGACGCGGGTATGCGACAGGGCGCTGGCGCTCAGCGGAGTGACGAATTGCTGCGCAGCATTTGTCATGACGCAGTGCACAATAAAGCCTCGCTCCTTCAGCCGCCGGATCAGGTCGAGCGACTTGTAGGCCGCGATTCCGCCGCCGATGATGAGCGTCACATTACGTAAGTCACCAGAGTTACGTGATGAATCCCTGCGGGCCGACTTTGTTGCGTTGCGAGAAGCCAGGCTGTCCATGGCGGTGCCAGACGACGCAGCATGTGCCGCCTCCCTCAGGATAACGCGGACCTCGTCTTCGACGGACCGGCCGTTGCGCGCGGCGCGCAAGCGCAGCTCGGCCTTGATGGCGTCGTCGAGTTTGCGGATGGTCAGGCTGGCCATTAGCGCTCCCGCGGTCAACCGCGCTAGCATTGATAGCAAAAAAATGCCATCACTGCAATCAACCGGGTCAGTGCGCTGTCCAAAGCAGGCCCACCAGCGCTGCCGCGATCACCCAGAGCGCCAGAATGCTCCAGCGGTGACTGCGCGCCTCGGCGCGCTTGATCTCCGCGATGGTGTCGGGGCCCAAAGCCAACCCTTCGCGGGACATCGTCTCGAATTGCTCGATCAGGGCCACGGTTCGCGAGGCGAGCGCCGGGAGCCCTGCGAGCAGGCGGCCGAGCTCGCCGGCGCCGGCCAGCGCACCCTGCATCCGCCCCATCGGGCCGAGGTTTTGCGTGATCCATTCGCGCACCACGGGATCGGCCACCGTCCAGATGTCCAGCTTGGGATCGAAGCTGCGCGCCACGCCTTCGACCACCACCATGGTTTTCTGCAGCAAGATCAGTTCGGGCCGAGTCTGCATGTCGAACAGGCCGGTGACCTCGAGCAGCAGCGTCAAGAGCTTGGCCATCGAGATTTCCTCG
>NZ_MKRN01000118.1 GCF_001896955.1 Nitrobacter sp. 62-13 | reverse complement strand
CGTCGCGGGCCAGATCCTGAAAGAGGCGAATTTCGACCATCTGAACTATGTCGGCTTCGTCGAGGGCGACGATATCGGCCGCGGCACCGCCGATGTCGTGGTGACGGATGCCTTCGCCGGTAATATCGCCCTGAAGACGGCCGAGGGCACGGCGCGCCAGATTGCCGCGCATCTCCGCGACGCGATGGGCCGAACCATCATGGGCCGCATCGGTTATCTCTTCGCGCGCGGCGCGTTCGGCGAACTTCGTCAGAAGCTCGACCCACGCGCCTCCAACGGCGCCGTGCTGCTCGGCCTCAATGGCATCGTGATCAAGAGCCATGGCGGCACGGACGGCGTCGGCTATGCCAATGCCATCGAGGTCGGCTACAGCATGGTCAAGAACGGGCTTCTTTCCAAGATTCGCCAGGATCTCGGGGAATATCACCGCGACGGATTCGCCCGCGAGATTGCCGAGGCGAGCCTCGCCGAGGGCGAGTGACGCCACCATGCCGCGGCAGGTCATAGTAAGGGGCCGGGAAGCGCAATTGATTGCCGGGACCGCCAAGTGAACGCAAGGGACACCAAGTGAGCTTCATCCGATCGGTCGTCCTTGGCTGCGGCAGCTACCTGCCCGAACGCAAGCTCTCCAATGCCGAGCTCTCGACAATGGTCGAGACGTCCGACGAATGGATCGTGCAGCGCACCGGCATCCGCGCCCGCCACATCGCGGCCGAGGGCGAACTCACCTCCGATCTCGCGACAGCGGCGGCGGTCGCGGCGCTCGCCGATGCCGGCCTCCAGATCGGCGCGATCGACATGGTCATCGTCGCGACGGCGACCCCCGACGACACGTTCCCGTCCACCGCCGTCACCGTGCAGAGGAAGCTCGGCATGGAGCATGGCTCGGCCTTCGACCTGCAGGCCGTCTGCTCCGGCTTCGTCTTCGCGCTGTCGACCGCCGACGCCTTCATCCGCGCCAGCCAGGCCAAGCATGTGCTCGTGATCGGCGCCGAGACCTTCTCGCGCATTCTCGACTGGACGGACCGCACGACCTGCGTGCTGTTCGGCGACGGGGCGGGGGCGGTGGTGCTCGGCGCTTCCGTGCAGGACGGAACGCGCGAGGATCGCGGCGTGCTCACGACGCATCTGCGCTCGGACGGACGCCATCGCGAGAAGCTCTATGTCGATGGCGGCCCGTCCTCGACCGGGACCGTCGGCCATCTGCGCATGGAGGGCCGCGAGGTCTTCAAGCATGCGGTCGGCATGATCACCGACGTCATCGAGGATGCCTTCCACGCGACCGGATACGGCGCCGACGACGTCGACTGGTTCGTGCCGCACCAGGCCAATATCCGCATCATCGACGGCAGCGCCAAGAAGCTCGGCATCGCCGGCGAGAAGGTCGTGCGCACCGTCGCCGATCACGGCAACACGTCGGCAGCCTCGATCCCGCTCGCGCTTTCGGTGGCGCGCGAGGACGGGCGCATCAAGCGCGGCGATCTCA
>NZ_MKRN01000117.1:18950-23446 GCF_001896955.1 Nitrobacter sp. 62-13 | reverse complement strand
CGCTGCACCAAAGGCTCACTGAGCGTTTCGTTGATCGCCGGACCAGTGTATTGATGCGCCGCCTGCGGGAAAACACGATGTTGGATACGGAAATCGGCAAGACCGGCGAGGTGATCGTAGAGGGCCATGTCATAGGCCGTCTCGATGGCTTTACGTTCGTACCCGATGCGGCCGAGGCCGGCTCGGAAGCCAAGGCGCTGCAAGCGATCGCGCAGAAGGCGCTGGCCGGCGAAATCGAAGCGCGCGCAGAAAAGCTGGCGGCCGCGCCGGACGATCAGTTCGTGCTGACCTCGGACGGCACCATCCGCTGGACCGGGGACGCGGTGGCGCGGCTGATCGCCGCTGACGATGTGTTGCGGCCCCGCATCCGTATCATCTCCGACGAGCGGCTGACCGGCGCTCCGCGCGATGCGGTGCAGGCCCGGCTCGATTTGTGGCTGAAGACTCACGTCGAGAAATTGCTGGGACCACTTTTCGAACTGACCAAGGCGGAGGATGTCACCGGCATCGCGCGCGGCATCGCATTCCAGTTGATCGAGGCGCTCGGCGTGCTGGAGCGCTCGAAGATCGCCACTGAGATGAAAGATCTCGATCAGCCGTCGCGCGCATCCTTGCGCAAATACGGCGTGCGCTTCGGCGCCTATCACATCCATTTCCCGGCGCTCCTGAAACCGGCGGCGCGTGCGTTGGCCTCGCTGTTGTGGGCGCAGAAGCAGGACAATGTCGACCTCTCGGCGCTGTCAAGCGCGCAGCATCTGGCCGCCAGCGGCCGCACCTCGTTTCCGGCCGACAAACTGCTCAATCAGGACGCCTATCGTGCGCTTGGTTATCGGCAATGCGGCGAGCGGGTGGTCCGCGTCGATATTCTCGAGCGATTGGCTGATCTGATCCGCCCGGCGCTGGCGTGGCGGGAAAACGCGCTGGGGCAGAAGCCAGCCGGCGCGTTCGACGGCCGTGGCTTCGTTGTGACCCAGGCGATGACGTCGCTCGTCGGCACCGCCGGCGAGGAATTCGCTTCCATCCTGCGCGCGCTCGGCTATCGCATGGAGCGTTGCCCGGCGCCTCCACCGGTTACAGAGGCTGCTCCGGCGACCGAAGGCGGTGCGGAGGCGGTGCCCGCCGAAGTGTCGGAGAGCGTGCCGGAGCAATCGGCTGCGTCGGACGCCATGCCCGAAGCGCGGGAAACCGCGTCGGACAGCGCGGGCGCGCCTGATGCCGGATCGGTTGTCGAGCAGTCGCCAACGGTAGATGCGGTTTCGTCGGAGGTGACCGCTGCGGTGACCGAAGCCGGGGCTGCAGGCATCGAGGAGACGCCGGCGGAGGTGTCGTCCGACGTCGCGGTCTCGCCGGCTTCCGATGCTGTTGAACCCATTCCCGCGGACGCGACGCATGACGTGTCGGCGACCGTCGATGCTGCGAGCGCGCCCGAGGGCGAAACATCCGCTGAGACAGCCGCGGTTGGTGTCGCCCCGATGGCCGTGGCGGACGCCGAGCCCGCTACTGTCGAGGTCTGGCGGCCAGGCGGCCGGTCTGCCGACCGCCGTCCGCGCCACGATCGCAATCGCCATCGCCGTCAGCAGTCCGGGCGGGACGAAACGCAACAACCAGCGGCTGCGGACGGCGAAGCGGGCGAGGGGACGCAAAGACGTGAGCGGCATGGGCGGGGACGCCGCCGGCCTTCCGCCGATGCACCAACTGAGGCCGCGTCCGGCCGGGAGTCGCGAGAGGGCAAGGAACGTCCGCCGCGCGAGCGTTTTCACGGCAAGGGCAGAGACAGGGACCAGGACAAGGGCCGGTTTCAGGGCTCCCGCAAGGGGGGCGGGCGCGAGGGACGCCCGGACGCCGGACCCTCGCACCGTCCCTATGCCAGCAGCGCGCCGCGCGAGCGTGAACGCGCGCTGGATCCGAACTCGCCGTTTGCGAAACTGGCTGCGCTCAAGGAGCAGCTTGCGGGCCGCAAGGATTGACCGGGCGGGCGACGAGGGGCCGACCCGTTCAACGCGTTTTATTCCCGCGAACCGGCATCCACTTCGCTTGAAAACGCTATTAGTGTGAAGCTATTTGGCAGTTCTGGAGCGCCAGCGTCTCGACAAGTGGTTGTGGCATGCGCGGGTAGTCAGAGCCCGGACCCATGCGGCGGCTTTGGTCGAGTCCGGCCATGTCCGCGTCAACGGTGCGCGTGAGAAATCTCCGGGGCATTCCCTCAGGGTCGATGACGTGCTCACGGTCGGACTGGACCGCGGTGTCCGCATCCTCAGGGTCATCGGATTTTCCGAACAGCGCGGAAATGCGACTGCTGCAAGAGCGCTTTATGAAGACGTGTCAGATGCTTCCAGCGGAAGTCAATCGCACACATAGCGTCTCTCCACGGCTTGCGGCAGCGCTGTTCCTGCGGTACCCCAGCCTGCAAATCTGACTCTCCTGGAGCCTTGGATGACTTACGTCGTCAACGATGCCTGCATTAAGTGCAAATACACCGATTGCGTTGAAGTTTGCCCTGTCGATTGCTTCTATGAAGGCGAGAACATGCTCGTCATTCATCCCGATGAGTGCATCGATTGCGGTGTCTGCGAACCGGAATGTCCGGCCGAAGCCATCAAGCCTGATTCCGAGCCGGGGCTGGAGAAGTGGCTCGAGGTGAACGCGGAGTACGCCAAAAGCTGGCCCAATATCACGCAAAAGAAGGACGCCCCGCCTGACGCCAAGGAGTTCGAGGGCATGGATGGTAAATTCGAGAAGTATTTTTCTTCCAATCCGGGATCCGGAGACTGAATTTTATCACAAACGCATTTTCTGAAGGCGCGAGGCCGGGAGGCGGCATTCTGCCTTAACCTTATTTGCGGCCGGCGGCGCCAAAAGCGGTCCGCAATACGGTTCTTTGGGTATAAATCATTGATTTTTGCGGAAAATGTGCTATATTGATCGTGTTTTCGGAGCTGGATTACGTTTTTACCTGCTTGTAGCCCCCTGAGGGGCTCCCGTGAAAACATCGAACAGGGCGTGGCATGTCCACGCGCAGGTTGTGTCACAGAAACCGCGTAAAAAAAATACTTCAAGGGCGTCTGCGGCTCGCCGCGGTGCACGGGTTCGTGCCCGGACCGCTGGCACGAACGCCCGAACGGCTGCCAAGGGCTCGGCCGGAAAATCCTCAAGAAATAAAAGAGGCGAAATGCCAAGCAAGACTGCCAAAGTGGCCGCCAAGACTGCTGCTTCGAAAACCGCGGTGAAGACGGCTGCATTGAAGGCTGCCGCATCGAAAGGCGCATCGGCCTCCAGGGGCGCTTCCAGGACCGCGAAGCCGGCTGCAAAGTCCGCGGCGAAAACTGCGGTGGCCAGCAAGCCCGCCGCGAAGTCTGCCGCCAAGACCAGCGCGCTCCGTGTCGAGGAGCCGAAGAAGGTTCTGACCCAGCGCCAGGGGTTCAAGACCAACGAGTTCGTGGTCTATCCGGCGCACGGCGTCGGCCAGATTCTGGCGATCGAAGAGCAGGAGATTGCGGGCGCCAAGCTCGAACTGTTCGTCATCAATTTCATGAAGGATAAGATGACGCTGCGGGTTCCGACCGCGAAGATCGCGAATGTCGGCATGCGCAAGCTGTCCGAGCCGGGTCTGGTCAAGCGGGCGCTTGAAACGCTGAAGGGCCGCGCGCGCATCAAGCGCACGATGTGGTCGCGTCGTGCGCAGGAATATGAAGCCAAGATCAATTCGGGAGACATCGTTGCGATCGCCGAGGTGGTGCGCGATCTCTATCGTTCGGAATCGCAGCCTGAGCAATCCTACAGCGAACGTCAGCTCTATGAGGCCGCGCTCGATCGCCTGTCGCGCGAGATCGCCGTTGTCCAGCATGTGACGGAAACCGAGGCGGTCAAGGAAATCGAAGGACAACTCGCCAAGAGCCCGCGCCGCGGCGCCAAGGCGGAGGCCGACGCCGATGGCGATATCGACGCCGACGCTGATGGTGATGACGCGGCGGTCGCCGACGAAGCTGCGTAACCGGCTTTTCGACGACAAAGGACAAGAAAAACCCGGCCGAATGGCCGGGTTTTTTGTTTCGAACATTTCATTTGGAGCATTGTTCGGATCGTCGAAGCGGGTGCGAACTCTCGCATGCGGCGAGGAGTCGGGAGTGGGTCAAGAGTCTTCCACCCGCCCGGCTCTCTCGGTCGACTGTCCCATGAGCAGGGAGGCAAAGCCGTATTCGTTGCGCCTTGTTTGGGCCGTCCTTGAATGCGTTACGGCGCAGATCAATCCACCACGATCTTGACCCGGCTGCGCACCTTGACCTGCGCATGCTGGTCGAGACCGTTGAGCACGCGGAAACGCTCCGCTGGATGATCGACGCCCGCCATGCGATGCGATAGCGATTCCACGGTATCGCCGGGTTGCACGGTGATGACCTTGATCCGTAGTGGCCGCGCCGCCTGAATTTCATCCAGCGTCAGGCGGCGGAAGGAGGCGACGGTCTCGCGGGCGTTGCGCTCGCTCTCGGTGGTCTTGT
>NZ_MKRN01000117.1:0-18928 GCF_001896955.1 Nitrobacter sp. 62-13 | reverse complement strand
TAGACCCGGAACTGCCATTGCTCGCCGGTGGCCACCGCCGATGCGGCCGGAAAACCGTTGATGGTCAACTCCTCGGTCGAGCCCTTGTCGACGTTCTCCATCCAGCCGGAGTTGAGATATTCGGTAAGCTTCTGCTCGGCAGGCACCCGGACGACGTCGAAGCGCATCGCCTGGCTGCCGCCCTCGCGGACGCCGATCACCGCCTGAGCCGTATTGTCGAGCGAAAAACCTTCCGGAGCCTGGAAGGTAAAGCCGAGCTTGGGGTGCAGGAAACGCCGGCCGCGAACGAATCCCTCGCTCGGATCCTCGCCGTAGACGATGTTGTCGATCGCGTCGAGGTAGGTCTCGCTGTCGCGCTCGCCTTGCGCCGGCGCACTGTATTGCCGCGCATTGGCCTTCGCGTTCTCGACCCGCTCCGGGGTGGCGGGGTGCGACGACAGGAAATCCTGCGAGCGCGGGTCCAGCGACGGCTTGCCCGCCTTGAGCGCCGCATTGCGCTCCATCGCCGCCAGGAAACGCGCCGCTCCGTAGGGATCGAAATGGGCTCGTGCCGAAATCCCGACACCGATGCCGTCGGCCTCGAATTCCTGCGCGCGCGAAAAGCTCGCCAGCGTCAGCTTGGACTTGGCGAGCGCCAGCGCCGTCAGATCCGGGTCGGTGCCCATCTCGGTGACCACGTGGCTGACGAGGGCGGCCTGCCGCGCCTGGTCCTCCCTGATCGCCGCATGTTTGGCCAGAACGTGCGCCATTTCATGCGACAGCACCGAGGACAGTTCCGAAGTGTCGTTGGCGAGCGCGACCAGCCCGCGCGTGACGTAAAGCTGGCCCGTCGGCAGGGCGAAGGCGTTTACCGCGCCCGAATTGAGGATCGTGACCTTGTAGGTGAGGTCGGGCCGCTCGGATGCCGCGACCAGCCGCTCGACCGTCTTGTTGATCAGGGCTTCGAGTCGGGGATCGTCATAGGCGCCGCCGTAGGAGGCGAGGATGCGCTCATGCTCGTGTTCGGCCGGAGTCTGAGCTGCCGCCCGCGCCGGTTTTGCGGGCTTGACGGAATGAGGAGCCGCAGTCTGGAACCGGCTCACGTCGCCGCAGCCGGCAAGCGTAAGCATCGCGCCCACCAGCACGATAGGCGCCATCAAAAGGCGGCGGCCTATTCCCATCCTGCGCCGTTCCGCGCACCCCGCCATCGTCGTAACATCTCCGATCGGTGACTCTTTTCCGACATTCGCAACCTTCCCACCAGGCTTGTCTGCGAATGCAGGAATCCGGAACCGCCGGCATCTTACCATTTCCGCGCGGCCAAGGCTTGGAAGTTTGCTCGAGTCGATTTTCCGAACTGCAACTCCAGATCACGATGATTTTGATCGAATCAATCGAAAATCATGAACGTGATCGATTCCAAAATTCTAGAGCAGGATGCGCGCGGAAAACCGCGCTACACTTTTCCTTATCCCGTTGTCCCGCTCTAGTCGCCGATCACTTCGATCTGCCCGACTCTAAGCACGTTGATCCGCGGTCCGCCGCGCCGTTCGACCCAGCCGCGGACTCGAACGCGGTGATTTTCCAGAGAGGCCGGAATGATGCCTGCCGCCTCTAAATATGGTATCATGCGCCTTGAAATAGTCGCAGCAAAGTCTCGTGTCCAGCGCCGGCCGAAGTTGACATAGACTGTTCCGCCCGCCTGCCTCACCGACATGACTTTTCCCTGGACGACGGCGAATTGACCGGCGCGGGTCAAAATATCGGCGGGATTTTCAGCATTCTTGACAACAGAGGAATTTGCCCAGGTTCCACGCCGGGCCTGCCGCGCCGCAGCTTCGGCAGTTGCAAGTTCCGTTGCGCAGGCTTTGTCGTCGACGTCGGCGGATGCGATCGCTTGGCCCTGCGCCAGCAGATCGCTCTGGACCGAGCTCGTGGACGATTCGAGATACAAGAAGACGGATTGCCGGCCGTAGCGATCCGGTTCGTCGCGGTCGCCGCGCAGCGTCACATGCCGGCCGACCAGCGCCGTGAGCGCTGACTTGAGGTCCTCCGGCTCGCCCGCAACCACTTCAACGCCGGCGAGGCGAACTTCGCGGCCGTCTTCAAGACGGAGCGTCCGCGCGTCGACGACGGCGCTCACGACGCCTTCACCCTGAATGTCAAACTGGCATCCGGCCGCGAGCGACGGCGCGGCGGCGCCGAACCACATTCCGCAGAATATTGCTCCGAGCAAACCGGTGCGCGTGCAAAACAACCACGCTGTCATCATCAAGCTTTATCGGCCACACCGCCCGCGGCGGTGACGCTCGGATCGTTTTGGCCCTCAGACATCGCCCGAGGGCCGCTTGCGTTACTTCGATCCGGGGTCGGCGATGACGCGGGCCGCGACCAGCCTGTTCCAGATGAACAGCACGACGATCGCCCCGATGGTCGCTGTAATGAACCCGGCGCCCTGATTGGGGCCGTAATGGCCGATCGACTGTCCGATGAAGGTCGCGAGAAATGCGCCGGCAATGCCGAGCACCGTGGTGAGGATGAATCCGCTTGGCTTGTTCGGACCGGGAGACAGAAACCGTGCGATGACGCCTGCGACGAAGCCGACGAGGATAATCCAGAGAATACCGCTCATGACGAAAGTCCTCTCTCAGAATGACCGTGACGTTAAAGCCGTTTACGATCGGCCTTCCTGCGGCCGATCCCGCGGCGGCAGCTATTCCATCAAAGCATCCGTGACAGTTCGCCCTCGGTCGGCAGGCGCCCTTCCGGTGTCAGATGGTTGACGACCTGGGGCAGGTGCTGACTCAATCCGGCGAGCAATTCCTCCCGCGATAGGCCGGTCTGCGCCGTCAGGGTATTGATCTGGTCGGCGCCCAACGCGTCGGCAAGGTCGCGTGGAGCGATCTGCTTGTTGGGGCCCGGACTGACCCAGGAATTTGCGGTCTCGCCGTGGCCTTTCTGCTGAAGCTGGTTCAGCAGGTCGCCCAGACCGCCGCTCAGAATGCTTCCGGCAGCGCCGCCTGCCAGCAGACCGCCAAGCCCGCCCTTGAGCAGGTCACTCAGACCACCTCCGCTGCCGGGCAGGCCGGCATTGATCGTGCCTCCCGATGGACCAGCGTTGACGGTGCTTCTCGGCGTGGGAGCCGGAGGCGCGGACGGAGCGGCTTCAGAATGGCTTCCGGTGAAATGTTTCAGCGCCTTGTAGCCCAGCAAGGCAAGGATCGCCAATGTCATCGGTGACATGCCGCCGCCTTCGCTTGGCGCGCCGGGAGCGCTGGGCTCACTTGGGCCGCGGGGACCATTCTGCATTCCGTTGAGGACGTCGAGCAAACCCATGATCGTCTCCTGTTCCGCTCCAGCCCCGTGGCCGAAGATAATGCCGCCACATGAGGGTCACAAGGTACATACGGCGGGCATGACACGCCGCCGCTTCGTTTTGCTATCGAAACGAAAATGACTGGGGAGTGAATGACGGCGTCGCGATAAGGACGCATGAAATCCGCGAGCCGGCATCGCGTCGATATGTTTTTTCCGGGGCAACGCATCCACCGCCAGATACCGCTCGAAGTTGGAGTGACGGTTCGATCTGATGCCCTCGAAACTGGCGATCCGGACCATGTGAGATCACGAGCTGGGGGCTTGCCCGATGCGCCTGAGTACCGGATAAGTACCGGACTTGCGTGGCGCTCAGTCCCGGTAGCTCAGCTGGATAGAGCACAGGTTTCCTAAACCTGGGGTCAGGGGTTCGACTCCCTTCCGGGACGCCATTCCTTGCAGGCGCCGGTTTTGCCGGCCATGCCGATCAAGAGATGCGAAAGCACGACGCGATAGCTGCCTTGCAGCGATCGCGGCCAGCACCTCCCCGGAAACGTTATTCGGCTTGAACGCGTACCGTCGTCAGGCAATGGCACGGGATAACGCTCCCGCGCCTGCCCGGCCAAACAGCAGTTTCGTTTGGATCAATGACGTCTGCTGGTCTGGTAGCTGCCATAAGCGAGGCTGAAGATCAGCACCAGAAAAACTGCGAGGAAGCCTCCGACGATGAGCCAGAAATCATGTGGCATGATTCAGGGTCTCCTGAGATTTAAGGATCGCCCCGGCTCGATAGGTACGCCGCTATCTTGCTTCATGCCAGTCACAGCTTCGGGACTGACAATGCCTTGCCTTCTGGCGAATTTGGTTGGGCCCGCCCAAGCAGCGGTCGAGATTGCGGAACAGACTTTTTGCGACACTGGCAGCCGGGATTGCCGTCGCTATGCGCCGGCCTCACGAGCCGGAATTTACGCCAGGATCGATGGAAAGCGGACGTTCGCCAAACTGCGCCCAAGCTCCATAGTGCCGCGGGCTGACGGCAGTCGAGCGTGGCAAACAACGCGGTGTTGCTCTCGCACGGCGCAGCAGCCAATGCCTAATGCGCTGCATCCGCCTTGTGATCCCGTTTTGCAGCGGCACGAAAGAAAGTCGCGGAAAGCAGCCACAGCGCCGTGAAGAAGCCACTGAACAGCAAAGCCTTGAACGAGCTATCCGGTGTGCTCGCGCTCGACGGAGCGGTCGCAATGGCTACAGCCAGCAATGCCTGCATGATCGCGACGCCGAGCATGGTCCGCGCCATGCCTGCAGGTCGAAACCAAGCGGAGAACCCGCCTACCAACGCCGCCATGATCAGCAGGAAAAAACCGATGCCATTGCCATCATCGCGAACAATTGTGCTCCACACCGTCAGGACCGACGTTACGAGCGCGACGGCAACTCCCGCACAGTAGGCACGGCTTCCGCTCGCGTCGGTTCGTTCGCTCGGTCCGGTCAAGTGCTTGCCTGTGAGGAAGACGGTCTTGTCGTCGCACGAGCCGGCTGAACGACATCAGCAGGAAACGAGGAAGAACTGACGCATCAAATTCCGCAACCGGGTGTCGCTGTCGCCACGCTTGCTTGCCTGCATTCCAACCAAGGTTGTGGCGTAGAATCGACGGTGCTCTATGTTGCTTGGTGGGTATGTTGCTCGGCGGGCGTGCGATGATCGGCAACAGTAGCGGCTGTCGACGCAATTGACCTCGAAGGCCCGCGACTACGGCCCGACTTTCGCCCGTCCCCTCGGAGCCGTGAGCGAAGCGAACTTGCGCGAGACGTAGAAACTGGCGGAGAGGGAGGGATTCGAACCCCCGATAGGCTTGCACCTATGCCGCATTTCGAGTGCGGTGCATTCGACCACTCTGCCACCTCTCCTAAGGTGCCATACCGGTAGCGGACCGCCTTTAGCGTGTTTCGGGCGAAGTGGAAACCGGTTTACGGGAAGAAAACGCGCGCATTGATACATTGCCGCGCATTCAAATGCAAAACTGATCGGGATCGAGATGGTGGTGCGATGCTGCAGCGGTGCCGAGGCCCGTTTTGTCGCGCCATCGCCGGAAAACGGGTGGGACCGCCGGACGCGATAATAACCGGCGGTCCCGTGCCGCGTCATTAAAATTGTGGCCGGAAGTGCGGCTTCGCGGACCACCTGCGCGACCATCCGACCGTAGCGGTAATTGCAAAACCGGCAACGCGATCCTGATTTTAACCTCACCAATCAAGGTTACTTTGTCGGGAGAGCGCGGTCGGCCCCGGCATGTCCAGGCGCCGCGGCATGTTTCGGGCCGCGAAAGGCCACGCGCGGGCCGCTTGTCACTCCTTCGCTTTCTTGTCCTTCTTGTCCTTGCCGTCGTCGGACTTCTTGTCTTTCTTGTTGTCCTTCTTGCGATTGGTGAAACGCGCGTTGCCAAGGCCGGTGCCGATGGTCAGAACGCCCCAGCGCGTGACGTCCTGCATGTAGGGCATTTCGCTCAGGCCTTGCGCCAGGCCGTCATTGTGCATCAGTACGGTGGTGTCGTGGCCGCCGATCTCGGGAATGGCTTCGATCAGCGATCCCGGCAGGTTGAATCGGCTGCTCTCCCAGTTGCCGGGAAGATTCTGCGCGCCCTTCTCGATCGAGCCGTCCTCGTCGATCACGCCCGGGCAGGAAATGCCGATGAACGGCGCCAGTTTCAGTCCCTCCTTGTCCGCCTGCGAAATAAGCTCTTTCAGCATTTTCACGAGCTTCTTCACGGCGCCCTCGCGGGTCGGCTCGTCGTCGGCGTGGCGCCACAATTCGGACTTCCACACCCCGGCCTTGGAGAGATCGGCGGCCTTCTTCCAGCGGGTCTCGACCACGCCGCAGCGGATGTTGGTGCCGCCGATGTCGACCGCCAGGATGCTGTCGAACGCCTCGAAGATCCACGACGGCGCCAGATGCAGGCAGCCGATCAGCCCGGCCTCGTCGGGATCGAAGCGGATCGGGATCAGGTGGACCTTGTGGCCCTCGCTTTTCAGCAACAGGTCGGCGCGGGCGATCGCGATCTCGCCGACCCGGCTCTTGCGAAATCCCCCGCCGACCACGATACATTCGGTGTCGGCCCAAGCCTTGGTCTTGAGGAAGCGTCCCGTCACATAGGCGAGTTCCTGCGCGAACTCCTCGATGGCGCCGTGCACCAGCGCGGCCGCCTCGATGTCGTCGCCGATCAGCGCCTCGTCCAGCGAACCCTTGCCGATTTCCTCGGAGGGGGTCTTGCCGAGCGGGTCGTCGCCGTTCTTCTTCAGCGGCTTGCGCAGGCCGTCGAGGATCCTGCGGAAGGCGCCCTTGCAGGCGCGATCGCCGAGAAAGCCCTCGTCGTCCTTCAATTCGATGTTGTAGCTGTCGACATCCACCGATGGCAGCCGCAGAACGCCGTGCTTGCCGATACCCGCCGTCGTCAAAGTGTCTTCAGCCATCGTTGCCCCGCTCGCTGGTCGATTTGGCGGGTACCAACGGTCAGGGAACCTTTTTGTTTCATGGCTTCGATCCGGAAAGGGGAGGCCGAGCCGAAATCGCTGATAATCGGCCGTTTCTCGCGCCGCTTGCCTTGACTCCCCGTCTTTGGCGGCTATAAGTCGCGCAGCCGGCGCAGGGGTACCCCAGCGCCGCTTGTTTTTGTGTGACCGCAGGGCATTTCCCCGGTTACGTGAAAAACCCATCGGGCATTTCTGGGCAAAGCGGCATCCGGTTTGTCGTTCGAAAATGCTCTTGACCTAACGACTGACAAAAAGCCGGCCCGGACTTGTCCGAGGCCGGGATCGAACACGAAGGAATAGAACGATGTTCGCAGTCATCAAAACCGGCGGCCGGCAATATCGCGTCGTTCCGGATGATGTGCTCGAGATTGGCAAGATCGCCGGCGAGGTCGGAACGATCGTGCAGCTTGGCGAGGTTCTGGTGCTCGGCGGCGACACGCCGGTGCTCGGCGCGCCCACGGTGGCCGGCGCTTCGGTCGCCGCGGAAGTGCTGCAGCACAAGCGCGGTCCAAAGGTGATCGCGTTCAAGAAGCGCCGCCGCAAGCATTCGAAACGCAAGCGCGGTTATCGCGACGAGATCACGGTGTTGCGCATCACCGAGATCCTGGCTGGCGGCAAGGCCCCGACAATCGGACCGCGCCCCAAGAAGGAAAAGGTCGTCGAGCCGACCGAGGGCGACGGCGAGGCGCCGAAGGCCGCGAAGAAAAAGGCCGATTCGAAGACATCGGCCAAGGCGGCCGCGACCAAGCCTCCCGCAAAAAAGGCGGCCGCCAAGAAGCCGGCAGCCAAAAAACCGGCAGCCAAGAAGGCGAAAAGCGAAGAATAAGAGCGATTAAAAATATCCGTGAGAAAAAGTGAATGATTCTGTCACGGAAATGATCTAGAGATACGGACGAGACTGGAGACGAGCGATGGCTCACAAAAAGGCAGGCGGTTCTTCGCGGAATGGACGCGATTCGCACGGCAAGCGCCTTGGCATCAAGGCGTTCGGCGGCGAGCACGTGATTCCCGGTAACATTATCGCCCGCCAGCGCGGCACCACCTGGCATCCCGGCCTTAATGTTGGCATGGGCACCGACCACACCCTGTTCGCCAAGGTGGAAGGCCGCGTTTCGTTTCGTGCGAAAGCCGGTGGCCGCACATTCGTATCGGTGGTCCCGATGACGGAAGCCGCGGCCGAGTAAACGGTGGATGATATTGCGTCCGCCGGTCCCTGTTGAACCGGCGGAGCATCAACGGCTCCAAGGGGGAGGCGGGAAACCGGCCTCCCCTTTCTTAGTTTTGCGTTTGCATATGGACCTGCGTTCGCATCACGGAGTCGACCATGCTGCAGGACATTCCGACCTCGACCCTCGCGCTGCGCCAGACGCGGCCGTTCGCTCTCGAGACCGAGCGGCTGAGCCTGCGCAAACCGACGCTCGCGGACGCCAAGGTCATCGCCGTTCTCGCGAACGATCGCCGGATCGCGGAGATGGCGCGCCGCTTGCCGCATCCCTACACGCAGGAGGATGCGGTTCGTTTCGTTGAAGCCGTGGCCCGCGACAGCAGCGAGACCGTGTTTCTGATCGAGCACAATCACGTTCCGGTCGGCGTGGCCGGCGTCGACTGGAGCGAGCCGGACGCACCCGAGCTTGGCTACTGGGTCGGCGTCGACCACTGGGGCCGGGGTTTCGCCACCGAGGCCGCGCGCGCGGTGATCGACTACACCTTCGAGGCGTTCGCGGTCGACCAGTTGCGCTCCGGCGCGCGCGTGGTCAATCCGGCGTCGCGCAACGTACTGGAGAAGTGCGGCTTCCAGTGGACCGGTGTCGAGCTGCATCGCTCCAGGGCGCTGGGATCGTCGACGCCTGTCGATCGCTTCCGCCTGTCGCGCGGCGTGTGGTCGTCGCTGAAGAACTGGAGCAGCGCGGCGCGCCGCGAACGGTAACGCTCGGGCTCGCACATCCGTCAGGGCACGATCGATACAACGGAGCGCCGGGTCAAATCCGGGCAATGATGCTTGATCGCGCGCGTCGCGGCGGTTGCCTCGCGACCGCGCGTACCCTACCTATCCGTCATGAAATTTCTCGATGAAGCCAAGGTCTATATCCGCTCCGGCGACGGCGGCAACGGCTGCGTGGCATTCCGCCGCGAGAAGTTCATCGAGTTCGGCGGACCTTCCGGCGGCAATGGCGGGCGCGGCGGCGACGTCATCGTCGAGGTCGCCGACGGTCTCAACACGCTCATCGACTATCGCTATCAGCAGCATTTCAAGGCGCCGAAGGGCACCAACGGCATGGGCTCCGACCGCCACGGCGCCAACGGCAAGGACATCGTGCTCAAGGTGCCGCTCGGCACCCAGATCATCGACGAGGATCGCGAAACCCTGATCCATGATTTCACCAGGGTCGGTGAACGCTTCGTGCTGGCCGAGGGCGGCAATGGCGGATTCGGCAACGCGCACTTCAAGTCGTCCACCAACCGCGCGCCGCGCAACGCCAATCCCGGCCAGCCCGGCGAGGAGCGCTGGATCTGGCTGCGGCTGAAGCTGATCGCCGATGCCGGCCTTGTCGGTCTGCCCAATGCCGGCAAGTCGACGTTCCTGTCCAAGGTCAGCGCGGCGAAGCCGAAGATCGCGGACTATCCGTTCACCACGCTGCATCCGCAGCTCGGCGTCGTGAACGTCGATGACCGCGAATTCGTGCTGGCGGATATTCCGGGGCTGATCGAGGGCGCGCATGAAGGCGCCGGTCTCGGCGACCGGTTTCTGGGGCATGTCGAACGCTGCCGCGTGCTGCTGCATCTGGTCGACGCCACCTGCGAGCATGCGGGCCGCGCCTACAAGACCGTGCGCGGCGAACTGGAAGCCTACGCCGGAACGCTCGCGGAGAAGGCCGAGATCGTCGCGCTCAACAAGATCGATGCGGTCTCGGCCGAGGACCTGAAGAAACAGCGCGATCGCCTCAGGCGTGCCGCGAAGAAAACGCCGCTGCTGCTGTCGGGGATCACCGGCAAGGGCGTGGGCGAGGCATTGCGGGCGCTTGTCGCCGTGATCGGCGAAGCACCGGTGTCCGACAAGGCCAAGGGCACCGAGGGTTCGGCCGCGTCGGCGGGCGCGACGCCGGTGGCGCGGGCCAAACCGTGGTCGCCATAGAGCTTTTCCGCTTCTGATGGAAATAGAAGCGGGGCTCCATGATTTGATTCGACGCGTTTTCTTCAGCGAACCGGTTTCCACTTTGCTGGAAAACCCTTTAGACGATGCCGCGGGCCCGGTGTTGTCCGCCATTCCGGCAAAGTCACAAGCCTGCGGCTTCGAAGAAAACGGCCCGGACCGGCATTCCGCTTTCCAAGGCGTCGCTTTCATGTGATGAAAGCGCGCGTTCGTTTCGATTGACCGCTGATCGCCATGTCCAGCCTGCATCTCAAAAGATTTCGCCGCATCGTCGTCAAGGTCGGCTCGTCGCTTTTGATCGATTCCGAGGCCGGTGAGGTCCGCGCAGCGTGGCTGTCGGCGCTGGCCGCCGATATTGCCGGGCTTCATGGCGAGGGACGCGACGTGCTGATCGTCTCGTCGGGCTCGATCGCGCTGGGTCGCAGCCGGCTCAAGCTGCCGCGCGGCGCGTTGAAGCTGGAGGAGAGTCAGGCCGCCGCCGCGGTCGGGCAGATCGCGCTGGCGCGGATATGGTCGAAGGTGCTGGGTGATCACGGCATCGGCGCCGGGCAGGTTCTGGTGACGTTGCAGGACACGGAAGAGCGCCGCCGCTATCTCAATGCGCGCTCGACCATCGCGAAACTTCTCGAATGGCGCGCCGTGCCTGTCATCAACGAGAACGACACGGTCGCCACCAACGAAATCCGCTACGGCGACAACGACCGTCTCGCCGCGCGCGTCGCCACCATGGCGAGCGCCGACCTGCTGATTCTGCTGTCGGACATCGATGGGCTTTACGAGGCGCCGCCCCATCTCGATCCGGATACGAAACTGATTCCGGTCGTGAAGCGCGTCACCGCCGACATCGAAGCGATGGCGGGCAGTGCGGCTTCCGAATTGTCGCGCGGCGGCATGCGGACCAAGATCGAGGCGGCGAAGATCGCGACCACCTCGGGCACCCACATGCTGATCGCCTCGGGCAAGATCGATCATCCGCTGCAGGCGGTGATAGACGGTGGCCGCTGCACCTGGTTTCTGACGTCGGCGAATCCGGTCACGGCGCGCAAGCGTTGGATCGCCGGCTCGCTGGAGCCGAAAGGGACGCTTACAATCGATGCCGGCGCGGTCGCGGCCCTACGCGCCGGCAAGAGCCTGCTTCCGGCCGGCGTGATCCGTATCGACGGGCAATTCGCGCGAGGGGACGCCGTCATCGTGCGCGGCCCGAATACGCATGAGATCGGCCGCGGGCTCGTCGCTTATGATGCCGACGACGCCGAGAAGATCAGGGGACGCTCATCCTCCGACGCGGCGCAGATTCTCGGAATCAGCGGCCGGGCGGAAATGATCCATCGCGACGATCTGGTGGTCGGCGGGCCGCGCGGCGAGGCGGGTGGTGCGGAAAAAATTTAATTGAATCGTCAAGCCCGGCTTTATGCCGGGCCATGACGAGTCCTAGAATATTTTTCGGTTAAGTGGAAAACGAGTTAGCTAACCATGCCGGAGCCGATCAGGCTGCTGGAGATCATGTAGATCGTTCCCATCGCCGTGATTCCAAAAGCGGCAGCCGCCATCGGCAACAATATCTCGGCAGCCGCCTGTCCGGCGCTCTGCTGACTGCCCCAAACCGCAAATTTGCCCGTGATCCAATCCCGGAACGGGACCTCGTTCGGATGTCTGTCGTAGTCCGGCTGATGCCTGTACCACACCAGGAACGATGCGCTGAAACACAAGCCGACCACCAGAAACAGCACGGTGATGAAGGCCAACGGAAGTGCGACGAGACTCTGCCTGTCAAAAAAGAGCCATGCCATCAGGACGAACCAGGTTACGAAGCCCGCGGCGATCTTTGGAATGGCGGAGTGAAGCTGAGTGTACGTCTCGTTCGCCGGGTGATTATGAGCGACAAGTTCTCTAGTCATGGAGAGTGCCTTTCTTGAGATGGCGCGCAATGCGGGCTTGGCGGTTTGAGGTGGCGAGACGCCACGCCGCGGCAAGAGGGACTGGCGCGACCTGCATTGAGCTAGCCAGCCGTACAGACATAAAACCGCGCCGAGCCCGGCGAGTTTCAGCTCTCACGAAGAATTGGACGGATGCGACGGCGCGTGATGTTGTGAATCCGATTCGGCCGCTTCGCGCGCGAGCGACTCGCGTGTCCTTGCTCCATTAGGAGGGATCGATGCCCGGACCATGTCTTGCCGAGCCCTGAGTCATCGCAGCAGAAAGACGTCCGACCACGGCTCACGCTGCATCCGCGATCGGATCGAGGCCGAGTGCGATGCGGCCGGTGAACCGCTGTTGCCGTTTCGCCGGAAGCGGGTGGAATTGCGCGCCGTGCGCGTCGCGCAGCAGCCGCTCGAGTCCCGCCTTGCGATAGAAGCCGGCGCCGCCGGCCACTTCCAGCGCCTTCTCGACGGTAGCCAGCACGCCGTCTGCAACGATGGTCTTGCGCACAAGCATGGGGCTGGTCACCTCCAGGCCCATCGTGACGTCGAAGTCGTTGGTCAGGCGGATCATGTCGTCGATCGCGAGTTGAACCTTGGTCAGTTCGTTGGCGAGTTCGCCGAGAAGATAAGGCACGGTGGGATCGGTCATGCGCTTTCTTGCAAGCCCGGTACCGATCGCAGCGGCCGCCTCGGCGACGCCGGCATAGACCGACATGATCAGGGGCATCGCGACCGTGAGGATCACGTTCCACGCGGGATGGAAGCGGCCGCGCGGCCGCCGCAGCGCGACGGCGTCATCCGGCACGAACACGTTCTCCAGAACGATGGTCTGCGATCCCGTCGCGCGCATGCCGAGCGTTTGCCAGTCGTCTCCAAGCGACACGCCGGGCGCATCGAACGGCACCGCGAAATGCAGCACCTGCCAGCCTTCGTGCGGATCTTCGAACGGCGCCGAGGTCATCAGCAGGCCGCCCTTGGGCGAGCCGCTGCCGAATGGCTTTCGTGCGTTGACACGGAAGCCGCCGTCGGCGCGCTGCGCCAGACCGTTCGATTCCATCCAGTCGCCGGCGCCGGTCGAGATCAGCACCAGTTCTGACGCCGCGACCCGTTCCAGAAGCTTCCGCCCCGGCCGGCCCTGGCGGTGATTGTAGGCCGCCGCCGCGACGAGATGCTGGTGCATCGACAGTGCGAGCGCCGTCGAGGGGCAGTGATGCGCAAGCTCGCGCAGGAAACGGCACATGGCGCTGAACGCAACGCCGCCGCCCCCCAGTTCCCGTGGCACCAGCGCGGAGAACACCTTGTGCTGCGTCAGCACATCGAAGTGGTCAGCAACGAAAACATCCCCCGCGTCGCGCTCGGCGGCGCCTTCGGCAAAACGTGGCCCGATGATCTGCACGAGCGCCTGAAGATCGAGATACCCTGTCATGACCGGCTCCTATGACTGGACGTGGGGACATCGTGCGCCAAGGCCGTCGAATTTCAACTTCAATATGTGAAGTTGCCTGGCGCGAGGCCGGGGGATAAGATCTGTCCATGCGCGAAACACGGAGTTACGGCCAGTTCTGTCCGATCGCCATTGCCAGCGAAGTGCTGGCGGAACGATGGACGCCGCTCGTGATCCGCGAACTGCTGTGCGGCAGCGTCCGCTTCAACGACCTGCAGCGCGGCGTACCGCGAATGTCGTCGGCCCTGCTGGCGCGGCGGCTGAAGGAATTGCTGCGCGCAGGCATCATCGAGCGCCGCACCGGCTTGCACGGCGGCGCCGAATATCGTCTGACGCCGGCGGGCAAGGAATTGTTTCCGGTCATCGAAGGTATGGGCCTGTGGGCGCAGCGCTGGCTGCGTCGCGATCTGGTGGATGCCGGCAATCTCGACCCAAACCTTCTGATGTGGGATGTCCGGCGCAATGTTGCAGCCAGAATTTCGCATCATGACCGCCGTCACGTCACCGAGTTCCGGCTGTCCGGGGTGCCGGCCAACCGGCGCCGTTACTGGCTGGTGTTCGAGGGCGACGCCGTCGATCTCTGCTACAAGGATCCGGGTTTCGAGGTGAACCTTTTCGTGGCCGCCAGCCTGCGCCTACTGACGGAAGTCTGGCTCGGCCACATCTCGATCGACCGCGCCATTCGCGACGATCGGCTTCGCCTCGAAGGGTCGCGCGGGGACGTGACGGCCTTCCGGTCATGGTTCGCGCTCAGCACGTTCGCACCGGCCGGTGCAAGGCCGACCGGCCAGGCGGAACTGGCCGCTCGATAGCCGGCCGGTCGCAACTGTGCTAGGACGGGCATTGAGAGAAACGGACCGTCAGAACCTCTATCCGACGTGAGTTTTGCCTGACAGGATTGCCACTAACAGGACTGCTGACCTGACATGACTGCCTCCCTGAAGGCGGTCGGCGTCTCGGCCGATCTGCCCGCTTTGATGAGCGAGCTTGCAACGCAGGCGCGCGCCGCCGCGCGCGTGCTCGGCCTTGCGTCGACGGAACAGAAGAATCAGGCGCTCGATGCGATGGAGCGCGCGATCCGCGTCAACGCCGCCGCGATTCTCAAGGCCAACGCCGAGGACGTCACCGAGGCGCGCGCCGGCGGCGCTGCTTCCGCGTTCCTCGATCGTCTGACGCTGACGCAGGCGCGCATCGATGCGATGGCCGATGGCGTCAAGGTGGTGCGCGAGATCGACGATCCCGTCGGGCGTATCACCGAAAGCTGGCGGCGCCCCAACGGAATGACCATCGAGCGCGTGCGCGTGCCGCTCGGCGTCATCGCCGTGATCTTCGAGAGCCGCCCCAACGTCTGCGCCGACGCTGGCGTGCTGTGCCTGAAGTCCGGCAACGCCGTGATCCTGCGCGGCGGCTCGGACAGTTTCCGGTCGTGCCGCGCGATCCACGCTTGCCTGGTGCAGGGATTGCGGGAGGCGGGACTGCCGGAAGCGGCGATCACACTGGTGCCGACGCGCGACCGCGCCGCCGTCGGCCTGCTGCTCGGCGGGTTGAACGGCGGCATCGACGTGATCGTGCCGCGCGGCGGCAAGAGCCTTGTCGCGCGCGTCGAGGCTGAGGCGCGCGTTCCGGTGTTCGCGCATCTGGAAGGCGTCAATCACGTCTATGTCGACGGCGCCGCCGATCTCGCGATGGCGAAGTCGATCGTGCTCAACGCCAAGATGCGCCGTCCCGGCATCTGCGGCGCGGCCGAGACGCTGCTGGTCGATCGCGCCGGCGCACCGAACGCGCTCAAGCCGCTGGTCGAAATGCTGATCGATGCGGGTTGCGAGGTGCGCGGCGACGCCGCCGTGCAGGGCGTCGATGCGCGGGTCAAGCCCGCAACCGATGACGACTGGGATACCGAATACGAAGCTGCGATCATCGCCGCGCGCGTCGTCGATGGCGTTGGCGAGGCTATCGATCACATCCAGCGCCACGGCTCGCACCATACCGATGCGATCGTGACCGACGATCCAAAGATTGCCGCGAGGTTTCTTGACGAGGTGGATTCGGCGATCGTGCTGCACAACGCCTCGACGCAATTCGCCGACGGCGGCGAATTCGGCTTTGGCGCCGAGATCGGCATCGCGACCGGCAAATTCCATGCGCGCGGGCCGGTCGGCGCCGAGCAACTCACCAGTTTCAAATATCGCGTTCATGGCACCGGACAGACCCGGCCGTGAGCGCAATGTCATTCAGGCGCGCATGACCCTCTCGCCAAACCGCCTGTGTCACGGCGGATCATGCGCCTGCTTGCGCGGAGACTGACTTGGGGCTGCGTTCAGTCGCTTCGTCCTGCGCCGTTCCGTTTCATTCCGACGGCATGCGCATCGGTCTGTTCGGCGGCTCGTTCAATCCGCCTCATGCCGCGCATCGCGCCGCCAGCCTGTACGCCCTGAAGCGGCTGAAGCTCGACAGGGTCTGGTGGCTGGTTTCGCCCGCCAACCCGCTCAAGAATCCGCGCGCGCTGTACGATCTCACCGAACGCGCGGCCGCCGCACGGGCGACGGCCACGGATCCGCGGATCGATGTCAGTTGTCTCGAAGCTGTCATTGGAACGCGCTATACCGTCGACACCATCACCTATCTGCGACGCAGGTGCGCCAACGTGCGCTTTGTCTGGATCATGGGCGCCGACAATCTGGCGCAATTCCATCGTTGGGAGAACTGGCGGCGGATTGCGGCCGAGGTGCCGATCGCGGTGATCGACCGCCCGCCGCAGAGTTTCCGTGCTCTCGCGGCGCCGGCCGCCCAGGCGCTGGCGATGTGGCGCCTGCCTGAGGCCAGGGCCGCCCAATTGGCAACCCATCGCCCGCCCGCCTGGGTCTTCCTCACCGGGATGAAGTCGAGCCTATCTTCGACCGGGCTGCGGAACGGGGATGGAACATGGAAGACCGCCGCCGGAAAACAAGAAGCCGCCGCACCACTGGAATATTGAAACCGTCAGGTCTACATGCGTAATATACCCCATCGGCCGCCCGGATTCGGCGTTCCGATACAGCGAAAGGAAATGGTCCCTGACCGCACCTGTATTGTCTAGGTCCTCCTCGCCCAGGCCTTCGAAGAGAGCGACATCGAAGACCGCAGGGCCGAGAGCAGACACGACTTCGGCGGACGCCGTCGTTTCAAAGGCGCGACCCGACGTCGACGAGACCCTCAAGCTGATCCTTTCCCGCCTCGAGGACATGAAGGCGGAAGATACGGTCACCATCGACCTCCGCGGCAAATCGGCGTTTTCGGACTACATGGTCGTCACAACCGGCCGGTCCAACCGGCATGTGGGTGCGGTCGCCGAGAACGTCGCCAAGGGTCTCAAGGAAACCGGAGTCAAGAAGGTCCACATCGAGGGCCTGCCCAATTGCGATTGGGTGCTCATCGATTCCGGCGATGTGATCGTGCACGTATTCAGGCCTGAGGTTCGCGAATTCTACAATCTGGAAAGGTTGTGGATACAAAACACGGCAACGGCGAAGACGGTCTGAACCGGCGAGCCGCTGCCGATTTGTGGTGTCGCTCCTTCAATGGAGCGCGTGCTTTCCCGCTTCTGATGGGATCGGAAGCGGACTTCATGATTTTGGCGTGACGTGTGTTCTTTACGCAAGCTGGTGCCCGCCTCGCCGGAAACGCTGTAACCTGGGTGGATGCGACTCGCCGTCATTGCCATTGGCCGTCTGAAGCAGGGTCCGGAGCGGGAGCTTGCCGATCGCTATCGCGGACGCTTCGACGACATCGGCCGCAAGCAGGGCTTTCGTGGCCTCGACATCCACGAAATCCCGGAAAGCCGCGCCCGCGATACCGAACAACGCATCCGAGAAGAGGCGGCGGCAATTGTTGCCCTGGTCCCTGAGGGAGCGATCCTGGTGGCGTTGGATGAAAAGGGTAAAAACATCGACAGCGCCACATTTGCGGGCCATCTTGGCAGATGGCGTGATGAGTCGGTGGCGAACACAGTTTTCATCGTGGGCGGTGCGGACGGACTTTCGCCCGAATTGCGGCGCAAGGCTAAGCTGAACGTAGCGTTCGGCGCGGCCACCTGGCCGCATCAGATCGTGCGCGTGATGTTGCTGGAACAGATCTATCGGGCCGCGACCATCCTGGCCGGCCATCCTTATCACCGCGGCTAGTGGTCCGTTTCTAACATTTGCATCCCGGTGCGGCAGGCGCTCCTGCAAATGTTAGAAATAAAGGACCGCTGGCAAATCTAAGTTTTCTAGTGGAGCTTTGGATTTGACCTTCGCTTCTCGCGTTCGCGGTAAACCGGATAGCGAATGTCAAATCCACTCCACCAGGATGCACCAGCGCGATCGGATCGACATGGTGCAAGCAGACGAGTGCAGACTGTCTGACATGCGATTGACCCGAGGCATCGTGGCAGGACAAGCGGCAGCGCGCGACGGACAGCCGCCTGCCGTTCTGGTCCTTGCGGTCTGTCTGCTCGCCGGCGTTTCGTCCGCGGGTCCGTCCGTTGCCAGGGCGCAGGCGGTCGGGACGCCTGCGCCGGCTGCCGCTCCCTCTGCCGACGATATCAAGCAGCGCGAGCAGGAGCTGGAGGCGGTGCGGGCGCAGCAGAAGAACGCCGCTGAGCTGCAGGAGCGGCTCAAGGTCGATATCGCGGCGATCGGCCAGAACCGCGCCAAGCTCAATCAACAGTTGATCGAGACTGCGGCCGGGGTCCGGGACATCGAGACCAAGATCGCAGATGCCGAGGCGCGTTTGCTGCCGCTGGATGCGCGTGAGCAGGAAATCCGCGGCTCGCTCGATTCGCGGCGCTCGGAAATCGTGGAAGTGCTGGCCGCCCTGCAGCGCGTGGGCCGCCGCACACCGCCGGCTCTCTTGGTGCGTCCGGAGGATGCGCTGCAGTCCTTACGGACCGCAATACTGCTCGGCTCCGTGGTGCCGGAAATGCGCGGGCGTGCTGAAAAGCTCGTGGCGGATCTCGACGAACTCGTCAGCCTGCGCAAATCCATCGCCGCCGAGCGCGACCGGATGGCGGTCGATCGCGACAAGCTCAAGGCCGAACAAACTCGCCTGTCGACGCTGGTGGACGAACGGCAACGGCAGCAAAGCGGCTTCGAAAAGGACATGGCTGCAGAGGGGGCGCGCGCGATCGAACTGTCGCATCAGGTCGACAGCCTGCAGGGCCTGATCGCAAAGATGGAGCAGGACCTGAAGAGCGCAGCCGAGGCGGCGGCGATAGCCAGCCGGAAAGGCGCTCCGGCCTCGCTCAACGGCAAGCCGAATCTCGCTGCTCTGAAGGATCCCAGCCGGCTCAGTCCCGCCATCGCCTTTGCCTCCGCCAAGGGTTTGTTAGCCTTTCCGGTTAACGGTACGAAGATCCGTAACTTTGGCGGTTCCGACGGCGTCGGCGGCGTGGAAAAAGGCATTTCGTTGGCGACCCGTCGGGGCGCGCAGGTCACGACTCCGTGTGATGGCTGGGTTGTATATGCCGGACCGTTCCGCAGCTATGGACAACTCTTGATCCTCAATGCCGGTGGCGGGTATCATGTCCTCATCGCCGGGATGGAGCGTATTTCGGTTAACATCGGCCAGTTC
>NZ_MKRN01000116.1 GCF_001896955.1 Nitrobacter sp. 62-13 | reverse complement strand
GCCGGCTTCATGGTTTTCCAGATCCAGTTAGCCAAAGCCGTCGGCGCTGTCCCGCTCACCCGAGATTACCTGTTCGAAGCCGAGCGCAAGACCACCTCCTTCTTCGACCTCCCGACGTCTCAGAATGTTCAGCACGCCCCACCGCTGCGCGACGCCATTGAATCGACTCGACTGATACACGGGGACGATCCTGTGGGACTTTAATCGGCTGGTTTCCGCTCTCGTCCGATAGGAGGCCCAGTGCCAACCCAGAAATTCACGTCAACAGCAAATACGCGCGGCGCCCGCAAGATCGCCATTCGATTTGTCCTCCTGATTGGGGTCTTGAGCTTTTTCGCAGACTTCACCTATGAGGGCTCACGGAGCATTCTCGGATCCTATCTTGGAACGCTTGGCGCTACCGCAACGGTGGTTGGCGTCGTTACGGGCTTCGGTGAATTGCTCGGATACAGTCTCAGGCTGGTGTCCGGACGGTGGGCCGACGCGACCGGCCACTTCTGGCCCATCACGATTCTCGGCTACGTCGTGCAGATGGCGGCTGCTCCGGCGCTCGCGCTGACGAATAGCTGGCAAGCTGCCGCGGTCTTCATCATTCTCGAGCGCGTGGGCAAGGCGATACGCAATCCGCCGCGAGACGTCATGTTGTCACATGCGGCCAAGCAAATCGGCGGCTACGGAACCGTCTTCGGTATTCACGAGGCACTCGATCAGCTCGGGGCCTTGTTCGGCCCGCTTCTGGTTGCCTTCATTCTGGCAAACCAGGGAAACTACCATGAGGCCTTCGCTGTTTTGCTCATCCCCGCCTTGATCAACCTTGCATTCGTCGCACTCGCGAGACTGCTCTATCCCCGGCCTCAAGATCTTGAACAACCGCCGCCGCAGGTCGTGAGCGACGGTCTGCCACGCATTTTCTGGCTTTATCTTGCGGGCGCCGCGCTGGTAGCAGCCGGATTCGCTGACTACCCAATGATAGCCTACCATTTCGGCAAGACCCACACCGTTCCGAATGACTGGATCGCGATTTTCTATGCTGTCGCGATGGCCGTCAGCGGAACGGCTTCACTGGTGTCTGGACGCCTGTTCGATCGCTTCGGCTTTTCCATACTCATCGCATTGACGTTTGCCGCCGCCCTTTTTGCGCCGCTTGTTTTTCTCGGCGACTTCTGGCTGGCTCTGATTGGTGCGGCGATCTGGGGGATGGGCATGGGCGTGCATGAATCCATCATCCCGGCGGCGGTAGCGCCAATGGTTCCGCTGCATCGTCGAGCATCGGCATTCGGTTTGTTCACAGCAGGCTATGGCGTGTTTTGGTTCCTGGGCAGCGCGGCGACCGGCATTCTCTATGACGTCTCAATCTTCGCGACCATCAGCTTTTGCATCGTAACACAGTTGGCAGCGATCCCGATTTTCATCGCCGTCGGCCGCCGGCTTCTGAGTTTTAAGCCATGAAGGCCCCCTATCTCTCGAGGACTTTCCCGTCATTCGAGGAACTCCGGGGGCCCGGCGTTTTCCGGACAGCCGGTCCAACTCCGGTAACGCGGACAGCGTGGCGAGCCGCTGTTGGTTGACGCTCTGTGTGAGATCACTTACATAAAGGAAAGGGATGGAGTCCCCTGATATGCCCTGCTCGCTGATGACTCCTGCCAATTGAACCGTGCGCCAGACCAAGGCGCCGAGGCAGGACAGTCATGAGGGCCAATCCTTCCGCCCCCCGATATTGTGATCTCGCTGAGCGGCAATTCTGCAAACTGCATCCGCTTGCAACAGCAGTCGTTCCCGTTGACCCTTATCGGGTCAGCGGCAGCGATCGCTGAGGTGGAGGGTTTAACCATGGACCCTCGCAGCTACGAAAGCGCAAAATTCGAGGTATCAGAGCCTCTCCAAAAGGTCGTGGCGCACGCTGCACCGGCCGCCTCAGCTGCGGTAGCGTCTTTCGGCGGCATCCTGTTCCCGCCCGGACTCGAGGCACAGCCATTCGATCACGCCAACGAGCCTGATTGCTTCATCGACCTGAACCTCGATCAGGTGATCGCCGCAGTCGTGGCCAAGCGTGACGAAAAAACCCTGCGATCGATCTTTTATTCGCCTTTCCGGAACGAAGATATCGTGCGTTACCGTCAGGCCGTGTTTTCCGATCTGGAGCGGACGGACGTGTTCGCTCTATTCCCGGTCTTCTGCGAAGCCATGCGGTCCGTCCGCGCGAACCTTGGTTATGCAGAACAAATCTCTCATCGCAGCCATAAGCACACCGTTTTTCTCCGTGCGGTACGTCTTTATTGCCAGGGCGTGACTTCGCTCCTGCGCGATCTGCAATCCGTAGCTCCGCAATCGTCTGGATTACGGAATCTTCTTGGTTATCTCAATTTCTATTCGGAGTCGGCCGCGTTCCGAAAACTTGCAGGCGAGGCAGATCAGCTCCACGAGATTCTGTCGAATCTGAGCTACGACATGCTGTTCCGTGGCGACCAGGTCACCGTGCGCAGATACGCTTCCGAGCCCGACTATACCGTCACCGTTCTCGAACGCTTTGCGAAATTCAGAGAGACCGAGGCAACGGTGCCCGCGCCTCGCAAGACCATGGACGGCTTCTCGTTGAACCACATCGAGCAGGCAATTCTCGAATTTGTGAGCCGTCTCTTTCCAGTTGAGTTTCGTCGCCTTGACGAATTTGTCGGCAACCATCGTGAGTTCATCGATGAAACGATTGCACGCTTCGATCGCGAGATCGGGTTCTACGTCGCGTACCTCGACTTTATCGATCCTCTCAAACACGCCGGATTGCCCTTCTGCCATCCCGAAGTCTCCGTTTCATCGAAGAACACGTTGGTGGAGGGAAGCTTCGATCTGGCGCTCGCCGCCAAGCTCATGCAAGAAAAAAACGTTATCGTCTGCAACGACCTCCAGCTCTCCGGACAAGAGCGATTGCTGGTCGTCTCGGGCCCGAACCAGGGCGGCAAGACAACCTTTGCCCGAATGTTCGGACAGTTGCACTTTCTGGCGGGTCTCGGCTGCCCGGTGCCGGGCAAGGCTGCACGCCTGTTTCTTCCCGACCGCATCTTCACGCATTTCGAGCGGGAGGAAGACATCACCAATTTGCGAGGCAAACTGGAGGATGAACTCGTTCGATTACACGCGAGCTGCGAAGCGATGACGTCGGACAGCGTGATCGTTCTCAATGAAATCTTCAATTCGACAAGCCTGCATGATCAGATCTTTCTGAGCACGAGAATCCTCGAGCGGATCTTGGCGACCGGCGCGATAGGGGTGTGCGTGACATTCATCGACGCGCTCTCAACGCTGAACGACAAGACCGTCAGCATGGTCAGCACGGTCGATCCGGAGGATTCCGCGCGGCGAACGTTCAAGATCATCCGCGAACCGGCCAATGGCCTCGCCTATGCACTCTCGCTTGCTCAAAAACATGGCGTGGCCTACGAACAGCTACGCAGGAGGGTCCGTCCATGAAGGCCTTCCTGATGCATCCAGATCGCGTTTTCAACGCAGAACCGCCCTCCCCCAAGGCCACGATTCCGTACGCGCAGGATCTCGAACTCAACGTGCTGCTCGATGCCGCAGCGGCGGGGGACTATTATCTCCGCGACATCATCGCCGTGGCCTGCGCCCATGCGTGGGAAAACGACATTGCAACTGTTCTTTACCGGCAAGCGATACTGAAGGACTGTCTCGCTAACCCGGTCATTGTGCGGCAATTCTACGCAATTGCGACCGAGCCATTCAGCCGGGATCATAGTTGGAGCTTCAGTCTTTACGGCAGAGATGCCGCCTCTAGGGTGAGCAGCGGCGTGCATACCCTGCAAAGCAGCCTCGATGTCCTTGCCCGCCTGCGGGATACCTGCATCCGTCATGCCGATCGATTCACGTCTGCCGGCTTTAAGCGGTTCTTCACGACGCTCGAACGGGACCTTGACGATACCTACCTTGGAGCGGCTCGTGTCGACCTCAACAACCTGACATTCAACAACGGACTGCTGCTGAGCGCTCAGGTTGGCGACGGCGGTAAAGCGATTGGCACGATGCTGCGAAAGCCGCAGCCACGCGATCTGAGCTGGGTGCGCCGCATCCTGACGGCGGGAGAACCGAGTTTTACATACCAGCTTCACCCGCGTGACGATGCGGGATCCCGGGCCTTCGGCGAACTGCAAGACCGTGGTCTTAGTCTGATCTCGGACGCGATCTACCAGTCGGCCGAGCATGTCCTCGATTTCATCAAGTCTTTGCGCGCCGAACTCGCGTTCTATCTCGGCTGCCTCAATCTCCAGGAACGCTTCGACCAGATCGGTGAGCCAGTTGCTTTTCCCGAACCCCGGGCAAGCCAGGGCCACTTTCGCTGCAGGAACCTGCGTGACGCCTGTCTGGCACTGACTGTGGGACGGCCCGTAGTCGGCAACGATGTCGATGCCGAAGGCAAGCCGCTGGTCATCATTACGGGCGCCAATCGTGGTGGCAAGTCGACGTTCCTGCGCAGCGTCGGCCTCGCTCAATTAATGACGCAATGCGGGTCGTTCGTTACTGCGGACGCGCTGGCGACCTCTCTTCATTCCGGCTTGTTCACACATTACAAGCGGGAGGAAGATCGCAACATGCGAAGCGGAAAGTTCGACGAAGAGCTTGTGCGCATGAACACCATTGCGGACGATCTTCACCAGCGCGCGATGGTGCTGTTTAACGAGTCCTTCGCCGCCACTCACGAGCGCGAGGGCTCGGAGATAGCACGCCAGATCGTGACGGCCCTTCTGGAGAACAACATCACGGTTTTTTTTGTTTCGCACATGTATGAGTTCGCTCGCTCGTTTCTGGATGATGAACGGGCGTTGTTCCTGCGCGCTGATCGCGAAGAAGACGGCATTAGAACCTTCCGTCTCATCGCTGCGAAGCCGCTCCCAAACAGCTTCGGTGCCGACCTCTACCAACGCATTTTCGAAAATCGACCCGGAGAAAATCGACCTGGAGAAAATCGACCCGGAGAGACTACGCGTCCTTCTGCATAGGCGGCTGAGCCGGCGCAGGCCATCTGGGCGAATAGCAGCGTTGAACCCAGATGCGGCGGCTTGCCCGGGTACGGTTTTGCGCTATTCTACAGGTCGGGGATGGAGTCCCCCTTTAAACGCATGCCCGCTGATGACTCCTGCCAATCGAAGTTGCGAACCACGAGGTTCGCCAAGGCAGGAAACCATGAGCGGACAAGCTGGCGATCAACCCGATCTTACGTTCTACGATCTCATGGCCGATCCGATAATCCGCGCGATTATGGAAGCGGACGGCATCGACGAGCGCGAGTTGCGCGAGCTGTTCGACCGGACCGCTGCGCACCGAAACCAGCAACCGGGCGAGGACAGCGAAGGTTCTGAGCCCGCGCCGGACGAGCCGCTTCGCCGCGGCGTCGGCATTATGCTTGTCAACCATGATGGCCATGTTTTCGTTGGGCAGCGGCGGGATGTATTGGAGGAAGCATGGCAAATGCCTCAAGGCGGCATCGATCCTGGGGAAACCCCGCACGCCGCTGCGCTTCGTGAACTACGAGAGGAGATCGGTACGAACAATGCCGATGTTATCGTCATGACGCGCGATTGGCTCAGCTACGAGTTGCCACCTGAATTGCTGGACAGAATGCGCCCGCGCTGGCGTGGACAGACCCAGCAATGGTTCTTGATGCGCTTTCGTGGCACCGATGACGAAATCGACGTGGCGACTGAGCATCCCGAGTTTTCAGCCTGGAAATGGGTTCCCGTCGAGCATCTGGCGAACCAGATCGTTCCGTTCAAACGTGAACTCTATCGTCGTGTTCTGAAAGAATTTGCACCTTATCTTTCGTCGAACCAGTCCGAGCGAACCTGACGTGGGGGTTCGGACAGCCCGAGCCGTCCCGAACCTTCAACTGACGACCGATGTAGCTGATGCGCGCGCGTCGGCCACAGAGGATGCGCTCAAAACGCATGCGCGATTGCGAAAGAAGCTCACTCTCCGTGATCCGGCCGGTCTGCAGGGTGCCGGACTTCTTCTGCAACGCGATCCATTCGGGAAGGATAGACTGCTCGTTGCTGCCGACAAGTTCGGCTACCGTCCCCACATTCGCGGCCATTTTGAACTCCCACTGAAATCGCTCTCCAAGACTTATCCGCCGGTTAGTCAGATAGCAATTGACGACCGCCTCAAAGCGACTTCCAACCCATTGTTAAAAAATGTGAATCTTGGACGAACAAGGTTCCTGCGTAACACAATGGATAAATAAGCCGGCGTGTGTCCCCGCGCGCGGGCACAAGTTCCCGCCGGTTCCAACGACCGGAACCCAAAGAAAGTTCCAATTTTAGCGCTGGTCAGGATTTGGGCCGTCAAGATGGGCGTTGCATCCGAGATCGATTCAAAATGCCGCCTTATGGCCCATCGCGACATACTGCGCTGCCGCACGAACTTGGTCGCTATAGGAGCAAAGCGGAGGTAGTCACCAGTCACATGACGCCGCTGGGTTTATAGGTACACGGCCCAACGAAAGAGCCAACAGCGTCGTAACCATTACACGAGGAAGCTGACGAGAGTGAAAGGTTGCGCTGTGCGAAGCCAAGGGAACCAAGATGGTAAATATCTAGGATGGCCGACCGTTGAAGAGTTTGGGATTAGTCACAAGAGGACTGGTGCCGGTAGCGCGCACTCTCACCTTATGAGCTGCTGCCGGTTTAGTGGACAGCCAGTTAAGCTAAACCCAGCTT
>NZ_MKRN01000115.1:6820-8256 GCF_001896955.1 Nitrobacter sp. 62-13 | reverse complement strand
CGCCGTCATCTCTTCGGGCGTCATGGTTCAGCTCATATAGCTCGATCGAAACACGCGCCGGGCACGGCGCTCCGGGCGGCGCCGGATCAGGCCGGCAACGCTGTCGTTTGCCGATTGCGGATCGGGCGATTGGTCATTCTCGACCTCATCCGGGAGGCCGACCTGGCTCTCCAAGTCGCGCCACATGGCTTCAGTCCAGCGGTCGGCGCCCGCAATCCATGCGGCGGCGCGGGCGTAGACCCGGCAGTCGAGCGCCTCGTTTCGCTCGCGCAGCTTCTGCCATTCGAGCCGGCTGAAGCCGCGCTTGGTCTTCACGGTGACGAGCTGCTCGGCGACGAGCTGTTTCACCCACTCGGCTTCGGCACCGCGCGGCAGGTGCACGTAGCCGGCCGGAAACTTCGCACCTGCCGCGATCTCCTCGTCGGTTGGCGTCGACAGGCGCAGGTAGCGATACGTCTCGCTCTTGAAGGTCGCGACCGCGATCGTCCACAGCCGCGCACCACGGCGGAGCTTCTTACCACCCTCCGTGACGTCGACGTGGGTCGGGCCCGCGACCGGTGCTGCCCGATTGAACCCTTCGACGCCCTTGATCGGTGCGACCTGCGCGTGGCCCGCCTTGCGAGCCCAAGCATAGACGGCAGGCGCCTCGTAGCCGGTATCGATCGCGAGCTTCGCTACTCCGATCCGCGTACCGTGGGCGTGCAGCCAAGTCCGATCGAGCAGGAGCCCGAGCTCTTCCCAGGTCTCGGCTTGCTCGGGTCCGCCTTCGATCACGGTGTGGTCGACGAGCCAGCTTTCGAGACCTCTGCCCCAGGCCCAAACATCGACCTCGATGCGATCCTTCTGGACGTCAGCACCCGCCGTCAGGAACAGGCCGCCTCGCGGCACCGTGCCGATCTGCCAGGACTCGCGGCGCTCATAGAGCCGCTGCCAGTCCGGCGCCTCGCCGGTCTCGATCCAGGTCTCGCCAAGCACGCTATTCTTGAAGCTGCGCTTGGCCTCGTCGGTAGTCGCCGATTCCCACAGCCGCGCGATGTTCTCCCAGGAGAACCAACCGACCGGCGAATAGAGCGCCGAAATATGGAACCCGATCGTGCCGGGGTCCTGCGCCTCCGCGGTCGGGCGCCACTCGCCCGCCTCGAGCATAGCGGTCTTGTGATGCTCTTCGATCCGGCCGTCGCAGGCCGTACACTCATAATGTGCGCTCTCGGGCTGTCCTTTCTCCCATCGCAGCCGCTCGAATTTGAGCCACTGCATTTCCCCGCAATGCGGGCACAGCACGAAGTAGCGCCGCTGATCCGATGCCTCGTACTCGCGCTCGATTCGCGACAGGCCGTGAATGGTCGGCGTCGAGCCAAGCAGAATCTTGGAGCGCCACGAAAAGGTGCGGGTGCGCGCCTCGGCGAGAGCGACCGGATCGCCTTCCTCGTCGGCCG
>NZ_MKRN01000115.1:0-6790 GCF_001896955.1 Nitrobacter sp. 62-13 | reverse complement strand
GTTCGCACCGGTGATGACCAGGAGCCCCGCCGGAAACTCCTTCGACAGCACCGTGTTGCCGGCGTCGCGCGAGCGCGCAGGCTTGACGCGCTCCCGCAACGCCGGGCTTTCGCTGACCAGCGGATCGATGCGCTGGCGCGAGAACCGCTTGGCGAGTTCGACGGTCGGCTGCACCGCGAGCATCGGCCCGGGCGCATGATGAATGACGTATCCGATCCAGTTATTTCCGCCTTCCGTGAAGCCGATCTGCGCGGACTTCATCACCACGATACGGCGCGCGGGATGCGTCGGCGACAGCGCATCGACGATCGCCCGCATGTATGGCGTGCGGTCGGTGCGGTATCGGCCGGGCTCCGCCGAAGCGCGCGGGCTCAGCAGCCGATGGCGATCCGCCCATTCCGAGACGGTCAACGACGGATCGGGCGTCAGGCCGTCACGCCAAGCCTGGTCTAGTTCCTCCGCGCCATCAAATGCGAACAGGTCACCGGAATTCGGGCCGGACATCGGCGAGTTCACTGAGGTGAGCGCGGACATGCCCTTCCACGATCTTTTGTACCGCGTGCGCTTCGACGCCGAGCTCCGCAGCAATCATTGCTGAAATTCGCGCCGGCCAGTTGAGCCAGGAATCCCTTTCCTCGCGCGCCAGCCGGAACACCAGCGCGGTCGAGCGGGCGCGATCGACGAGTTCGCCCTTCATGCGCTGCAGTCGCAGGCGAGCGAGATGCGCCTTGGCGATCTCGTGCGCAGTGCGCGCCTGGACGAAGGTGACGTTGCCGCCGGCCGGCAGCCCTTGCTCCTTCAGCGTCTCGCGCACCGAGCCGAGCGCGGCTTCGCCGACCGGACGAAGTTTCTCGGCGGGAGCCTTCGATTTCGCTCGCGTGCGCGCCGGATCGCTTGAGCGCTCCCACGACGCATCGGCCTTGGCCGGATCAATGGAGCCGTCCGGCTCGACCGGGACCCGGCCCTGCTTGATGGCGCGCAATACCGCAACATGGCTTACGCCGCGCCGGCGGGCATAAGCGCGGATCGATAATCCCATGATGGTCCTGGCGCGAAAAAAGCAATCAAATGATCCGATTATCCGCTTGGCTCCGGGCCGAAGCAGCGCGTTTATGGCGTCATCACCGAACGGAGACCACCATGACCAAGATCGCCACATTGGCCAGCAACAATGAAGCCTGGGCTTCTTCGGCACCATCCGCCACCATGCCGATCCCGCCGAAGCCTGGCCGCTCGCCATGCGGGCCATCGGCGAAGCGACCGGATGCTCAGACGTCGGTGTTCGCGATTTCCTCGACAGCCGCCATGGCCGGCACTTCGCCGACGACGTGGCCAACGGCTTATTCGAGGGACGGATCCTGATGCAAGCAATCGAAATCGCCATCGATCGCTGGATGACTTGGACAATCGATCGGCGCACGTCACGCGAGACCGGCGTTCCGCGCGGGCTGCCCTATCTGGTCGGCTTCGTCACCGACTGCGAAATCATGGCCGAAGCGGCCGCGTGATCATCGAGAGGAGCATCGTCGTGGAAGACTGGAGCGGACTCACTCCCGCAGAGATTCGCGCGCGCGTCGCCGCCGCGCGCGAACCGGCGCTGCGAAAATTCCTGGCGAACTGCGGCGCCCAAGTTTTGCCCGGAGAGACACTCGAACAGGCAGTCAGGCGCGTACAGGCTGGCATATTCGGAGTGATCCGGCACGCCGCAGAGACTGCACTCCCCAACGAAACCTTCCAGCAGTCCATGGACCGCGTGCTGTCGCACCGAAACTGATTGGCTTCTGCCCCTCAAAGCTCTGCCCCGCCCCAACGCGGGGCTCGGGGTCGTAGAAGGGTCGCGATAGTCGCGCCCGACTACGAAGGAGCCCGAGATGGCAAAGACAAGCAAGGCGAAGACCAAAACTGCTCAGAAGCGGAAGGCCCCAGCAAAAGCGAAGACCCCCGGCACACGCGCCAACAGCAAACAGGCGCAACTCATCGAAATGCTCAAGCGTCCCGAGGGCGCCACGATCGATGAGATCGTCAAGAAGTTCGACTGGCAGGCGCACACGGTGCGCGGCGCGCTCGCCGGCGCACTCAAGAAGAAGCTTGGCCTGAACGTTCAGTCCGAGAAGGTGGAGGGGCGCGGACGGGTCTATCGAATCAAGGCCTGACCGTACATCGCCTCTGACTTCAGGCGCCGGCTCGCGTAGTCTTTGACGCGCAGCCGGCGCCTCTCTCATTGTCCATTGCGCCACCGGAGCCGAGCGATGTCTGAAGCCCCAGCCCTAGCCAGTCCAAAATGGCGGCAGATTCCGGGAGGTGTCTGGGCGCTCGGCTTCGTGTCGCTGCTCATGGATGTCTCCTCCGAGATGATCCATGCCCTACTGCCGCTCTATCTGGTGACCGTCATGGGGGCATCCACACTGACGGTCGGGTTCATCGAAGGGATCGCCGAAGCCACGGCCTCGATCACCAAGGTTTTTTCGGGCGCGATCAGCGACTGGCTCGGCAAGAGGAAGTTTCTGGCGGCACTCGGGTATTGTCTTGCAGCCTTCACCAAGCCAATTTTTCCGCTGGCCGCAACCGTCGAATGGCTGATCGCCGCACGCTTCATCGACCGGGTCGGCAAGGGCATTCGTGGTGCGCCGCGCGATGCTCTGGTCGCCGATCTGAGCCCTCCGGAGGTGCGCGGCGCAAGCTTCGGGCTGCGCCAGTCGCTCGACACCATCGGTGCCTTCATGGGTCCGTTGCTCGCCATCGCCTTCATGTGGTGGGCCGCGAACAATTTCGTCGTGGTGTTTTGGATTGCCGTTATTCCGGCGTTCCTGTCGTTTTTTCTCATCGTTTTCGCCGTGCGGGAGCCCGAAAGACCGCTCGAGCTCCGAAAGGTCCGCATGCCGCTCAGCCGTGCCGAACTTGGACGATTGGGAAGCGCCTATTGGTGGGTGGTTGCCGTAGCAGCCGTGTTCACACTCGCCCGTTTCAGCGAAGCGTTCCTGGTCCTGCGGGCCCAGTCCATCGGACTCGCGATCATGTGGGCGCCGGTGGTTATGATCGTCATGAATATCTTCTATGCCGTGTCGGCCTATCCAGCCGGTGTGCTGTCCGACAAAGCCAATCGGGCGACCGTCATGATTGTCGGGCTTGTATTCCTGCTTGTCGCCGACCTCTGTTTGGCCCTTTCGCCCAACATCTACGGGATTCTTGTTGGAGCTGCTCTTTGGGGCCTCCATATGGGTTTCACGCAGGGTCTGCTCGCAACGCTTGTTGCCGATGCCGCACCGGCCGAACTGCGCGGGACCGCCTTCGGTGTGTTCAATCTCATCACCGGCGTGGTTCTGCTGTTGGCCAGTGTCGTGGCCGGGGCGCTCTGGGATGTGTCCGGGCCGCAAGCGACGTTTTTCGCTGGTGCGGTCTTCACGATCATTACGCTTGTCGGGCTGTTTCCCTTGAGACATCGGCTCGATGGTCGCAAACCCGCATAAGCAGGTGTGCTCGACGTCGAGGCACGACCAGTGCCCATTTATTTGGAGAGCCGTCTGGCTCCTATCTCTTCGAAACTCCGTTCATCGCCGGCGAGGATCGCCTTGCCTCCAGCGTGTCGTTGCCAACGCTGGATAACCACATCGCAGTAGCGCGGATCGATTTCGATGGCGAGACAGACGCGACCCACGGACTCGGCAGCAATGACTGTCGAACCGGATCCGGCGAAGGGCTCATAGACGAGGTCGCCCTTGGCGCTATTGTTGACAATCGGCCGGCGCATGCACTCGACCGGTTTCTGGGTGCCGTGTTCGGTCGCCTCGTCGTTCTCGCCGGTGGCGATGGTCCACAACGTGGTTTGATCGCGCGCGCCCTGCCAGTGTCCGCTTGCTCCCTTGCGCACCGCATAGAAACACGGTTCGTGCTGCCAGTGATAGTCGCCGCGGCTCAGCACCAGGCGGGGCTTGGCCCACACGATCTGGGCTCTGACCAGGAAGCCGCAGGCATCGAGGCTCTCCGCCACGGTCCGGGCGTAAATCCCCGAGTGCCAGACGTAAGCGACCTCGCCCGGAAACAGGCTCCAGGCCTCGCGCCAATCGGCGCGGTCGTCATTGTTGACTTTGCCGGGCCGCGCGGTCGAGGAAACACCTGATTCCACTCGCCAGTTGGGATCGTATTCGACCCCGTACGGCGGGTCGGTCACCATCAAGTGCGGGTGCGCATCATCGAGCAGTCGCTCAACATCGGTCGCAACTGTCGCGTCACCGCACAGCAGGCGATGCGGTCCAAGCAGCCAAAGGTCGCCGGGCCGGGTGACCGCCTGGGCAGGCGGTTCGGGGACTTCATCCTCTCCCTCGGATGCCCCACCCCCGTTGAGTTCGTCGAGCAGTCGATCGAGCTCGTCCTCGGCAAACCCGAGCAAGGCAAGGTCGACGCCATCCTCCTTGAGTCGTTCCAGCTCGACAGAGAGCAGTTCGTCGTCCCAACCGGCGTTGAGCGCAATGCGATTGTCGGCGAGCCGGAAGGCGCGCGCTTGCGCATCGGTCAGGTGGCCGAGCCGAATGACCGGGGCCTGCTGCAGCCCGAGCCGCTTTGCCGCGACGATCCGGCCGTGGCCGGCGATGAGTACGCCGCGGTCGTCAACCAGACACGGCACGTTGAAGCCGAACTCCGCGATCGAGCCGGCAATCTGAGCGACCTGTTCGTCGGGATGCGTCCGCGCATTTGCCGCGTAGGTCAGGAGCCGGTCGATCGGCCAGAGCTCGATCTGCAGCGGGTCAGTCGTCGTCGGGGATTGCGACCCCGCGCTCGCGCGCGACCGCTTCGAAGCTTTGGCCTTCGCCATCGAGTTTCACTGGCTTATCGGGAAAGAGTTTGCGCCACCGGCGGAGCGCGACATCGACATATTCGGGAGCGAGCTCGATTGCCCGCGTCCGTCGACCACATCGCTCGGCCGCAATGATGCTGGTGCCGGAGCCAGCGAACGGTTCGTAGACGTTGTCGCGTTCACTGCTGTAGGCGCGCATCACGAATTCTGGCAGAGCAACCGGGAACACCGCGGGATGCTCGGTCTCGATGCCGCGTGCCTTGTGCCGGGTGATGCGGATGACGTTGTCGGGGATCCGCGTCTCCTGGACGCCTTGGCCGGCATGTGTCCACTCGCCGACGTGGCCGTCCTTGTGCCGGATGCCGCCATGCGTGTCGTTGACGTGGCCCGCCCACTTGCAGGGCACGATCTTGTTGGGCTTGCGCGCCTTGCGATTGAAGTGGAAGACAAACTCGAACGCCGGTGCCAAGCGTCCGTTCCAGTCGCCCGGCAATCCCGGGCCCTGGTCCCACACGTAGAGCCCGAACCGGCGCCAGCCCTGCTCGCGCATCCAGTCGAGCCAGGTCTGCCAATAGGGCTGCCATTCGTTGTCGCGGTGGACCAGCCCAAGATTGACCAGGACTTGAGCCGAGTCCGCGACCGGCAACGTCGCGAAGACACCGCGCATGAGCGCGTCCCAATCGCCGACGCCACCGGTGGTGTAATCGCGCTGGTTTCCGTAAGGCGGCGACGTGAACACGAGCACCGCGCGCTCGCCATTCATGACGCGCGCCACCACCGAGGAATCGGTGCTGTCGCCGCAGAGCAGCCGATGCTTGCCGATTAGCCAGAGGTCGCCCGCGCGAGAGACCGCCTCGCGCGGCGGAGCCGGCATATCGTCGGCAGCGTCCTCGCCATCATCGTCGATGGTCTCGGTCTCATCACCGAGCGGCGCCATGAGCGCATCGAGCTCGGCCTCCGAGAAGCCGGTGAGTTCAAGATCAAAGCCCTCGCCATTCAGTGCATGCAGTTCCGATGCCAGCAGCTCCTCGTTCCAGCCGGCGTTCAGCGCCAGCTTGTTGTCAGCGATGACGTATGCGCGCCGCTGTGCTGGAGTCAGATGGTCGAGAACGACGACCGGAACCGTGTCGATGCCGAGCTTGCGTGCCGCCAGCAGCCGGCCATGGCCGGCGACGATGCCGCCCTCCGCATCGGCCAGGATCGGATTGGTCCAGCCGAATTCGACGATTGAGGCTGCGATCTGCGCGACCTGGTTGTCGTCATGCGTGCGGGCATTGCGCGCATAGGGGATCAGCCGGTCGATCGGCCAATGCTCGACCGTGTCCGGCAGTTGGGGCGGCATGAGAAATTTTCGGACGGTACCGGCGACGACTCGTTGGGTGGTACGGGGGCGGCCTGGTAACCACCAGTGCGTTACCACTCGGCAGGCGCCAAAAACCGCGCCATTCCGCGCCTTTAGGGCACACGGGGGCCAACGTCGGGTGGTAACTGGTAACTCAGATTTTGCGGCTGGCTGTAGCGAAATTCCGGGCCATTGCCCCCCGCATACCAATGCGGCCAGGAAGGAACCGTGATTTCAATGGGTTAGCAACGAATTGCGCCGAGAATGATTTCCGGATACGTTTCCGGAAACGGACAAGGGATCAAGTTCGATGACAGGCGTACAGCACAAACGTCTCTCCGCCCATCGCCGCCGCCTCAAACGGCGCGGCGTTGTGCGCGTCGAAGTGCAGGTGCGCAAGGAGGATGCTGCGCTGGTTCGTGGCGTGGCCCAAGCGCTGTCGGACCCAACACGTGAGACCGAGGCTCGCGCTCTGTTGCGGGAGCGCTTTGGTGCGGCCAACGCCAAGGGCCTCAAGGGGCTGCTTGCTGCCGCGCCGCTGGAGGGAATCGATCTGACCCGTGAGCGCGACTTCGGGCGCGATATTGTGCTGTGAACTACCTAATCGACACCAACGTCATTTCCGAGATTCGCAAGGGCACAAAGTGTGATGCCAA
>NZ_MKRN01000114.1 GCF_001896955.1 Nitrobacter sp. 62-13 | reverse complement strand
GACGCCATCGTCTACGGCACCTCGTACTGGATCAGGCTGGTCGAGAACATGCTCGCTGCCTGAGAGGCCGCGCTATTGCGGTCCCAGGAACATAGCCCCTCACGTCGCGTTAGGAAGCGGGAATTTTCCCTCCAACCGCGCGAGGCTACAATGACGAAAGACAAGGACCTCCACGACCTGTTCCTTGATCAGCTCAAGGACATTTACTTCGCCGAGAAGCAGATCCTGAAAGCGTTGCCCAAGATGGCGAAGGCGGCAACATCCGACAAACTGCGGGCGGCTTTCGAAAAACACCATGACGAGACCGAAGGCCAGGTCGAGCGCCTGGAACGAATTTTCGAGCTGATCGAAAAGCCGGCCAAGGGCAAGACCTGCGATGCCATCCTCGGCCTTCTTGAGGAAGGCAAGGAAGTCATGGAGGAATACAAGGGCACCGAGGCGCTGGACGCGGGCCTGCTCGCGGCCGCGCAGGCGGTGGAACATTACGAGATGGCGCGCTACGGAACCATGAAGGCGTGGGCGGTCCGGCTTGGCATGAAGGATGCCGTCAAGCTGATCGATGAAACGCTGCAGCAGGAGCGCAAGACCGACAAGGATCTGACGGCGCTGGCCGAGGCCGGTGTCAACTCCGAGGCATTGGCTGCTTGATCTTTTCCGGGAAGGTCGTCGGCGGCTGTTGCCGCCGATGACGGTCCGCTTCACGCCGCCTTGTCGTGGGTCAGTTGCGTTGCGGCGATTTTCAGGTCATCGACGAAACGTTCGTATTCGCGCGCTCTCGCGTCCGCCTCCGGCAGCCGCAGGAGATAGGACGGATGGACCGTCACCAGCGCCTTGTGCCCGTCGTTCGTCTCGATCAGCCGGCCGCGGTTCTTGTTGATCGGCGTGATCCTGCCGAAAACACTTTGCGCCGCGGTCGCGCCCATCGCCACCACGAGCGTGGGTCTGACGGTGGCGAGTTCGCGTTCATACCACTGGCGGCAGGCTCGGATCTCAGGTGTGTTGGGTTTCTGGTGCAGCCGGATCTTGCCGCGCGGCACGAACTTGAAATGCTTCACCGCGTTCGTCACGTAGACCTTTCCGCGATCGATGCCGGCTTCTTTCAGCGCGCGGTCGAGCATCTGGCCGGCGGGTCCGACAAACGGTTTTCCCGCGAGGTCTTCCTTGTCGCCGGGTTGCTCGCCCACCAGCATGACCTGTGCGTGCGCCGGTCCTTCGCCGAACACGGTCTGCGTCGCGTTCTTCCAGAGATGACAGGCGCGGCATCCGGCGGCTTCTTCGCGCAGACGCGGGAGGGAGAGAGGCGAGGCGGTCATGGGCGTCTCCGCTGGCGGGCTTTGCGAGTGAAATCTCCGGAGCAATGCCGGGCGTGGCGGGGTGTTCCCATGTCATTGGATTTATGGGTGAAAATCGCGCGCGAAAAGGCGGTTGACTCCTGAGGCTGCGGAGGTGCTATATAGAACATATCATGAACAATTCGCTCCGCCGGGAGTTCATTGTCACGGACGGATAGTGATCATGGCTGGAAACGGGAGCAGCGCGGGGACGCTTGCGCGTCTGCGTGACCGCATCGCGCGCATCGAGACCGATCATGGCGGTGGGATGCCGGGCCGGGCGTCGCTTGGTCATGAGAAGGCGGATGCCGTGCTGCAGGGCGGGCTGGCGCGCGGCGCGATGCATGAGGTGTTCGCGGAAGGCCGGCACAGCGCGGCGGCGAGCGGGTTCATCGCAGGTCTTGCGCAGCGGGTATGCGCAAACCGGCCGCTGCTCTGGGTGCGGCAGGATTTTGCCGCGCGCGAATCCGGTGCGCTGTCGATGCGCGGATGGCGCGAACTCGGTCTCGATCCGTGCCTGTTGGTGACGGTCCATGCATCAGATGTGGAGAGCGCGTTGCGGACGGCGGCCGATGCGCTGGCCTGCGATGCGTTCGGCGCCGTGGTCATGGAGATATGGGGCGAGACGCGTCTGCTCGATCTTGTCGCCAGCCGCAGGCTGACGCTGGCGGCGGGGGGCTCCGGCGTCACCGGGCTGCTGCTGCGGGTGGCGGCGACGCCATTGCCTTCGACGGCGGAGACACGGTGGATCGTGCGCCCGGCGCGCTCGCCGCCATGCGAGGCGTGGCAGGCGTGGGGCGCGCCTGTGTTCGAGACGCGGCTTGTCCGCAACCGTCATGGCCAGACCGGTCAATGGATCATGGAGTGGAGTTGTGATGAGTGCCTCTTCCGTGACGTCTCGATCCGTGACGCGCAGACGCATCCTCAGCCTGTGGCTGCCGCGCCTGCCGACCGACCGGATCGCGCGCGCGTTGTTGCGCTCCGGCGAGCCGGCTGAAACATGTGACACACAATCCAGATCAACAAAGACGAAGGAAACGTCGCCTCGCATCGTCGTCGCCAAACAGAACAATGGGCTGGTCATTACCGCGCTGGATGATGCAGCCGCGCGGATCGGCCTCGCGATCGGCCAGCCGCTCGCCAATGCGCGTGCGATCTGTCCCGATAGCGAGGTGTTCGACGCCGACGAGACGGCAGACTCAAAAGCCCTGAGCGGTATTGCCGACTGGTGCGATCGCTTCACGCCGCTGGTGGCGCTCGATCCGCCGCACGGCCTACTGCTCGACATCACCGGCTGCGCGCATCTGTTCGGCGGCGAGGCAGCGCTGATGAGACAACTCTGCAGTGCGCTGAAACGGCAGGGCTTTGACGTCAGCGCGGCGATCGCGGGCACGTCGGCCTGCGCACGGGCGCTGACGCGTCATGCCCATGGCCGGATCGTCGCGCCCGGCGAGGAGGCCGGAGCGGTCGCGGCGCTGCCGGTGTTCGCGCTCGGTGCGGATGACGCGATCACGCGCGGGCTGCGCCGCGCCGGGCTGAAAACCGTCGGCGATGTCGCTGCGCGCGGCCGCCACGAGATCGCGGCGCGTTTCAGCGCGGCGTTCACGGCGCTGCTGGAGCAGGCGCTGGGGCAAAGCGATGCGCCGATCAACCCGCGCAAGCCGCTGCCGGACTTTATCGTCGAGAAGCGCTTCGCCGAGCCCATCGCCACCGACGGCGCGATCGCGAGGACGCTGGCGGGTCTTGCGCGTACGCTCATCGCCGCGATGGAAAAGCAGGGCAAGGGCGCGCGGCGGCTGGAAGCAGGTTTTTTCCGCACCGACGGCGCGGTGCGCATCATTGCCGTCGAGACCGGACGCCCGGTCACGCGCGGCGAGACCATCGATCGCCTGTTCCGCGAGCGGCTCGACGCGCTGGCCGATCCGCTCGATCCCGGCTTCGGCTTCGATCTGGTGCGGCTGTCCGCCGTCCGCACCGATCTAGTGGTGCAGGAGCAGCGCGACCTCGACACGCATGTCAGGGACAATGACGAGGTGGCGGCGCTGGTCGATCGCCTTGCCGCCCGCATCGGCAGCCAGCGGGTCGTCGTGCACCTGCCGCAGGATACCCACATTCCAGAGCGCGCGTCGTTCCCGGTGCCGGCGCAGCAGCATCTTGCGGCGGCCATGCGTGCCGAATGGCCTGCGCGTATCGAGGGTGAGCCGCCGCTGCGGCCGCTGCGCATGTTCGCGCGGCCGGAGCCGATCGAGGTGACGCTGGCGGAAGTGCCCGACAAGCCGCCGCGTCATTTCACCTGGCGGCGCGTCACTCATACGGTGGTGCGCGCCGAAGGCCCCGAGCGCATCGCGATGGAGTGGTGGCGGACGCAGGAGGTGAGGCCGACGCGAGATTATTTTCGCGTCGAGGACGAAGCCGGGTTGCGGTTCTGGCTCTATCGTGACGGTCTTTATAATGAAGCGGCCGGGAACGGCGAGGCCGTGCCTCCAAAGTGGTTCCTGCACGGGCTGTTCGCATGAAGCATCCGCGCGACATCCCGGCCTATGCCGAAATCGGTATCACGACCAACTTTTCGTTCCTGCATGGCGGCTCGCATCCGCAGGAGTATGTGCACCAGGCGAGCGAACTGCGGCTTCCCGTCATCGGCATCGTCGACCGCAATACGCTGGCGGGCGTGGTGCGCGCCTACAACGAATTGCAACATCCGGATGTCCTATGCAGGCCGCGATTGCTGGTCGGCTCGCGTCTCGTGTTCATCGATGGCACGCCGGACATTCTCATCTATCCACGCGATCGCGACGCCTATGGCCGGCTATGTCAGTTGCTCAGCAAGGGCAAGCTGGCGGCGGAGAAGGGCGAATGTCATCTGACATTGGCTGACCTGCTGGAATTTGCCGAAGGCCAGCTTATCGTTCTGACTGTGCCGCATCGCTTCGAGGCGATGACCGCGTTGAGAGTGCTTGAGAGATTGCGACAGAGCAACGCGGATGGCGTCTGGCTCGCGGCAAGCCTGCTCTATCGCGGCGACGACCGCCGCCGCCTGCTGCGATTGCAGCGGATCGCGACCACCGCGCGCATGCCGCTGCTTGCAACCAACGAAGTGCTGTACCATCATCCCGCGCGCCGTCCCTTGCAGGATGTCCTGACCTGCATCCGCGAAAGGACCGCGATCGATGCCATCGGCCGCAAGCTGGACATCAATGCCGAGCGGCATCTGAAGCCGGCCCATGAGATGGCGTGGCTGTTTCGCGATATTCCGCAGGCCATCGCCGAAACGATAGCGTTCGCATCGCGCATCGAATTTTCACTGGATCAACTCAAATACCAGTATCCCGACGAGCCGGTGCCGCCGGGCAAGACCGCGCAGTGTCATCTGGAAGATTTGACGTGGGCGGGTGTCGAAAAATATTTCCCAAACGGCGCAGATGAAGACTTGAAAACGGTTCTCCGCAAGGAATTGGACCTGATCGCCGAACTCGACTACGCCCATTACTTCCTCACCGTGCATGACATCGTGCGGTGGGCGCGCGAGCAGGACATCCTGTGCCAGGGGCGCGGATCGGCGGCGAATTCGGCCGTGTGCTATGTGCTCGGCATCACCTCCGTGGACCCCACCAAGGTCGACCTGCTGTTCGAGCGTTTCATTTCCAGGGAGCGGCTGGAGCCGCCCGACATCGACGTCGATTTCGAGCATTCGCGGCGCGAGGAGGTGATGCAGTATGTCTATCGCCGCTACGGCCGTCATCGCGCCGCGATCATCGCCACCGTCATTCACTATCGGCCGCGCAGCGCCATCCGCGATGTCGGCAAGGCGCTGGGCCTGACCGAGGATGTCACGGCGGCGCTCGCGGATACGGTCTGGGGAAGCTGGGGCAATGATGTCAGCGACATGCAGGTCAGGCAGGCCGGATTCGATCCGCAAAACCCGATGGTGCGCCGCGCCGTCGAACTCGCTACCGAGCTGATCGGCTTTCCGCGTCACCTGTCGCAGCATGTCGGCGGTTACGTGCTAACGCAGGACCGGCTCGACACTTACGTGCCGATCGGCAATGCGGCGATGGACGACCGCACCTTCATCGAGTGGGACAAGGACGACGTCGATGCGCTCCGGATGATGAAGGTCGACGTGCTGGCGCTCGGAATGCTGACCTGTATCCGCAAGTGTTTTGATCTGATCGCGGATCACAAGGGCAAGCGCTACGAGCTTGCGACGATCCCGCAGGACGAGAAGCCGGTCTACGACATGCTGTGCCGTGGCGAATCCCTCGGCGTGTTCCAGGTCGAGAGCCGGGCGCAGATGAACATGCTGCCGCGCTTGAGGCCGCGCATGTTCTACGATCTCGTCATCGAGGTCGCCATCGTCCGTCCCGGCCCGATCCAAGGCGACATGGTGCATCCCTACCTGAAGCGGCGCGCCATGGATCCCGACAAGATCGACTATCCCTATCCGAAAGGCGGGGACAAGGATGAATTGCGCAATGTTCTGAAGCGCACGCTGGGCGTGCCGCTGTTTCAGGAGCAGGCGATGCGCATCGCCATCGTCGCCGCGAAATTCACCTCCGAAGAAGCCAACGGCCTGCGCCGCGCCATGGCGACGTTCCGCAACGTGGGCACCATCGGCTCGTTCCAGGAGAAGATGGTCAACAGCATGATCGCGCGCGGCTACGATCCGGTGTTCGCGAAAAACTGTTTCGAGCAGATCAAGGGGTTCGGCTCCTATGGCTTTCCCGAAAGTCATGCGGCGAGCTTTGCGCAACTCGTCTACGTCTCGTCGTGGCTGAAGCATTTTCATCCCGACGCGTTCTGCTGCTCCCTGCTGAATTCACAGCCGATGGGTTTTTATGCGCCGGCGCAGATCGTCGGCGATGCCCGCAAGAACGGCGTCGAGGTGCGGCCCATTGATGTTTCGTTCAGCCATTCGCAGAACACGCTGGAGGAGCGCATAGGTGCGCATCACGCGGTGCGGCTCGGCTTCCGCCAGATCGACGGGTTCAAGTGGGTCAATCCGGATGCAACCAGATCAACGCTCCCGTCATGCCCGGCCTTGTGCCGGGCATCCACGTCTTTCGAACATGACGGATGCAAGGACGTGGATGGCCGGGACATAGGCGAGCGCAGCGACGCCGTTCTTCGAACGGCTATGCCCGGTCATGACGGGACCTGCTCCGACTGGGGCGAGCGGATCGTCGCCGCGCGCTGGCGCCGGCCCTTCACCTCCATCGAGGACTTCGCCCGCGATACGAAACTGCCGAAGCGCGCGCTGATCCTGCTGGCTGATGCCGATGCCTTCCGCTCGCTCGGGCTCGACCGCCGCGCGGCGCTGTGGGCGGTGCGGCGGCTGCCGGATGACGTGTCGCTGCCATTGTTCGAAAGCGCCATCGCGCGCGAGCTGCCGGACGAACATGCCGCGCCGCTGCCCGAGATGCCGCTGCCGGAGCAGGTGGTCGCCGATTACCAGACCGTGCGGCTGTCGTTGAAGGGACATCCGATGGAATTCTTGCGCGAGACATTTTCAAACGAACGCGTGGTCAGTTGCGCGGAGGTCTCGCATGCCAATGACAAGCGCCGCGTCAAATGCGCGGGCGTGGTGCTGGTGCGGCAACGGCCGGGCAGCGCCAAGGGCGTGGTGTTCATGACGCTGGAGGACGAGACCGGTATCGCCAATATCGTAGTGTGGCCGAAGATCATGGAGCGTTATCGCAAGGAGGTGATGGGTGCGCGGCTGATCGAGGTGGAGGGCACTATTCAGAGCAGCCCGGAGCGGGTCGTGCATCTGGTCGCGGATAAACTGACCGACCGTTCCGCTGAGCTGATGCATCTGGCGAACGACGCGCTTGTCTCCAGGCATCCGCTGCCGCCGCCGGCTGCACCGGCCGAGCCGCTCAACGACGACCGTCGCGATCATCCAGATAATCCGGCGCAACGCATCCGCCATCCGCGCAATGTGCGCATCCTGCCGCGCTCGCGGGATTTTCATTGAGAAACCCACTTCGTCATTCCGGGGCGCGCCAGGCGACGAACGCTTGCGTTCGCGCCTAGCGCGAGCCCGGAATCCATAACCACGGCGGGGATTATGGATTCCGGACAGCCGCTACGCGGCTTCCGGAATGACGGTAGTGAAGCATTCAATCGACCCGCAAGATACTACTCCACCGACGCGCCGACCGGCGGCCCACCGGGCGGGCGGTGCAGGAAGGTGATGGTTGCGAACGCGCCGAGCCAGGAGCCGACCGCCGCGAAGGCGACATAGACCCAGTTCTCGGTATAGCTGATCACCGCGAAGGACGAGAGCAGGTACCAGACGCTGCTCCAGGTCGCCGCCGGCACCCGCCGTCGCGCCACCACGGCCGAGGTAAACATCACATAGACGGCGTCGGTCGCCGCGGTGGCCAATACGACACCGGCAGCGGTCAGGGGATTGATGGCGAACATGACAGCTCCTTGCATTCAGCGCGCAAATCATGGACGGAGCGGACGCCGTTTGTCACCTGCTGCCGCCCATCGGCGCGATGGCCTTTCCGGCGCTGGCTATTGCGGCCAGAGATTGCAAATATTAATGCGCCGGTATGTTTTTTGCGCGAAATCAGGGCCCCGATCGGCGGCGATGTCGCCACCGGTTTCCACAAACCTGGCCCGGAGCGCCATTTCCCCGATCTCCGCCTTGCGCGGACAAGCCGAGGCCGCCGACGATACCTGTTTCGAATTTCTCGCTGGTAGCATAAACCCGCGTTCGACCATTCACGAGGGACGACAATGAGCGATGCAGAGCACGGCAAATCCATCGGCGTGGCGGATCTGCGGGCGGCCGCGGACCGTCTCGCAGGCCGGGTGATCCGCACGCCCCTGGTTCATTCGCGCACGCTGTCCGACATCAGCGGCGCCGAGGTCTGGCTCAAGCTGGAAAATCAGCAGTTCGTCGCTTCCTTCAAGGAGCGCGGCGCGGCCAACAAGCTGCTCACGCTGTCACCTGAGGAGGCGAAGCGCGGCGTCATCGCCATGTCCGCCGGCAACCACGCCCAGGGCGTGGCTTATCACGCCCACAACCTCGGCATCGCCGCCACGATCGTGATGCCGAAATCGACGCCGTTCGTGAAGGTGTCGCGGACGAGGAAACTCGGGGCGCGGGTTCGGCTCGAGGGCGAGATTCTGGCGGAATCCGCCGCCTTTGCCCGGCAACTGGCCGCGGACGAAAATCTCGTCTTTGTCCATCCCTACAACGATCCGGCCGTGATCGCGGGGCAGGGCACGGTGGCGATCGAGATGCTGGAGGATCAGCCGGCGCTCGACTGCATCCTGACGCCGGTCGGTGGCGGAGGACTGGTCGCGGGCTGCGCGATCGCCGCCGCCAACCACGCGTCGGCCGTCGAGGTGATCGGCGTCGAGGTGGAATCCTACGCCGCCGTGGCGCAGCATCTTGCCGGGCGCCCGGTCTCGGTCGGCGGCGCGACCATCGCCGAAGGCATCGCGGTGCGCGACGTCGGCGCGCTGCCGCTGGCGATCCTGCGCGAATATGGCATCGAGGTGATGACGGTGGCGGAGCGCCTGA
>NZ_MKRN01000113.1 GCF_001896955.1 Nitrobacter sp. 62-13 | reverse complement strand
GCAGGCTGCAATCTGGGGAATGAACCATGCGCTCCCGGCGCCGCCCGCAAACGGCATTCCACATCTTCCAATCGTCGATCCAAATGAATCGCTTTGATTGGTCGTATGTGCATGCGCACAATGCCTTGCTTGGGGTAAGCCTTAATTGCCGGACTTGACGACGTAATTGGGCATCCCGGCGGGGCTTTCCATCCTGCGCATCGCTGCTACCCTCCGCCAATCAGGGAGGCTTGCCATGTCGGAACAGAGAGAACTCAGCCCGGAACACCAGATCATAGCCGCGCACATGGCCACCACGACTGCAGCCTTTCAGGTACTCGTCCACTGTCTGCAAGAAAACGGCGCTCTCAAGCCAGGGCAAATGCCTGAGGCGCTGGGCGTCTATATGGAGATGGCAAAGCACCGGCCGGACAACGAAATCCAACTGGCCCTGCTACACGATCTCAGGCTGGCGTTGATGGACTGAACGCGACGCGGTTTCTATGGGCCTGGGACATCATATCGGAAAGGAACAGATTGCGGCACCGCGGCCGACAAAGCCGAGCGGTTCAAGGCGAAGCGGGCACGTAAATACAACACGTAAACACAAAAAGAGCCCGCCGCAGTGAGGCGACGGGCAAGTTGGAAGCGGGACGCGACCCAGGCGGGCCCAGCGTCCAGTGAGCAGACTACCGATGATTCGTTGCAGTCTGATTTCATGAAAGCCAAATTAGTCGCTCCATCCACAAGCCCGTCAGCCCGCCCGTGCTCTCATCGATCAATTGGACTGGGAGCGTCTCAGATACTCGCGCGTCAACTCCGGCAAATGAGCTTCCAGGTCGGACGCCATCGAAAGCTCCTCCTTCAAGATTCGCTCGCAAACCGTTTTTGTTTGTGTGTCGCCGACAATTTCGGTCGCGGCGATCAATACCCGATATGCCGCAATCTCCATGTGCTCGAACGTGTAGCTTGCCATCGCGCCCTTGACGATTTCGTCGTCGACAAACATGTCGCTGATGCTTTGACCAAAAGCGATGACCTTACCGGTCAAATCCTTCAGGGTTGACGTGTCGCCGCCGCGCCGCAGAATACATCCTTCCAGCGCTTCTGCCTGCTTCCGGGTCTCTGCCAGATGCTGTTCTATCCGCGCCTTGACTTCGGGATAGTCTCCGGTCCGGTTTGCCAGACCGATCAACATGGTCACGGCTTGCTCTTCCATTGCGTGTGCATTGCGAAGCCACGCCATGAGATTTTCCTCGGCTTGATTCATGGTCAGTACCTCACGCCTCGCATGGGGCAGCGCGCCGAGAAGGTTGGCTCGACGGACAACTGGGATTGATCGGAGGTAGGCGCGCCCTCCGTTATTTCAATGCTCTGTGCATACGAACGTTCCCCCCGGCCACTGTCCGCCGCTCCCGCCGTCGTTTTCAAGCACACCGGGGATCCGCTATTTTATGACGTGTTGAAATCCTGGAGCCGCCGACCGCCTCAGGAGCTGGCGCTACTTCGGATCGCGTCTTTTCTTAAACGCCTCGTCATCGTAGCCGTGGCGGCTGCTGTAGAATAACAGGCCGATCAATACGCAACCGACGACGACCGTGAACAGCCCCCCCAAACCGAGGGCGATCCAGTCGCTCATGGGAATATCTCTTGTCCAGGCCGAAACCGCCCAGGCCCATACCCCGGCCAGGAGAGCCAATAAAACGACGAGGGATACGTACTTCACAGTCATGGCGTTTCCTCAGAAACAAAACCACGCGGGCTGAATTTGTGAAGTATCGAAAAGCAGCAAGGTTCCGGACGATGAGCAAATATGGCACTGATAATCTGGATGAGAGAAGCGGAGCTTACGACCCGGTCACCAAAGAGGGGTTGCCGCAGCCTCATCAGGTCAAGGACAAAACCAACCAACATGAGCGCGATCAAACAGGCGCCGATGTCAGAGCCGACCCGATACCGGGAACCGAGCCCGTCTTACCCGAGGGCTTGGTCAGAAAGCCGCAAGGCCCGCTCAATCCTCGAACTGGACGCCGCAAGACGAGCTAGCAGGCTGTTGAAAAAGTCTCCAACCATCATTCCGGGGCGCAACGAAGGTGCGAACCCGGAATCCAGCCACACTGATTTTCTTCGTATTTCTGGATTCCGGATCGCCGCTTACGCGGCGTCCGGAATGACGACAGAGATTTTTCAACAGCCTGCTGGATGGGTTCGAGATCAGTTCCCCGGAGTCCGACCGACCGACGGCAGGCCGTGGCTCGCGAGCGCGGGCGGACGTTGCCGGCAGGTCGAACACGGTCCCCCCACGGACAGCCACAACAGCCAGGCTTGGAAAAGTGCCGGAACGACACGCCGAGCGCCGTTACAAGGGTTGCGTCTCTGAACAGCACGCTCGCCCGGGCCTGGGGAGGCTCTTTCAGCCGTTACCGCCGACACCAATCGGCGAAGGTGTGCGGCATAGCTCCGGTCCGGGTTTCGACGCCCACGGACATGCCCCCGGCGGGCGCTTTCGCGCGCCTGCGATCGACGCTAAACTTGAGCCGGAACGTGCTGGCGGGCCTGGAGAAAATTCGCGACAGCGACCCCCGGGGCATGATCCAATATCCGGCTTTTCAGAATTCCAGCAACCCGCGACGCAAGACCAGAGCAACAGAGGGGGCGATGAAGGAAGGCGCAGATCACTGCTTCCAACATCAAGTCACAACTTTCCCTTTTCGTGGCGGCGAGATGGGTGAACTCATTCGTGAGTTCGATTGGTCGAAGACCAGCCTGGGACCGATCGCGGAATGGCCAGTTCACTTAAAGGCCACGGTGGGGCTCATGTTGCCCGCGAGAGCTCAAATCGTGCTGTTTTGGGGCCCGGAGTTCGTGGCACTCTATAACGACGCCTACGCGCCGACGATCGGCGACAAGCATCCAAAAGCGCTCGGACATCCGGCGCGAGTAAACTGGGCTGAATTATGGGACGACCTCGAACCGTTACTGCAACAGGTGCTGCTGACTGGCGAAACTGTGTTCGCCAAGGATCGGATGTTCTACATCGAGCGGCACGGTTATCCGGAGAACGTCTATTTCAATATCTCATATTCCCCCGTCCATGACGAGAACGGTCGGGTCGACGGCGTCTTGTGTATAGTTGATGAGACGACGCGGCGCATCGTGGCCGAGCGGGCTTTGGTGAAGACAGAGGAACGTCTCTCAAATGCCCTGCAGGCGGCCGGTTTGATCGGCACCTTCGATACTGACTTAAGATCAGGCATGGTCTATTCGGACGCGCGCTTCGCAAACATGTTCTCGGTTGACCCCCAAAAGGCAGAGAGTGGCCTTCCGCTTGCCGATTATCTGGCGGGCATTCATCCGGATGACGTGAAGCTGGTGAGCGATGGCATCGAGCAGGCAATCACGACAGGCGAAAAGTGCATTTTGGAATATCGCGTGCAGTCGAAGGAAGGGACGGTCCGCTGGCTGGAAGTCCACGGTCAATGTCGCTACGACGAATCGGGATCGCCGTGGCGCATTCCAGGCGCGGCCGTTGATATCACCGACCGCAAGCGCGCGGAGTTGGCGATCGCACACTTCGCCGCGATCGTGGAGTCGTCAGATGATGCGATCATTAGCAAGGACATCAATGGCGTAATCACGAGTTGGAATACCGGAGCGCAACGATTGTTCGGTTATCGGGCCGATGAAACCATTGGGAATTCGATCACAATGCTGATCCCCGACGATCGGAAGAACGAGGAACCGGCGATACTGGCGCGGCTTCGGCGCGGCGACCAGGTCGAGCACTTCGAAACAGTCCGTCGGCGAAAAGACGGCGGCCTGATTGATCTTTCGCTGACAATCTCGCCGATCAGAGATACGCACGGCAAGATCGTCGGGGCCTCGAAGATCGCTCGTGACATTACCGACCGCAAAGCGCATGAGCGGCTGCAGAATACGTTGCTCAGTGAAATGAAGCACAGGCTCCAGAACAATCTGTCTACCGTGCTGGCGATTGCGCGACAAAGTTTCCGCGGACATGAGGCGGAGAGCGAGGACTTCCGTAAGTTTGAAGCTCGTCTATTGGCGTTGGCGAGTGGCCATGATCTGATCGCTCGCAAGTCCTGGAACAGCGCAGAGCTGGGCGACGTGGTGGCACAACTACTCAACGTGCACGGCCGCCAGCGATTCGAGATCGATGGACCGGACGTGCGGCTTTCCCCAAAGTCCGCATTGGCGCTGACTTTGGCGCTTCATGAATTGGCGACGAACGCAGCTAAATATGGCGCACTGTCGATTCCGACCGGGAAAGTTACGATCGCGTGGGACGTCGAACAAAAAGCGATCCCGAGCCTCGCCTTTCGTTGGCAGGAGCGATATGGCCCCGCAGTTTCACAACCGAGCCGGAAAGGGTTCGGATCGCAACTGATCGAAAGGGTTCTAGCATTTGAACTTGGGGGCCAGGTTCATATTGCCTATCCGCCGGAAGGCGTCGTTTGCGAGATCATCGCACCGTTATCGGCTGAATGGGAAAAAGAAGTGAAAGGGTCGCCGCCTGCACAGAACTGAGTTCTTGTTGTCGGGTTGCTGTCGATTCTGACCACGGCGCGTCATTTGTTTGAGGAGTCTCTCGGGCTAATCAAAGCCCATGGATTATCCGAAGCAGCCGGGGCGACCACCGCTTTCTAGCCGAAGAATTTCGAGCCAAAGCGGAGCTCATGACGGATGAATCCACGCGAGGTTCTTAACACCAAGGCCAACAAAGTCCTGGGATCGGGCGAAATCCGCAGATACGGAGCGAGATGGTGGAGGACGTCAAAGACAATAAAGTATAGCTATTTCAACGCATTATGAGATATGATGAGACGTCCTGAGATGTCGGGAGAAAAGGTAATGGTGCCCAGGGGCGGGTTGCGCTGTCCGGCCTGATTGCCGTTGATAGATAAGGCATTTTTCTAACAGGTCGCTGGAATGTTTACCAGTGGTGTTACGCAGGTTAGACCAATGCAGCGCAGTGATTCTCTTTCCTTTGCAAGGCACGATGCCCAGCGCGTCCATCCTGTCCGGCTACGTTCCAATAAGCTTCACCAGTGAACAGTTGGCAGAGTTGAAGTCCGAAGTTACCCATCGGGCATCGTATGCCTCCCGGATAAGCCTCGCGTTCGCCATAAGACTTGCTGCACACCCCCTCGATAGACTTGCTGTTCTGCGCGAGGTTGACGTGCTTGAGGGCTACCGCAGGCCGGGAACGCCTGAGGACCGCAAGCTAGAAACCACTGTTGATCCGGAGGAGAAGCCGTTCAAGTATCCGCCGTTGGCACCCCTCTGGCATAAGCACTTCTTCATGCCACGCAACGCCATGCGCAATTCTGGCGATAGATGGAACATTGCGCGAGGCAACGGTAACCGCGACCTCCACACGTTGCTGTCCGACGTTGCCGCCAACAGCGGCCACGATCCGGCGCGGTGGCCCGGCGAGTTGATGCACAGAATCGTGGTCGGTGGATTACAGGAGCGAGCCGACGCTCAACGGCTCACGGGCGACTGGATTATCTTTGGCAAGCACGAAGGACAGAATTACTACCTTGACCTAGCCACGCATGAAGAGGGAAATGGCCCGATCAAGTCTGCTGCACTGATGCAAAAGCTCCGGACTGGTAACGCATGGGAGTTTTCATTCTTATTCCCCGACTAAGCGCCAGTATTATGCTGGCAGGCTATGCCACACGGCGCACTCTTGTTCTTCCGCGTCACGTTTCACGCAGCCCTCTTTGCATGATGGCCAGTTCAGGGTTCCACCTCCACTGTCACGTGCGACAATTCCGGAAATGAGCCAGTCTGCGCTTGTAGGTTTGCGGAGGCTGCGGGTTATCCGAAACCATGGAAATGATCGCTCCGAGATGGCCCGGACCAAGACGCCAAAAGGTGCAAATCGGAGACCCTGTCATCCGAGATATGTGCTGGCGCTCCCTGGCGGACCAAGAAGATTGAGCGGTGTCAGGATGTTGGCCAAAGGTGAGACCGAAAGGCGTTCCAAGGGATCATTATGGATTCCAATCTGCTTGGCTCACCTATCTCACTGGTAGACCATCAAAGTTGACGGGTGTTTTCCCGGAGCAAAACGAAATCAGACCTTTTCCAGCAAGTGGAAAGTATCGCGTTGTATTGTCTCCAGTGCTCCGCTTCTCGTGCATGATTTCGGCAAGCTCTTTGCTGATATCAAACCGTTCCGTAATGGAGATGTTCGGCTTCGTCCTATTGGCGGTCCAAACATATAGGGTTACCTCATAACTTCCTTCGACAAACTCCAAGTTCTCTAAGTCAGGATGGTTGTGCCAAGCAAACTGCAGCACGTCGGATTTAGCTTCATATCCATCCATCTTAAACGGAGCCGCAGCACCCGTTTCTGTATAGTTCATCTCTTTGTCGATGCTGTTGCTGGTCAACCATCGCAGCGCGAAGTGTCGGCCATTGGTGTCGATGATTTCTAGGAAAGCCTTGTACACGATGGCTTTCGTTGGCGAATTGTTGTGAAAGACAACTGGCAGGTAAAAGCCGGTTTGATCGGGCGGGTGATAGTAGATGTGTATAAATGGTCCAATCTCGGCAGATGTTTTCGGGCGGCGGAAATTTGAAAGGTAAAGCGACGCCATTGAGATTATCAAAGAAAGGCTACTCACTCCGATTGTAAAGATATCCTTGCCCTCAACCATTAAGGTCCCCCAGGAAACTCCAGTTCGCAGTCTGACGGACATCTAGTCTATAATTTGAGGGTTGAGCTGCTGCCGGTTTAGTGGACAGCCAGTTAAGCTAAACCCAGCTTTCGTTCGAACTCAACCGGGCTGAGGTATCCGATTGTCGAATGACGTC
>NZ_MKRN01000112.1 GCF_001896955.1 Nitrobacter sp. 62-13 | reverse complement strand
ACTCGACCTGTTCCACTTCCAGGAGGAAGGTCCCGGCGTGGTGTTCTGGCACGCCAAGGGCTGGACCATTTTCCAGGCCGTGATCGCGTACATGCGCCGCCGCCTCGCCGGGGACTATGACGAAGTCAACGCGCCGCAGATGCTCGACAAGTCGCTGTGGGAGACCTCGGGACATTGGGAATGGTATCGCGAGAACATGTTCGCGGCGCAGTCGGCCGGCGACGAGGCCGAGGACAAGCGCTGGTTCACGATCAAGCCGATGAACTGCCCCGGCCACGTGCAGCTCTTCAAGCACGGGCTGAAGAGCTATCGCGATCTGCCGCTGCGACTCGCGGAGTTCGGCGTGGTGCATCGCTACGAACCGTCGGGCGCCATGCACGGCTTGATGCGCGTCCGCGGCTTCACCCAGGACGATGCGCATATCTTCTGCACCGAGGACCAGCTCGCCGACGAATGCCTCAAGATCAACGAGCTGATCCTGTCGACCTATGCCGATTTCGGCTTCGACGGCGAGTTGACGGTGAAGCTCTCGACGCGGCCCGAGAAACGAGTCGGCTCGGACGCCGCGTGGGATCACGCCGAAGCAGTCATGGCCGACGTGCTCAAGCGTATCGCCGCGTCGAACAACCGCATCAAGACCGAGACCAATCCCGGCGAAGGCGCGTTCTACGGACCGAAGTTCGAATACGTGCTGCGCGACGCCATCGGCCGCGACTGGCAGTGCGGCACCACGCAGGTCGACTTCAACCTGCCGGAGCGTTTCGGCGCGTTCTATATCGATGCCGACGGCGCCAAGAAGGCGCCGGTGATGGTGCATCGCGCGATCTGCGGCTCGATCGAACGCTTCATCGGCATTTTGATCGAGCATTTCGCCGGCAATTTTCCGCTCTGGCTCGCGCCGGTGCAGGCGGTCGTCACGACCATCACCTCCGACGGCGACGAATATGCCAAAGAGGTCGCCGCGGCGGCGCGGCGCGCAGGACTTCGCGTCGAGATCGACCTGCGCAACGAGAAGATCAACTACAAAGTGCGCGAGCATTCGCTGGCGAAAATTCCAGCGCTGCTCGTGGTCGGCAAGAAGGAAGCCGAGAGCCGGTCGGTCTCCGTCCGCCGCCTCGGCAGCGAGGGTCAGAAGGTGATGCCGACCGATGAGGCCATCGCGGCGCTGGCGGAGGAAGCCATACCGCCGGATATCAAGCGGGAGCGAAGCAAAGCCTGAGGCATCAAGCCCTGCGCTCCATCAGCAGATTCAAAAGAGCATCCATTTCAAGAGAGCATCCATGTCCGACGTTATCGATTTCCTGCGCACCCGCCGCTCGGTCAAGCCGCGTGACATGAGCGGGCCCGGTCCCTCGGCTGAGGAGATCGAAACGATCCTCACCATCGGCGCACGCGTGCCGGATCACGGAAAGATCGCACCGTGGCGGTTCATTGTGTTCGAAGGCGATGGCCGCGCCCGTGCCGGGGACGTCATCGCCCGTGTCTATGCGCGCAAGAACCCGTCGGCTCCGCAGGAGGAGATCGAAATCGAAAAGCACCAGTTGACGGAAGCGCCGCTGGTGATTGGCGTGGTGAGCTGTATCAAGCAGCACCCCAAGGTGCCGTCATGGGAGCAGGTGCTGTCGGCCGGCGCCAGCGCCATGAGCATCGTCAACGCAGCCAACGCGCTCGGCTATGGTACGAACTGGCTGACGGGCTGGTTCGCTTACGATCGCGACGTGCTCGACGGCCTTGGATTGAAGCCGGACGAAAGATTCGCGGGCTTTATCCATATCGGCACGCCGACAAAACCGAACAAGGACCGCCCTCGCCCGGCCCTGGCGGACATCGTGACGCGGTTCTGAGCCATAACGTTTGCCAGCGAAGCATGTTCGCCTGGCCCCGGGGATGGATGCCGGGTTCGCGTGAAGAAACGCGTCAAAACAACAATCCAGAGCTTCGCTTCTGATTCAATCAGAAGCGAGAATGTTCTGAAAGCAAAACGGACGCTTACGCTTTTCCCGCCGTCTTTTCCGCGCCGGCGAGCGCGGCAATGGTTTCCGATGCAATCTGCGCATTGGCTTCGAGCGGCTTGCCATGGACATGCTCGTCGATAAGCGCAAACGCTTCGTCTTCGGGCATCCCGCCCCCGATCAACCCGAGCACGATGACGTTCTCCACGTCCTCGGCCGAATAGACCTTTTCGACAAAGCGTCGGTGACAAGCCGCCGGGGAGTCGCCGTATTGTCCGGCGAGCGGAGCCCGCCCTATGCCGAGACGGGCAATGGTCACCATTCTCGCGACCTGCTTCAATTTCGCCCCGCCCGCGATCATGGCGAGAACTTTTGGCTCGTTCAAATTGAAGACGCGCGTCTTGCCGGCAAACTCAATCTTGCGCGCGCTGGGATTGGTGCTGTGGTTGGTCATTTAAAACCTCATGGATGACGTTGGCGGCGATCTGTGACGGATGGGCCGGCATTTGAAGCCGTCAGCGAAGTTGGCCGATGCTCTCGGAAATGATGCGGACAGCGCAATCGAACAAGCAACGGCAGATAATCTCATGCAGCGGGATTGCTACCAGAGTTCGGGTCCTCCGCATGATGTGCGGACGCGAACGGACCGAAACGATATTCCGCTTCGCGACCCTGAACGTAACGATATTGCGAGATCATCACCAGCTACTTGATCGCCAACCACTTGATCTTGTTAAGAAAACACCCTGGAGCGGGTGAAGGGAATCGAACCCTCGTATTCAGCTTGGAAGGCTGCTGCTCTACCATTGAGCTACACCCGCGCAACGCATCTAGCGTTCTGATTTTATTGCCATTTGCGGATGCTTTCCGCAAGGCTGGAAATCCGTCAATTCCGGCTCCAAACAGCGAACTTTAGACAAAAAGCCGCAAACCATCCTCCCAAGGCCCCACAGAACTTTTCCCTTCGCGCGACGTTGTCCACTATCACCGCGCGGCCCCCAGGCATTTATCGGTGATGAGAACGCCGGTTGCGCTCCCGCCTTCCTCTTTGGAAAGGAGCGCGCCATGTCCAAGCCACGGCGTCGTTTCAAACAAACGCAATCATTGAAAGATCGCCTCGGCGTGTTCGCGAGGCTGATACGAGAAAGGGCGGAAGCGATGCCCTTTGGCGCAGAGAAAGCTGCCACGCTGGCGAAGGCCGAGCAGGCCGAGTTTGCAGCGGACGCTGAACGTTGGGTAAATTCCCCGGAGCTTCGGCCGCCAAAATAATAATAAAAGGCGCCGCGGAGCGACCCCCTACGCGACAGTCCTCGATTCTGGACCCAACGAACGGCTACCCCGAGCGGGAGCTTATGCCGCGCGTTGCGTCATGTCCCAATCCACGCTACTGGAATGGGCGGTCCCATGATCCGCCTTGCGAGCGGCAGAGAGCAGCGCACTGAAGCCTATCAAGGTTCCGATAGCCAGAATTGCTACGAGGACAATTTTAGTTTTCATGTCGCTCTCCTTCGTGTCCGTCGAGAGACAGGACACATGTCGCCACCCTAATATGCGTCGGCATTGCCAAGGTTATAAGGCCCGGCTGCGGAGGATTTTCAGAAAACACGGCAGGTTGGATTGAGCCCCGACTCATCGGGCACGGGCTATCTCGCCCCCCCTCGGAAGGACTACAGCCCTTAACATGGCGCGATTTCGTGCCTATGATCCAGCTTCCATCAACAACGAAAGGAGGTGATTCAGTGTCTTATACCGAGCGCTGTCACCTCGCTGGGGTCGCCCGCTAGGCTTTTCGAGCCTCGCGACGGGCGGCTATGCGCCCGGTGCCAGCGAGACAACACCGAGGCGCGGCGGGCAAAAGCTCGCCGCGCTTTTTTGCGACGGCGAGCCGATATGACCGGCCGCATTTGCCGCGTCGGCGCAATCCGCAGGCAGCCTGACATGCCCGAATGCCTGCGCGGATCGCGCCAGGATGAACGTCGCTGGGGCCCATAAATCGTTCAAAGAACGATGACGAGCCGCAAGCCGACATCATCGCGCGTTGGCGTAGTGTTCACGACGATGATAGTGGCGACGGCTCGCATAATGCCGTCCTCCTCCGCTCCAGCCGCCAAGCTGGAAATGCCCGCTGTCGGCATTTGACCATTGCGCGCCGGAAATCAAACCGCAGGAGTTCGCCAGCGCGATCTCGTTGTGAGGCATCCGCGGCCTCGTGACATTGCGCGCGTATTGATTGATGTCGAGCGCCAGACCTGCCGGGTGCAACGAGGCCCGCACGCTGCCATGCGCCCGCCATCCCCCCATGAAGCGGATCGGATAGCCCTGTCGGTCAAGAGCCGAAACGAGGCACTGGAAAGCACCGGTGGCGCGGCCGGCAACATGCGCCGTCGCGCCGGAGGACGAGCGAACCACGCCAGCCACCCTCCCCGCGCCTTCGGCCATGACTCGCGCGAGCCCTTTGGAGATTCTGCGATGCGCTCGGTGACTGGCCGAATGTCTGACGACATGACGGGAACGGCCGGCGGTGTGATCCTCGAAATCAAACAGCGACGCCCCGTCGCCAAAGCAGGGACGCATCACATCGCAGCCAATACCGGCCTGAATTTTCTTATGAGAATGTCTGGCAAACGAAGGGGTGGCGGCGATGCAAAGCACCGCCGATGCAATAAGCAGTCGGATCATCGTGTCTCCGGAAAACGCTGGAGTGAGGGAACGCAGCAACTAAAGCCCTGCTCTAAAATGTCCGGTATGGAACCCTGGTCATGATACCGGCGTACCTAGGGCCGCCGGTCCCGGCCTGTCTAGCTAGACGCGAAACGCCATTTGAATTAACATTGAGAGTTTAGGTTAAGTCACGGGCTCGATCTGGCTCTTGCGCAACAAAAATATCTTTTAAATCAAATACATGGCTCGTCGGCTTCCGCTGGCCGCTCTGAGGGAGAGCGCCCTGCGCGGCCGGCAACCGATCGAAAATCGCATCGAAAGACGAACGCCGATCCCGGAATTTCCCCGCACCGGTTCGAAAGCGTCCCGAAACGACCAGCGCAAGGCCGGTTGGCATCCGAGCGGAAGGTCCGCATTTCATTCGGGTTGCCTGGAAGGGCGTCAGCGTATTGGATGAAAATGCGGATGAAGACCCGCTACGCTCGAGCTGCATTCGTGCGGATAAGCAACAAAACGCCGGAAGCTACCGGAGAACGTGGCAAGACGCCTGAAGCGATCGCTTCGATTTTCGAGCTTGCAAACGCCTCTCCAATCCTCCACGAGGACGCTGGCTTCGCGAAGGCATGAATCGAAAACTACGAACGCTATTACGGCTTTTGAGACGACGGAGACGTGAACATGAATGATTTCTTTGAATGGCGAAGTTCGATGCGGGAATTCGAGGGAACGAAGAAGACAGGCCGTCGAAACGCTTACATCATCGGCGCGTTGCTGGTGTTGCTGTTTATCGCTTTCATCGTCGGACTGGTGATGTTCCAATAAGCGATGACAAGCCGATCGACGAACCAAAGCGCCCGCACCCGAACAGGCGGGATCGATCGAGGAAATAACCACCACCTATGCGGTGTTCGCCACCGGCCGACCGGATTGATGCACGCGTGAGCTTTCCATCGCAGGACAGCACCGACATCAAGCGCTAGCGGATCGTGAACTCCCCAGCGCATTCGCCATGGGCGACGATCCCGCGACGGATCTAGGAGCTTCGAGTATTCACCTGTCGACCGCTGCGCGGCCGCTTGCCTCGGGCGGGTGCGCAGAAGGCTGAATGCAGCGCCTCCACGACAGTTAAAACCTCCGGCCGTGCGATGGAATAATAGACCGTCGTTCCTTCGCGACGGGCTTCGACAAGTCCGTCCGATCTGAGCCGCATGAGTTGCTGCGACATCGGCACCTGTTCGATCCCGAGCCCTTGACGCAATTCAGCGACTGACCTCTCGCCGTCCACCAGCGCACAGAGCACCAGCAGGCGCTGTGGATGGGACAGGCTGCGCATCAGTTCCGCGGCCGATTCCGCCGCCGGCATCATATCTCCTACATTCATAGTATTGAATTTATGCTCCTTGAATGTTATAAGCAAGCTGTCCGGCCTTCCCGAGAGGCCGACGCAAGGTTCAAAGGTAATTTGCTCCTGCCTTGAACCAGATCAAGACGCGATGCGCGATGTCGGGGAAACTCGGCGGATAATCGGAGGAATAGTCCATGTCTCACATTGTCGTTCTCGGCGCGGGCCTTGGTGGAACCATCATGGCCTACGAGATGAAGACCAAGCTGAGACGCGATGACCGTCTCACCGTCGTCAATCTTGGCTCGACCTATTCGTTCGTGCCTTCGAATCCATGGGTCGCCGTCGGCTGGAGACAGCCGGCGGATATCGAAGTCGACCTTGCCCCGGTGCTGAAACAGAGAGGCATCGAACTGCGGCCGGAAGGAGCCAAACGCGTCGAGCCGACCGAAAATCGAATTCAGCTCAACGACGGCACATCCATTTACTACGATTACCTGATTATCGCTACCGGACCTGACCTGGCCTTCGACGAGGTGCCGGGGCTCGGCCCGAATGCCCATACCCAGTCCGTCTGCCAGACCGATCATGCCCTTCAGGCCAAGGTCGCATTCGACAAACTCGTCAAGACGCCGGGACCGGTGGTGATCGGCGCCGTGCAAGGCGCGTCCTGCTACGGCCCGGCCTACGAATTCGCCTTCATCCTCGAAACGGCCTTGCGCAACGCGCGCGTCCGCGATCGCGTGCCGATGACCTTCGTGACGCCGGAGCCTTATATCGGCCATCTCGGACTCGACGGCGTCGGCGACACCAAGGGGCTGATCGAAAGCGCGATGCGCGACCGCCACATCAAATGGATCACCAATGCGCGCACCACCAAGGTGGATGCCGAAAAGCCACATCAAATGGATCACCAATGCGCGCACCACCAAGGTGGATGCCGAAAAG
>NZ_MKRN01000111.1:7123-7317 GCF_001896955.1 Nitrobacter sp. 62-13 | reverse complement strand
GCAGAAGCCAGACCCGTCCGGCAAAACCACCAATGAACAATCATAAAAATCGCCGGGGAGAAACCCGATTATAGAGTGGACGCAAAGCGACATTCTTCTTCGGGTCAAGCTCACGGACATATTTCGCTCGAAAACCTCCTGGAGCAGCCGGCGTAACTTGCGGCGGGCCGGTTTTTTCCCTGCTGGTTTCCCCT
>NZ_MKRN01000111.1:0-6907 GCF_001896955.1 Nitrobacter sp. 62-13 | reverse complement strand
GGCCGGCGATATCTCCGATGCCGAACTCGGCCGCATGGCGAACGAAGCCTATGCGACGTTCCGGCATCCGGCGGTGGTGCCGCTCGATCAGATCGGGCCCGGTCAATTCATGCTGGAGCTGTTTCACGGCCCGACGCTCGCGTTCAAGGACGTGGCGATGCAGCTTCTGTCGCGGCTGATGGATCATGTGCTGGCGCAACGCGGTCAACGAACCACCATCGTGGTGGCGACCTCCGGCGATACCGGCGGCGCCGCGGTCGACGCGTTCGCGGGCCGCGACAATGTCGATCTGATCGCGCTGTTCCCGGACGGTCGGATTTCCGAGGTGCAGCGGCGCATGATGACCACGACGGATGCGTCAAACGTCCACGCGCTCGCGGTCAAGGGCACCTTCGACGACTGTCAGGCGATCGTGAAGGGGCTGTTCAACAACCACCGTTTCCGCGACGAGGTCTCGCTCTCCGGTGTCAATTCGATCAACTGGGCGCGGATCGTTGCGCAGGTGGTGTATTATTTCACCTCGGCGGTCGCGCTCGGCGCGCCGTCGCGCACCGTCGATTTTACCGTTCCGACCGGCAACTTCGGCGACATCTTCGCCGGCTACGTCGCCAAGAAGATGGGCTTGCCGGTGCGCTGCCTGCGCATCGCCGCCAATGTCAACGATATCCTGGTGCGCACCCTGAAAACCGGCATCTACGAGGTGCGCGAGGTTCACTCCACCACGTCGCCGTCGATGGATATTCAGGTGTCGTCGAACTTCGAGCGGCTGCTGTTCGAGGCGACCGGTCGCGACGCCGCGCAGGTGCGCGCACTGATGGCGTCGCTGCAGCAATCCGGCCGCTTCGTGCTGCCGGATACCGTGCTGGCCGAAATCCGCCGCGATTTTGACGCCGGCCGCACCGACGAAACCGAGACCGCAGCCGCGATCCGCACGGCGTGGCGCGAAGCCGGCGATCTCGTCGACCCCCATACTGCGGTAGCGCTCGCGATAGCCGACCGCGATACCTGCGATTCCCGCATTCCCAATATCGTGCTGGCCACCGCGCATGCCGCGAAATTTCCGGATGCGGTCGAGGCCGCCTGCGGCATGCGGCCGCAATTGCCGGCGTGGCTCGACGGCTTGATGACGCGTCCCGAGCGGATCACGATCGTGAACAACGATCAGGCGGAAATCGAACGGTTCGTGCTGTCCGTCAGCCGCGCCGCCAAGCAGGGAGTTGCGGGATGAGTGTCGAGGTGACCAAGCTGCCATCCGGCCTCACGGTCGTCACCGATACCATGCCGCATCTGGAAACGGCGGCGCTCGGCGTCTGGACCGGAGTCGGCGGCCGCGACGAGAAGCCGAACGAGCACGGCATCTCGCATCTGCTCGAGCACATGGCTTTCAAGGGAACGGCGACGCGGACGGCGCGGGAGATCGCGGAGGAAATCGAGGCGGTCGGCGGCGACCTCAACGCGGCCACCAGCGTCGAGACCACAGCCTATTACGCACGGGTGATGAAGGCGGACGTTCCGCTCGCGCTCGAGGTGCTGAGCGACATCCTGTCCAATCCGAGCTTTGCCGCGGACGAGCTCGAGCGTGAAAAGAGCGTCATCGAGCAGGAAATCGGCGCGGCGCAGGACATGCCGGACGACGTCGTATTCGAGCATCTCAACGAACTCTGCTATCCCGACCAGCCGATGGGGCGCACGCTGCTCGGCACGCCTGAGACGCTGAAGCGGTTCAACCGCGACATGCTGCATGGCTATCTCACGACACATTATCGGGGGCCGGACATGGTGGTGGCCGCCGCCGGGGCGGTCGACCACAAGGCTGTCGTCGCCGAGGCCGAGCGCCGCTTTGCAAGCTTCGCCGCAACGCCGGCGCCGAAGCCGCAAGCGGCGAAATTCGGAGAAGGCGGCTCCAGGGTCGTCCATCGCGACCTCGAGCAGGCGCATCTGACGCTGGCGCTGGAAGGACTGCGGCAGACGGACCACTCGCTGTTTTCATTGCAGGTGTTCACCAATATTCTCGGCGGCGGCATGTCCTCGCGGTTGTTCCAGGAGGTCCGCGAGAAGCGCGGACTGTGCTATTCGATCTACGCCTTCCATGCGCCCTATGCCGACACCGGCTTCTTCGGACTTTACACTGGCACCGATCCGAGCGACGCGCCTGAAATGATGGAAGTCGTCGTCGACATCATGAACGAGGCGGTCGAGACGCTGACCGAAGCCGAGATCGCGCGCGCGAAAGCGCAGATGAAAGCCGGCCTGCTGATGGCGCTGGAGAGTTGCGGCGCCCGCGTCGAACAATTGGCGCGTCACATGCTGGTCTACGGGCGACCGCAGACGGTGCCCGAATTAATGGCGAGGATCGATGCCGTCGACGTCGAGTCGACCCGCGATGCGGCTCGCAGCCTGCTTGCGCGCAGCCGCCCCGCGGTGGTCGCGCTCGGCAGTGGCAGGGGGCTGGACACGGCGGTGACTTTTGCCGAAGGATTGGCGCAGTCGAAGGCCCGAACCCTGCTTCACTAACGCCTGCATCACGATGGATCAATCGATCCAAAATCACGAACGTGATTCCAATTTTTGCAGCGTGATGCGAGCCGACAGCCGTTAGAGCCTTTCCGCTTCTGATGGAATCAGAAACAGGGCTTTATGATTTTGATTCGACGCGTTTTCCTTCACGCGAACCGGTAGCCATCCTTGGGCCAGGCCCGAAGACATGCTTCGCGCGAAAACGCTCTGGACACTTTGCCTCGCCCGCCCTGGTCCGCAAAAGTGGATGCTGGTCTCACCGCCAAACGGAATTCCACCCGGCCGGAAAATGCTCTAAGATTGAGGGCCGGCGGGTTCTGCGTCGAGGAACGCCATGGCTCTGTTTCGTTTACCATCCAGCGCGCCGTCGCTCATGCCGCGGGGACGCGGCCTTTTGCTTCGTGCGCCCGAGGCGGCCGATTTTCAGCAATGGGTTCAGCTTCGCGAATACAGCCGCGCCTATCTGACGCCATGGGAGCCGATCTGGCCATCGGATGACCTGACCCGCGCCGGCTTCCGGCGACGGCTCCGTCGTTATGCCGAGGATATCGCCGGCGACAAATCCTATCCCTTCATTGTGCTCCGCGAATCCGACGGCGTCATGCTGGGCGGTGTCACGCTCGCCAATGTCCGGCGCGGCATCGTGCAGGCCGGCACCATCGGATACTGGATCGGCGAACCCTATGCGGGGCGAGGCTATATGACCGCGGCGCTGCGGGTATTGCTGCCGACGCTGTTTGGCGAACTGAACCTGCATCGTATCGAGGCCGCCTGCATTCCAAGCAATGTGCCGTCGATCCGGGTGCTGGAAAAGTGCGGCTTCACGCGCGAGGGGCTTGCGCGGCGTTATCTCTGCATCAACGGGATCTGGCAGGATCACCTGCTGTTCGGGATGCTGCACGAGGATTTTCACGACTGAGCCTCCCGCGACCGCGCGGGCGCAATTGCGGCAGCGCATTCAGATCTGCGTGAACAGACCGTCAGAACCATGCAGACCCATCCCCGCTTGACAGGAACCGGCATGGTGGGTGGTTTTGCGCCTTGGGATTTCCGTCATTGCCTTGCTATAAAGCCGCCGCGTGGAAACAACGATCGGACGACGCGAATGGCTCCTGTTGCGGATTCGACCGAAGCGTGTGGACCGGCTGAAGTCGGGCGACCACGGCGCTTTCCGTTTCGCCTGACGGCCGTGGCGACAGCATGCTGCATCGTTGCGGTGTCGCCGGCGCAATCGCAATCGCTTGGTGATCGTTTCAAAAGCCTGTTCGGCATCAGATCGCAGCCGGAGCGGCCGCCTGCATCGGGTGCGACGGCTTCCGCCCCCGATGATCTCACGTGTCCGCCCGTGAGCATCCGTGCCGGCGCATCGACATACGCGGTCGGCCTGCCGGGCAAGGCGGCGAGTGGCCCCGACCTCCGCTACCAGGCGACTATCGGCGAGACCGCACGGGAATGCGACTACAACACCGACACCCATCAGATCGCGATCAAGGTGGGGATCCAGGTGCGTGTCATCGTGGGGCCGGCCGGCGCGCCGCCGACGGTGGAGGTGCCGTTGCGCGTCGCGGTAGTCGAGGATGGCGTCTCCTCGAAAACCATTGCCACCAAGGCCTATACGGTCACGGTGAACCTGTCGGGCGACCAAGGCGGAACCTACAGTTTTGTGTCGAGCGACATCGTTTATCCGGCGCCGCAAGGCGGAGCCGCCGATCGCTATGTGTTTTATATCGGTTTCGATCCGCAGGCATTGAAGCCTGAGCCTCGCGCGCGCGGCAAGCGAAGATAATCAGGCGCGCGGTTGCAAGGTGAAAAGCCTTCAACGCGCGTCATGGCCGAGCTTCGTTCCGGCCATCCATGCCGGCGCTCCAATCCTGCGCGCAAGAAAAAAGCCGCCGCAAAATGATTGCGCCGGCTTGTCGAGCATTTCCGCTTCTGATGGAAACAGAAGCGGGACTCTAAGATTTTTATTTGACGCGTTTTCTTCACGCGAACCGGTTTTCACTTCGCTCGAAAACGCTTTCGTGGAATCTGAATAAACTCAGTTCAGCTTGGCGCGGACCTCGCTGACGCCCTTGGCGAGCAGGTCGTCGGCGATTTGTCCCTTCACGGACTTCGACAGGATGGCGGAGGCGGCGGCAACCGCTGCGTCTGCGGCGGCGGAGCGAACGTCCGCGACGGCCTGGGCTTCCGCCAACGCGATCTTGCTTTCCGCAGCCTTGGTACGGCGTGCGACAAAATCTTCCATCTTGCCCTTTGCCTCGGCCGCGATGCGCTCGGCCTCGGCTTTCGCCGAGGTGATGATGTCCTGGGCTTCGCGCTCGGCGCTGGCATGGCGGGCTCTGTAGTCGGCGAGCAGCTTCGCGGCTTCGTCCTTCAGACGGCGCGCGTCGTCGAGTTCGCTCTTGATGCGCGCGCTGCGACGATCGAGTGCGGACAGCACCGTGCGGTGCACGCCAACATAGGCGAAGACGCCCATCAGGATCAGGAAGGCTATGGCAACCCAGGTTTCCGGCTCGGCAAACATGGCTATGTCATCCCTTCATCGAGGCTTCGACGGCGCTGTCGACGAGTTTGGAGTCGGGCGTTACGCCGGTCAGCTGCTGCACGATAGCCGCTGCCGCATCGCTTGCGATGCCGCGGACGTTGCTCATCGCCGCCGCGCGCGTCGAGGCGATGGTCTTCTCGGCGTCGGCGAGCTTGGCTGATAGCCGTTCCTCGAGAGCCTTGCGCTCGGCGTCGGCCGCGGCGTTGAGCTTCTCACGGGTCTCGTTGCCGATCGCCTGCGCACGGGTTCGCGCCGCCGCGAGTTCAGCCTCGTAAGCCTTGAGCGCAGCGTCGGACTCGTCCTTCAGCTTTTGCGCCTGCGCGAGATCGCCCTCGATTTTGTCCTGGCGATCGTCGATGGTCTTGCGGACGCGCGGCAACGCCAGTCGCGACGAGATCAGATAGAGCGCAACGAACGCGATCGTCAGCGACACCAGTTGGGACGCGAACGTGTCCTTCTGGAACGGCGGAAACGGGGCCTTGTGGCCGCCGTCGGCTTCGGTATGGGCCGCCGCGCCCTGTGCGTTGCCATGACTCTCAGCCACGGGCTTCTCCTCTGCGGTCGATCGGGACCCGGTTTTTCGGGTCCCGTCAGCCAGTCAGTGATCTTAAAGAGCGAACAGCAGCAGCAGCGCGATCAGCAGCGAGAAGATGCCGAGCGCTTCGGTCACCGCGAAGCCGAAGATCAGGTTGCCGAACTGGCCCTGGGCGGCCGAGGGATTGCGCACCGCCGCGGCAAGATAGTTGCCGAAGATGATGCCCACGCCGGCGCCGGCGCCACCCATGCCAATGCAGGCAATACCAGCGCCAATATACTTCGCGGCAATCGGATCCATAGAACAAACTCCTTGCTGAGGCTTGTGAGAGTGACTTTGAGAGGGTTGCGGAAACCGGCCTAGTGACCGGGATGGATCGCATCGTTGATGTAGATGCAGGTGAGGATGGTGAAGACGTAGGCCTGAAGGAATGCGACCAGCAGTTCGAGTGCGGTGAGCGCCACGACCAGCGCCAGCGGCAGCACGGCGCCGAACACGCCGACGATGCCCATGGCCCCCAGCATGGTGACGAAGCTCGCGAACACCTTCAGCGTGATGTGGCCGGCCAGCATGTTCGCGAACAGACGCACGCTGTGCGAAACAGGCCGCGACAGGAACGAGATCACCTCGATTGCCACGACCAGAGGCAGGATCACGACGGGAATGCCGGACGGAACGAACAGTTTGAAGAATCTCAGGCCGTTCCTGTAGAAGCCGTAGATCAGGACGGTGAAAAAGACGAGGAACGCCAGCGCGGCCGTGACGATGATATGGCTTGAGATCGTGAAGGTGTAGGGAATGATGCCGACCAGATTGGACACGGTCACCAGCATGAAGATCGAGAACACGAACGGGAAGAACTTCATCCCGTCCTTGCCGGCGGTGGTGCGTATGGTGTCTGCGACGAATTCGTAGCTGATTTCGGCGATCGACTGCATGCGTCCGGGCACGAGCTTGCGGCCGGTGGCCAGCATCAGAAGCGACGTCAGCACGACGGCGAGCAGCATGTAGGCGGAGGAATTGGTGAAGGCGATTTCCTGGCCGCCGATATGGCCGATCGTGAAAATCTTCTCGATGTTGAACTGGTGGATTGGATCCATCATCCGCGTGCAACTTTCGGTCTGCCGGCTGGCCGGCGTTCAAGCAACTCAGTCGTTCCGGCAACCATCCGTCATCGGTCAGTCTGCTCGGGAATCACGCCTGCCGACCGCATCACGTTGATCACGCCGGCCGCGAAGCCGAGCAGGAAAAACACGATCAGCCCCCAGGGCGAGGTCGACAGCAAGCGGTCGAATCCCCAGCCGATCACC
>NZ_MKRN01000110.1:6921-13021 GCF_001896955.1 Nitrobacter sp. 62-13 | reverse complement strand
CCAATCTATAGGGGGTCAATTTTGGACGCCGATCCCCCGGCTTACGGGGTCAATATTGCAGGCCGAATGACAAGCTGTGATCTCGCGTGCCCAATAGTGGGCGCTACCGCATGCTTCCATTCCCACTAGGCATGCTGGCAGCTTCTCAAAGAAACGCAGAACTTCGCTGCGCCGCAGCTTCCGGTTGAACATGGGCGAGCCCTCGGCATCCGCTCCGTGAACCTGGAAAACCTGCTTGGCCAGATCCAGCCCGATGGTGATAATCTCTTTCATGGAACGGCCCCTCCTTTGTGGCGTTCGAACAACGACCACGTTCTAGCACTTTGATGCTGTTGGAGCGGGCCGTTCCACCACATCAAGTTTGGCGACCATACGCCGTTTTACCGGCAAGCCGAGATTTATGCCCGACAGGGGATCCGGCTCGATCGGGCGACGCTGGGCAACTGGTCAGGCCGTGCCTGCTTCCATCTTCAGCCTGTCGGCGATCACATGCGCCATCATCTGGCGAGCGCGGATCGTCTGTTCATGGACGAGACCACGGCACCGGTGCTCGACCCGGGGCGCGGCGTGACGAAGAAAGGCTACTTCTGGGCGATCGTCTCCGACGATCGCGGCCATGGCGGCCCAGGTCCGCCGATCGTGTTGTTCCGCTATGCCCCCGGCCGCAGCGGCGCCTTCGCCGAGCAGTTCCTCGACGGCTGCAACGGACGCTTCCTTCAGTGCGACGCCTATGACGGATATAATCGGCTCACCGAGGTCGTTCGACTACAGGGACCGTGGACGCTCGTGTATTGCTGGAGCCATTTGCGCCGGCGCTTCGTCAAATTGGTCCGCAACAGCAAGTCTCCGATCGCCGAGGCCGTGGTGCAGCAGATCGCCCAACTCTATGCCGTCGAAGCCACGGTGCGGGGCTCATCACCGGACATCCGGCTGGCCGCGCGAAAGGCGCATTCGCGGCCCATCGTCGCCGCGTTGAAGCCGTGGTTTGGCTCGACGCTCGCCGAGGACATCCGCTACGGGCTCAATCATTGGCAGGGACTGACGCGCTTCCTCGATGATGGGCGTCTCGAACTCGACACCAATCCGGTCGAAAACGCGATCCGGCCGATCTGCCTGACCCGTAAAAATGCGCTCTTCGCCGGCCATGAAATTGGAGCAGAAAACTGGGCCTTGCTGGCGTCGATCGTGGCCACCTGCAAGCTCAACGACATCAATCCCGTCGCTTACATCGCCGAAACACTCGAGGCAATCATCGCCGGTCACCCGCAAAGCAAAGTCGACGACCTCATGCCATGGCGATTCCGCAAAACATCAAGCCAGCATCAATAGGGTTGCTGATAAGCGCTTACCATCAGGTGAGGCTTGATGCCGGCGAGCACCTTCTCGACATCAGTCGCTATGGTGCTGTCGCCGCACAGGAGCCGGTGCCGACCAAGCAGCCAAACGTCGCCTGATCGGGTAACGGGCTCCTTCGGGAGCTCTGGCACCTCGTCGGGATCGGTCAGACCTCAGTGCCTTGAGCAAGCAGCGCAATCCGCTCGGCCTCGCTGAAGCCGATCAGGTCCAGGTCGAAACCGAGAACCTCCAGTTCGCCTAGCTCGAGCCCTAGAAGCTCCTCGTCTCAGCCAGCGTTGAGGCTGAGTTTGTTGTCGGCAATCGTGTAGGCCTTCTTCTGCGCCTCGCTCCATCCGGCCGCCACCATGACCGGCACGTCGCTCAGCCGTAGCTTGCGAGCACCAAGAACGCGACCGTGGCCGGCGATGATGGTGCCGTCCTCGCCGACGAGGACGGGATTGGTCCAACCCCACTCGCGGATGGAAGCGGCGATCTGATCGACCCGAGCGTCGCTGTGGGTGCGAGCATTGCGCGCATACGGAATGAGCCGCTCGATCGGCCACCGCGCAATACAGTCGGCCGGCCATTTCTCTGTAGACGCTGCTGATGGCACGGAACTAAACACCTAGGCAAGCTTTTCATCCTCACCATCGTCGGGATCTGGGACTTCCAGGTCACGATGATCCGCTCGATTTTCTGGATATCGTGCTTGTCTTCGAAGCCGCCGGCATACTCGGCCAATCTCAGCAGCATGACCGTGCGCCTGGCCCACGTGGCGATTTGGATGGCGGCCGATCGTCCGCGTTCCTGTCGCCTTGGCGTAACAGTGATTGATCAGGCTGAAGCGTGAGCGATAGCGGCACCATCCAAATGGATGCCAACTGCCTGAAATCGTGCCGCCCGAATGGTCTAGCAACTCGCAACATTATTGCTCACAAACGACTGGCAATGCCGGTTGAATGGAGCGTTACTGTCGTGACAGCGCGAACGCGCTGGGATGGACCTGCCCCGCCGGCCTGTTGGCTCTGACGGGGCTTGCGGTGGTGGCGGCGATAATCGCTGCCCGAACCGGAGAAGGTCCAGATGGCGAAAACTGTTTCAAAGCGCAGTGCAAGCTCTCGATTCAAAAAGAGCAGGCGAAGGCAGCGCAATATAGCGCCACGGCAGGCTTCGCCCAAAGCCGTCCAGCGCAAATCGAAGATTCAGTCTCCGACGAGGTTGATCGGTAAGCAACGCGCCGACAGCAAGCAAGCAGGCGTGATTGCGCTGTTGCGAGCACCGGCGGGCGCGACGATTGCTGCCATGGCTGGCGCGACTGGCTGGCAGTCCCATTCGGTCCGGGGATTTCTTGCAGGCGTCGTCCGAAAAAAGCTTGGCCTCAATCTCATCTCTGAAGCGGGCTACGCCGGCCGCGTGTACCGGATCAAGAAAGAAGATGGGCCCGTTGGCGCGCCCAACACCAGCCGTGCGACGTAAGGCAGATGGCAGGTTCAAGAGGCCGCAAAGGTAGCCAGGCTGCGTCATTAGAACATGAGATCGCGCATTTGCGCGGGCTCGATCTCGCGGGGTTGCGGAGCAGATGGAAGGGTGTGTTCCGAAGGCCGGCACCATCTCACCTTTCCAGACATCTCCTGGTCGGCATTTTGGCCTATCGGTTGCAAGCCGATGAGCTCGGCGACCTCGCCCCAGACACGGTTCGTCTGCTCAAGCAACTCGGCGGCGGAGGCAGTACGGTGGAGGCCGTGCGATTGACGTCTGAACTGTCGCAGCGCAGGACCGCTCTCAGAGTAGGCACCATCTTGGTGCGGGAATGGAATGGAAATCCGCAGCGGGTCATGGTTATGGCCGACAACTTTGCTTGGAATGGCAGAAGCTTCGACAGCCTTTCGGCCGTCGCCTTCGCGATTACCGGCACACGGTGGAATGGGCATCGGTTCTTTGGTTTGCGAGACAAGATCAGAGCCGCATCCAGCGGCGGGGATGTCTCTTAATGACTACAGCATCCGGCAAAGTGGTCCGCTGCGCGGTGTATACCCGGGTGTCGACCGATGCCGGGCTGGACCAGGAGTTCAACTCGCTGGATGCCCAGTTCGACGCGGCGCAGGCCTATATCCGCAGCCAGGCCCATGCCGGCTGGTCCATGATAAAAACCAGGTATGACGACGGTGGATTCTCTGGCGGATCGACCGACCGCCCTGCCCTTCAGAAACTGCTGGCCGACATCCGGGATGGCAAGGTCAAGGTGATCGTCGTCTATAAAGTGGATCGCCTGACCAGGTCGCTGGCTGATTTCGCCAAGCTGATCGAACTGTTCGATCGCCACGGCGTCTCGTTCGTCTCGGTCACGCAGCAGTTCAACACCACCACTTCGATGGGACGACTGACACTCAACGTGCTTCTGTCCTTTGCGCAATTCGAGCGCGAGGTGACCTCCGAGCGGATCCGGGACAAGATTGGAGCCTCTAAACGCAAGGGTCTCTGGGTCGGCGGGGTGGTACCACTCGGCTATCACGCTAAGGATCGCAAGATAACGATGGTAGAGAGCGAAGCTGCCACCGTACGGCACATCTTCCGCCGATATTTGGAACTTGGCAGCCTCAATTTGCTGCTGTCGGACCTAAGAGCGGCCGGCGTGACGACACGAGTCCGGGCTCTCGCCGGTGGCCGAACAGTCGGCGGCATCCCGTTCACGCGAGGACCGGTGGCCTATTTGCTTCGTAATCGCTTCTACATTGGTGAGGTGCGGTACAAAGGCGAAATCTTTCCGGGCGAACAACCGCCAATTCTGGATCGAGGCCTGTTCGACGCGGTGCAGGCCAGGCTCGAGCAGCAGCGAACCCATCACACGACCACCCGGCAGACATCGGACGCGCTTCTGATGGGCCTGATCTTCGACGATCAGGGTCAACGCATGACGCCAACCTATGCCGTCAAGAATGGTGTGCGTTACCGCTATTACATCTCGTCGAGTTTGCACCAAGGCAGCAAAGCCAGGGCTGGGACGCTCAACCGGGTACCCGCGATCGAGATCGAAACTCTCGTCATTGCGGCAGTTCGCAAACGGTTCACTGTTCAGATGACGGCGCACCCCGGCTCAAGAACGATGCGGAAAGCGAACGCAAACGATCCCGCCGGACCGACCGACAAAAGCCTGATCGCGACTCATGTCCTGCGAGTCGATGTGATGTCTGGTCAACTCGCAGTGACGTTGAAATCAGTGCACCGAGGCTCCGAGCCTCAAGACGCCATGTGCGGGACCATCGCTGAACAATTATCGCCCCCGGCTGGAAATAAGGTCAGCTCAAATGAAGAACACCGCAATTCGATGGGGGCGCAGCTTCTCATTCCCTGGATCAAAAGACCTTCGAAGTTGCCGCGAAAAATCATCCGGCCATCCAACGTTGCTCTCGGAACAGACAATCGACCGATCCGCGCCGAAACCCGTGCCAAGCTTGTCGCCGCCATTGCAAAAGGCCGGCATTGGCTGGACGAGATTATCGTCGGCACGGTAAATATCGAGCAGATCGCAAATCGGGAAAGATGCAGCATTCGCCAAGTCAATATGACGATATCTCTGGCGTTCCTTGCACCGAACCTGGTCCAGGCCGCGGTCGATGGACGCTTGCCGCGGGGCATCGGTGTCTCCAATCTGCGCGATGCGCCTGCAGAATGGTCGCAGCAGTTGTCACTACTGGGCCTATCGTCCTAGCTATCCTCAAGCTCATCTGAGACCCTCCCCACGACACCAGGGATTCAGGAACAGAATTCTACGCACCAGAGACCTACGGGCCACGTCGTCTGTCTCTCGCTCCAGAGACCAGGATGCTTGCAGCAATAGCCGAAAAATCCCGGACGCAGCGAGCTTTTATACCAAATTCTCTACCTCGGCCGATCAAAGGGAATGCGTGGTGGGCCCGGCAGGACTCGAACCTGCAACCAGACCGTTATGAGCGGTCGGCTCTAACCATTGAGCTACAGGCCCGGGCCGGAGATCGCGCATGCAACCGCCCTCGGCGCAGGCATCCTTTACAAGGTCGGACGCCGCGCGGCAACGTCGTTCAGGCCGTGGAGGCCCCGCAAATGGTCGAGGCTTGAAGGACCTGGAAAACACAAGAAAGATGCGCGCCGAGGGCCCGGCGCGCATCTCCTGGCCGCGACCGCCGCACCGATTTAAAAGGTTGCCCGGGCCTTCACATAGAATGTGCGCCCCGGCTGCGGCAGGCCCCATGCCAGTTCGTAATTCTGATCGAGCAGATTCTTGACGCCGCCCGCCAGCTCGACATTTTCCATCAGCTTGTAGCTGACGTTGACGTTGGCGAGCGTATAGGCCCCGGTGCGGATATAAGGATCGGCAAAGGCGGCGCGGATCGGCGCGTTTTGAGCCTGGGTGCCGACGACGACGTCGCTCCAGCGGTCGCTCGCGATCTCAACGCTGGGCGTGATGGTGAACCGATCGATCGGCCGCCATGTAGCATAGAGGAATGCCTTGTGGGTCGGCACGCCGCTTGGCTTGAAGCCGGGCACGGACACGTCGCTGACGTCTCGCTGGATGAATGTATAGTTGCCGCCGAGCGCGAACTGCGGCGAGAACTGCGCTTCGAACGACATCTCGAAGCCGTAAAAATTGCCCTGGTTGATATTCTGCGTCTGCGACTGCGTCGGGCTGACGCGAACCGCCTGGATCAGGTCACGCACGTCGCTGTAGAAGACCGCTGCCGTCCCGCGCAAATTCGGATTGATATGGCCTTTCCAGCCCAGCTCATAG
>NZ_MKRN01000110.1:0-6825 GCF_001896955.1 Nitrobacter sp. 62-13 | reverse complement strand
ATCGCCGCCGTCTGCCAGTTTAACGCGTCGGACCCGCCCTTGGGGTATTCGTAGATGAACCCGCCGTTGCTGTTGAATTCCTCCGCCTTGTCGATCCAGTATTTGTCGTAGCTGACGCCACCCACCAGATCGAAGTTCGGCCTGAGGTGGAACGTGTCTTCCAACGCGACCGACCACGTCGTCTGCGCCTGATTCTGCTTCGGCTCGGTGGAATGGAAGATAGGGTTGGTCGGGCGGTTGTCATTCCACTCGGTGTGAAAATCCTGACGGTAGTGGAACGCCCCCTTCAGCGTGTTCATCGGGATCAGATCGGTGCCGGCCTCGACCGAACCGCCGCGCGCGTTGTCGTCGTAATAGCTGTCGAAGCGGCCGTTATTCGATTGCGTCGTATAGCTGATGTCGTCGTACGCCGAGAGCAGGTTGTAGAACGTGTTGTAGTAAAGCTTGGTCTTGACGTAGGAGGCGTCGCCGAGCTGGGTGTTCGACATGAACGACAGGTTCTGAACGTCCCACGCCGGCCAGCGCCAATAGCTGTTCTGGCTCGACGGCGGATTGTTGTAGACGTTGAGAGGGGCGCCCTTCTCACCGGACTGCTTGATGAAGTTGATGCTGTATTCGTCGGTGGCGTTCGGCGTGAACCCGGCCTTGAGGTTGACGCGCCAGTCGCGAGTGTCGGAGCCGTTGCGCCGGCCGCCGTCCTCAAGCGAGCCGGCATAAGGGCCTTGCGCCGGATATGGCGAATAGCCCTGCGACAGCGACCAAAAATCCTGATTGAGATAGTTGGCGCTGCCCTGAACGTAGAATTTCTCCTGGCGCGAACCGAGCATTGCGTAGCTGTTCCAACCCTGGAACGCGCCGCGATTGTCGAACGAAGCGCCGCTGCTGAATTCGCCCTCGAACGGCTTCACCGGCTTGCGCGACACCAGGTTGATGGCGCCGCCCATGCCGCCGGGGCCGTCGAGCACCGAGGCATAGCCCTTCTGGATCTGGATTTCGGCGATATCGCTGGTAAGAAACCGGCTGAAATCAAGCCGGTTGTCGGCCGGCAGATAGACGCGCACGCCGTCGATCATCAGCGGCACTTGCCAGCGCCCGAAGCCGCGGACGAAGATGTCGGTCTCGTTGCGCTGACCGGCGGTGGACTGGGTGCTGACAACGCCGGGGACGAGGCTCACAGCCTGTTCGAGGGTCTGCTTCTCAAACGTCCATGTCTCCTCGCGCGTTATGGTCGAGCCGCCGACTCCAGTTCCGCCCTGCCCTGCGCCGGATACATAGATCTCGCCGAGTTGATAAACTCCGCCCCGGTCCTGAGCTTCCGCGGCAACCGTCATCGCGACAACAGCCACCGACGACAGGAGCACGCTCCTGCTCACAGAATTCCTGGATTGCACCCCGCCCCCCAACGATTCGATATGTATGAAAGAATATATCGAAGCTAGAGAAAAGAGGCCGCATCGACGATGCGACATATTGACACAAATACAACGGTGCCGGAGTTCCGGGCCTGACCACGATCCAGCACCTGATGCGATGAAGATGCGCAAAGTCACGGAGCGCCGCCGCGCGCTGCGATCTGGTCCGGGCAGTGGCAAGTCAGCCGGACCACGACAGGAGCCAATGTCATGTTCGAGAATTCCAGCGACTCCGAACTGCGTATCCTCACGACGAAGAGCTCGCCGATGTCACCGGCGGCGTCTCTCGCAACATCGACAGCCCATTCGTCCAGGTCGTCCCGCTGACCGCCATGGCGGTCTCGCAAGGCTGCGTCGTGGCCGGCGTGGTTGGGATCAGCCAATAGACGGCCGCCTTCAACAGAGCCGCGATCTGGACAACGCGGCTCCCTCGGCCGTGCCGCTGCTCCCGCCAGGCAGATGCGTTAACGCTTTGCTAACCATACACCGGGCAAATTTTGCCGGGTGGAATCCGAGTGAAGTCGAGTGTCGTCAGCCGCGTAGAACGGGAGGGTCCCGTGGACGCCAGTGCGGTACCCCACTTACGGAATGGCGGCCCCGCGGCCGCCGCGCAGACGCTCGGGGCGCGCGAACGGCATTCGCGAGGGGAAACGGCGACGATGGCGGGCATGACGGCGGGTCAGGGCGCGGACGCCTCAATCCCTGGTTTTCCGAGCTTCAGCGAGATCGGGGCCATGCTGCGGCGCGGCGATCTCGCGCTTGCCTTCGGAGTCCTGACCATTCTCGTGGTCCTGATCCTGCCGCTGCCGTCGATGGTCCTCGACCTGTTTCTGGCGATCTCGATCACACTGTCAATTCTGATTTTGATGACCGCGCTGTTCATCCAGGCGCCGCTCGAGTTTTCATCCTTTCCGACCGTTCTGCTGATCGCGACCATGCTGCGGCTGTCGCTCAACCTCGCCTCGACGCGGCTGATCCTGTCGCATGGGCATGAAGGCTCGGCCGCCGCCGGCCACGTCATCGAAGCCTTCGGCAACTTCGTGATGGGCGGCAACTTCGTGATCGGCATCATCGTGTTCGCGATCCTGGTGATCGTGAACTTCGTGGTCATCACCAAGGGTTCCGGCCGCATCGCCGAGGTGGCGGCGCGCTTCCAGCTCGACTCCATGCCCGGCAAGCAGATGGCGATCGACGCCGACCTCTCCGCCGGCCTGATCGACGAAAAGACCGCCAAGGAACGTCGCAAGGCGCTGGAGGACGAAAGCGGCTTCTTCGGCGCCATGGACGGCGCCTCGAAGTTCGTGCGCGGAGATGCGGTCGCCGGCCTGCTCGTCGTCTTCATCAACGTCATCGGCGGTATGATCATCGGCATCGCGCAGCAGGGCCTGAGCTTCGCCGACGCGGCGCGCAGCTACACGGTGCTGACCGTCGGCGACGGGCTGGTGACACAGATTCCCGCACTGATCGTCTCGACCGCCGCCGGTCTTCTGGTTTCCAAGGCCGCCGTCACCGGCGCCGCCGACAAAGCGCTGATGAAGCAGCTTTCCGGCTATCCGCAGGCGCTCGGCATGTCGGCCGGGGTGATGCTGGTGCTGGGACTATTGCCGGGCATTCCGATGCTACCGTTCGTCGCGCTCGGCGGCGGCGCGGCGGCGCTGGCATGGACCTCGCGCAAACATCAGCGTGCCGCGGCCGTCGAGGCCAAGGCGGCGGCATCATCCGAAGCCAACGCCGCAGCGGCCCAGGCGACTGCCGAGGAGCCGATCTCGGCGGCGCTGAAGATCGACGATCTGAAGATCGAACTGGGTTATGCGCTGTTGCCGCTGGTCAATGGTCCGGACGGCCAGGATCGCCTGACCGAGCAGATCAAGGCGTTGCGCCGCTCGCTCGCGATCGAGATGGGATTCGTGATGCCGGCGGTGCGGATTCTCGACAACGTGCAGCTCGAGGCCAACACCTACATCATCAAGATCAAGGAAGTCGACGCCGGCTCCGGACGGATCTGGCCGAACCAGTACATGGTGATGGACCCCGCCGGCGATCAGGTCGACGTCCCCGGCATTCACACAACCGAACCGACCTTCGGTCTGCCGGCGACGTGGGTCGACGCCTCGCTGAAGGAAGAGGCTTCGCTGAAGGGCTATACCGTCGTCGATTCCGCAACCGTGGTTTCGACCCACCTCACCGAACTGCTCAAGACCAACATGTCGGACCTGTTGTCGTACGGCGAGGTGCAGAAACTTCTGAAGGATCTGCCCAAGGAACAAGGCGAACTGGTCAAGGACATCGTCCCGGCCCAGATCACGATCTCGGGTATCCAGCGCGTGCTCCAGCTTCTGCTCGCCGAGCGCATCTCGGTGCGCGATCTCTCCACCATCCTGGAAGGCATCGCCGATGCGCTGGCCTTCTCGCGAAACCCGGCGACGCTGGTCGAGCATGTGCGCGCCCGCCTCGCGCGCCAGATCTGCGCCCAGAACACTTCGGTCAACGGCTACCTGCCGCTGGTCGCGCTGTCAGCGAAATGGGAGCAGGCCTTTGCCGAATCCATCATCGGCCAGGGCGAAGAGCGCAGCCTCGCGATGCAGCCCTCAAAGCTGTCCGAATTCATGACCGCGGTGCGCGACCGCTTCGAGCATGCGGCGCGTGAAGGCGAAGCGCCGGTGCTCGTGACCTCGGCCGCGATCCGGCCGTTCGTCCGCTCGCTGGTCGAGCGGTTCCGCGCCCAGACCCCGGTGCTGTCGCAAGCCGAGATCCATCCGCGCGCCCGCCTCAAGACCGTCGGAAGCATCTGATCGCCCGTCGAATCACGTCGCCGTGGATGCGGCATTTTGGCATCAGACAAGTGATTTAAGTCTGACCGCTCAGGAACGCGTTTCGGCAGGCCGATCAAACGGTAGCTTAACGTTAAAACGCTGATATAATTGCAAAATCACAAACTTTGGCACAAGGTACAGGTGGATGCGCTCGCGCTGCTTCACACCTTTTCACGGCTTTGTGATGGCCTCTTCGGAACGTCACGGACGCTTCCTACGTTTTCAAGGCGCGAAATCATGAACCTGTAGGCGGACGACGGAGACACATCTCCAAAGGAAGTTAACGCCAGGAGGCTTCCAATGAACCACTCGATTTACAGCGCGGATCGGACGACCCACCTGAAAATCGTGGTTGTCGCTCTCGTCGCAGGAATTGCGGTAGCTGGTTTCGCCATTTCGGCGCGCGTGAATACCGACGACGGCTATACGCAAACTGCCCGCGTCATCAAGGTCGGCAAGCCGATGGCGGTCACGAGTTCCGACGCAATGGTGGTTCGCTGATGAATTTAAGGAATCACGAGGCTTCTTTACATTTGCCCCCCGAAGTCGCCGCGTGAGTCGTAGAGGACCCCACTAACCCCAAGTGGACTACGATGGAAAACGCCCGCCCCCCACGGGCGTTTTCTTTTGCGCTCATGAAACGTCAGCGCACCAGCCGCGAACCCGATTCCGGCCGCGGACAATGTTCCCTTCCCCAGCCCCGTTTCATCGTCGGAGCAGCGTGGAGCGCCCGGCTTTCGCGAAAAACAAAACCCGGGCGGAGCGGCCCGGGTTCGATGAATGTGAATTGCCGAAGCCGCGTTCAGGCTATTGCGGCACCCATGCGCGCCCGCATCAGGCCGATGCTGTCGAGGTCGGCCTGCTCGCGGGCGTTCTCTTCCGCACGCTCGCGCGCCTGATCGCGCTCGTCGAGCAATTCGACCTTCTTCAGCTCCTCGAAAGCCTCCGCCAGCCCGATCTTGGCTTCTTCAAGCTGGACGCGCAGTTCATCAGCCGAACGGGTCAGGTTTTCACGGCGCTGGATCGCCGCCTTGGCATAGGTCGGATAGGCGAAATGCGCCGGATCGTTGATCCCCGCGCGCTCCTGCTCGATTTCGATCTCACGTTCCAGATCAACCGACATGCGCTGGAAGTCAGCGATCATGCTCTCGATCTGGGCCACCCTCCGTCGCTTCTCCTCGACCTGGAATTTCCTCAGGCGGATCAGCGTTTCACGCGACTTCATCGACTCATACTCCCCCAGAAGTCCCAATTGAGCAGGACACACTGGCACCGCTTGCGAGGCTCGCCGGCACCTCTCTGATAACAAGCGGATGATGACCCGACAAAGTTAGCTTTCCGTTTCCAAGGTCTTAAGGATTTGCTGCAACCGCCGATAACCGTCCTCGATGCTGGTCACCTCGTCCTTGGCCTGGCGCAGGAAATCTTCCAGGACAGGATTGAGTCGGATCGCCTCGTCGACCTCGGCGTTGGAGCCCGCCCGGTAGGCGCCGAGGCGGATCAGTTCCTCCATGTCGGAATAGGTGGCCATTACCTGACGCCCCCGCGTGATGACCGGCAGGAAGGCCGGATCGGCGGATTTCGGCATGGTGCGCGAGACGGACTTCAGAACGTTGATCGCGGGATAGCGGCCGCGCTCGGCGATTGAGCGCTCCATCACGATGTGACCGTCGAGAATGCCGCGCACCGCATCCGCCACCGGCTCGTTGTGATCGTCGCCGTCCACCAGCACCGTGAAAATGCCGGTGATGGTCCCCTTGTCGGCTCCCGGGCCGGCGCGCTCCAAAAGCTTCGGCAATTCGGTGAACACAGTCGGCGTGTAGCCTTTCGTGGTCGGCGGTTCGCCGGTCGACAATCCGATTTCGCGCTGCGCCATGGCAAAACGCGTCACCGAATCCATCATGCACATCACGTCCTTGCCTTCGTCGCGAAAATATTCCGCGATGGCGAGCGTCAGATAGGCAGCCTGCCGCCGCATCAAAGCAGGTTCGTCGGAGGTCGCAACCACGACCACGGATCGCGCGAGCCCCTCCTCGCCGAGGTCATCCTGCAGGAATTCCTGCACCTCGCGGCCGCGTTCGCCGACCAGTCCGATCACCGATACGTCGGCGTCTGCGTTGCGCGCCAGCATCGACAGCAGCACCGATTTGCCGACGCCGGAACCGGCGAAGATGCCGAGCCGCTGGCCGCGGCAACAGGTCAGGAACGTGTTCAGCGCGCGGACGCCGAGATCGAGCGGCTCCCCGACCCGCTTGCGCGAATGCGCCGGCGGCGGCGAATTGCGGAACGGCACCGGCGCCGGCCCTTGCGACAATGCCCCCTTGCCGTCGATCGGCTCGCCCATGGCGTTGAGAACCCGGCCAAGCCAGGAGGCCGACGGACGCACCTGACCGGAGGCATTGGCGATTACGGCGCGGCAACCGCGCCGCACTCCATCAAGGCCGGCGAACGGCATGACCACGGCATTGTCGCCGCTGAAGCCGACCACCTCCGCCGGGATGACACGGCCACCGCCGGTCTCGATCACAATACGAGCCCCGACCGACATCGCGTGGATGGGGCCGGCAATCTCGACCATGAGCCCACGCACGCCCACTACG
>NZ_MKRN01000109.1 GCF_001896955.1 Nitrobacter sp. 62-13 | reverse complement strand
GCTTGTGATTAATTTGTTGACCGAGCGTCGCTAGAAGGCGCGGCTTGATGGTGGCGAGTGCGGCGCCGATGATGGCGTGGCCCGTTAAGCTTTGGCCGCTCCATGAGCGGGAGGCATACCGCCTGGCGCAAGGTGGAGTAATCCATCAGGTGCTTCGACTTGCAGGACCGATTACAGGCGGCATCGATCTCGTGCATTGCGGCGACCGTGATGACAGTCTCCAGCGAAGACATCCTTCGTTGCAGGGCCGTGGAGTAGGAAAGTTCATCAGGGTGCGAACCGCAAGTCTCGGACACGATGCATGCAGCCAGGAAGTCTCGGTGCAGCCATTGGCAATCGCTTTCGATAAAACGTGTGGCTTCAGTGCTTGGCACCACGGTCTGCGCGAAGCTCAGGCTCGAGCTTAGCACGAGGCCGGTCAACGCCGCGCCCACGACTAGTCGCCCTCTCGCGATGGCTCTTCGACCACCCAGCATCTTTGCTCATGCTCCCACTGCGCATACACACCGCACGGGATGATGCCACAGGCTGGGGGCGTGAAGCTATAGGTTCGCTCATATCGCTCACCGTCATCGCCTCAGGCATCAGCGTGCAGCGATGATGATGGTCGATAGGCCACTATCCGTTAGCCCGGAGCGTTTTCTCAACGCACCCAGCCGCCCAGGGCCTTTCCGTTTCTGATGGAGTCAGAAGCGAGGCTCCCTGATTTTGTTTCGCCTAGCGACGGCGTTTCGGCAGGACCCAGTTCAGGAGGGTCCGCGCTCCCAAGAACAGCAGAACCCCAACAAATACGAGTGTGAACAGGATCGAAATCATGATGCATGGTCCGTATCAGAGAAGATTGTAGATCACGCGACCTGCCCGGCGCAAAACACCCTGCTTCGGCCAAAGGCGAGGTGATTATTTCCCTCCGGCTTCTTCGCAAGGCCGTGCGCGACAGGCGCGGAGTAATCCTCTTTACAGGGGCAACGTCCTCCTGCAATCCGCCTATGCATGACCCGGCTGAACCGCCTCTTCCGCGCGTTATCTCTTCATCGCGACCGGCTTGCCGATCGGCCTATTTCCGCGGCCGCTTGGCCAGCTTGTAGGACCACCACGTCGTTGCATGATTCCAGCTCTTGATGAGCGTGTTGCAGACTTCACAGTCCTGATGGTTCGTATCCTTGAACGGGCTGGTATAGACCGTCACCTTATAGACGGCCCCGCACCCGGGACAGGTATATTCACCACCATCGCGGGTTCGCACGCCGGGTTTGGGACTTTTCAAGGCCATAAGGGCGAGTAGCGCCCTTTGGCCCAACCCGCAAGTCGCTTCGTGCGTTTCTTCGCTCCTTAAAGCATTCTTTTTGCTTCAAGCGATGCTCGTCACGATATCCTCACCGCGCCCGTGGTTGCCCTCGGCGCGTTTTCATGGTGAGATTTGCCTCGTCTGGGGAGGAGGTTCACTATGCTTCCGAAGCTAGTCAGCGCCGCCGCGATCGCCGCCACCTGTTTCGCAGTCGCATGGCCGATCAGTGCATCCGCCGATATCTCCGTCACCAATGCCAGCATACGACGCGGGGATTTGGTGATCGAGGGACGAATCCGGCGCACGGGCGACCCCAACGTCGAAATCAAGATCAGCCCGGCCAAGACGGTGAAAGTCCAGAGCGCGGCGACGGGGGCGTTCAAATGGATGGGCCCAGAGTTTCCAACGACCTGCACCGTGACGATCACCTCCGGGTCCGAGACCCGCGACGCGGTGATCCAAAACTGCGGACCTGCCGGCCCGCCGGGCCCTGAAGGCCCCCCCGGACCCGCCGGATCAGCGGGGCCTGCCGGTCCTGCCGGCTCAACCGGTCCGGCCGGACCACCGGGACCTCCCGGTCCAGCCGGACTCGCTGGTCCTCCGGGACCTGTGGGACCCGCGGGTCCATCAGGATCTCCGCCGGCACCCAGGGCGAACTAGAGCGTTTTCGAGCGAAGTGGATACCGGTTCGCGTGAAGAAAACGCGTCCAATCAAAATCATAGAGCCCGCTTCTGATTCCACTAGAAGCGGAAAGGCGCTAGTGTCCCGATTCCGAAGTTCGCATACCCTTGCAGCAACGTTTGATGCGAACTTCTGAACCACCACACTAGCAAGAACCGCCCTCGCCTTCGAACCTGTGAGCCAGGATTGGCGTTCGCGTCGCTTCACGCCTTGAGGCGCGCGCGCGCTATCGAGCTTCGTTCATCTGTTGGCCGCGATGCTATGCGTGAAGCAGCCGTGCAAACACCTTTCCGAGAGCCTGCAAGCTCGGAAACAGGTCGAACGCTTCCGCCAGAAAAATGAACAGCAGCGCGTGAACGATATACATGCGGCCGTCGAGCCACCTGAACGCGTATTCAAACAAACGCTTCGGGTATGGAAGGCTTGCAAACGTGAAAACGATCGCCGGTCCAAGAACAAGCGCGCCGATGATGTCGCTTGGATAGTGCAGCCCCACAATAACCCTGGGAATCGCGACGATCACCGCGACCCAGGCGAAGCAGAATAATCCGATCCAGCGCTTCTCTACGAGAACGACGGCGGCCAGGCTGAAGAACAGGGTCGCTGTGTCGCTCGGAAACGAATTCGTCCGGTCCCACGGTGTCCGCGGTATGATGGTGTCCAGGGGAATCGCCAGATCCAGAATTGGGCGTATGTGGACCGCGGTGTGAAACTGCGACCAAACCGAAAGCATCGTCGCCACGCAGACCGCCATCAGGCCGGCCAGCATTCGGGCTCGCCGCTCCGGCTGCTCGCTGGAGAACCACAGGGCGACAATGGAAAAGAACAATGGAAATCCCCTGAACAGCGAATTGTTCGCGAGGTCCCACAGATCCTGATTTCGTCCACCGATCGAATTGAGTGTATGCAGAATCTCCTTATCCATACTTATAATTGTCGCCGCCAATGAACTCATTGCATCAACCGGAAATGAAGGTCGGAAATAACCACAAATTTGCGCGGCCTTGCTATACGTGCAAACCGCCGCCGGTCAATCAAACAATGATGTAGCGTTTTCGAGCAAAGCATGCCCTCGAACTCGATCCGAGGCAGCGATTCACCGGCATTGGAAAAGACCGCAATCCACGTGCATCGCGTTATCGCGGTCCGGATGAGAAGAAGCGTCACCCGGAACGGCCACGCAAACCATCTCGGCGAGTGCAGAATGGGATTTCTGCCCGGCGAAGCGGATCGGCAACTGAACCTGTCCTCCCGCTTTTTGCTTTCGCCGGTCAGGTTCGAGCGGGCGCACGGCGCGGCGCCAAACATGCCGGCCCGCGACGCGGCGTTCGCGAAGTCCGAAGCCGATGGTTGTGATGAGCGGCGGAGATGGCAGCAGGAGGGCGATGGTGCCGGCGTCTATTGCCGGGTCGCATCCGCCATATTGGACGAGGAATGAACGACCGAATCCGAGGCCGCGGAAGGCTCGTTCCGCTTCTTCTGGATTTCCCTGAATACGATCAAGGCCGGCAGGAGGAGAGCGAACAGAAGTCCGGCAATCACGATCCCAAGAAGAACGACGTTCAGCGCCGACCAGACTCCCAACACCACGTGCATCAAGGTCGTCAGAATCAGGACCACCTCGTCATACACCATGGTCGGAAAGCCCAACTGGTACATCACCATTGCCGTCAATATTGACAGAACTATCGCCGGCAACACCACCGCCATCAACTTGAGGCTCATTACCGAGAGTACCTGCTCCTTGATGTCCGACAGCATTGCATACGCCTCCCGCTACTCAACTCCTTGGAATCGTATCGTTGAGAGACACGCCACACAAGGGGCTCGCCGCCGGGTGCTTAACGGGCGTTTTCCAGCAAGGCACGTTCTTAAGGCTGACCCCGGGATGGGTGCCGCTTCGCAAATAAAACCCGTCAAATCAAAATCATAGAGCCCCTACTTCCAATTCGGTCAGAGCCGAAAGGTCCGGCGGCGAACACACCGGGCCGCCATGCGGGCAAGTGCCGGTCCCTTCTCGCGAGGCGCAGCGGCGGCCCCTCCCCGCGATCCCGGGCGCGAATGGCCGGCGCGAAACAAAAGGGTCGCGGATTCCGAAAGGAAGGAAAATGGAGGCATTCCGGCAAAATGCCGCGCTATCCACCAGAGCGGATAGCGCGGCAGTCCTGGGGAACAAGTCCGGACCGAAGTCCGGCTGTTTAACCGGCTTTCGCCGGTTGCGGACGGCCGGTGAGGCCGAATCCCTTTCGTAATATCTTCTTATATATAGCGTAAAATCTCCCGATCGCATAGCCGGATTTGGAGCAATTCCAGATATTTCGGAGCCGATCGATAGCCGGCGAGAACGTCCGGCGCCTTCCGATTTGAGTTGCCGGAGGCGCGCGCGGCGAGAACCGGGCTGCCCCGCCACGAACGATCATTTACCTTTGATTAACCAGAATCCGGCGACGCTTGTGGCCAGCCTGCGTCTCTCATTCTGCTGCACCGGATCAGCGGATGAGTAACGCTTCGGCTCTCTCGTTCTTCATCGCGGCTCGAAGGACAGCCGGCAAGAGTGAGGTTTCGATGGCGGACAACGACAGCACAATCGCCTGGCATCGCGCCCAGTTGAAAAAACATCGCGAAGTTCTGCGCAACATGGAGGTTCGCCGTTTCCGTTATGGCGAGATCGCAGAGCCCCGGGCGCGCGCCGAGAAGCTACGCCTGACGGCCGACTTGCAGCGTAAGATCACCGCCTCCGAGCGGGTCATCGGCGCCTATGAGAAGCGAACCCGCCGCCCGCTGACGACCGACTATCGCAGCCTCGCCAGCGTTCATTGGGGCACCTGGAACAGCGCCCCCTGCAACGGGGAACCTGCGCGCGGCTGAAAAGCCAAGCGGCAAAGTCTGCTGATATTTGAAACGGGGCGCTTCGTGCGTGCTAGAATTTCGCCGCTCGTGAGGTCGGCTGGCTGTCGCCCGCTCAAACCCCTGCGGCTGACTGCTGCGGCGAGACCCAAGGGATCGGAAACACCGGCATCCACCGTGGCGACATGGTTTGCGGAATTGCATATAAGCCTTTGAGACCGTTTATTTTCGGGTGACATGAACCTGCTCGAAACCCTTCCCACCGTCATGGGCGCAGCCGCCATTGCCCCTGCGCTGCTGCTGCTTTGGCTGGTGATCGCGGCGGACGAGCGCCCGGGACCGCCCGCCATGGTCTGGGCCGCGTTCGTGCTCGGCGCAGCCAGCGTATCGCTGCTCGGATTAACCCGCGCGCCCTTTGCACCGCTGCTGAACGTGACGGAGCCGCCGTGGCTTGCGTTGATCCTGCACTCGCTTTTTGCGATCGCCGCGCCCGAAGAATTGGTGAAGATCGCCGCCATTGCCGTGGTCGCCGCGATGCGCCGCAAGCCAGCCGATCCCATGGATGCGGTGGTGTACGGCGCCGCCGCGGGGCTCGGCTTTGCGGCCTACGAAAACCTCGCCTACCTGATGCAGCACGCCGACATCTGGCGTTCCCTCGCGGTGCTGCGCAGCGTGCTCACCGTTCCCTTCCACGGCGCGCTGGGCATTATTGCCGGTGCCTACATCGCCATCGCGCGCTCGGGCACCGCGCTCGGCGCGCACCGCCACGCTCGCGACTGGGCCCGCATCCGCAACCGCGTGGCGATCTTCGCAATACCCATCGCGCTGCATGCGAGTTTCGACGCGCCGCTGCTCGCGCTGCAACAGAATCCCGATCTGAGCGGACCCGGCGCGCTCGTGCTGGAAGGCGCCGCCATGCTGGTCGGATTCGGCGCCATCCTGTTCGCGGCCTATCTGGTTCGTCGCGTCGGCGCGCACCACGCTCCTCGCACCGAGACCTCGCGCGAGCGCCTGCGCCACCTGCGCAGCATGTGGGCGCTGCTGGTCGGCGGCGGCGGCGTAAGTTTTCTCGGCGCGGCTTTCATCCTGTCATCGATCCATCGATGGATGACCAATGCGGACAAGCACGTCGCCGCCTATCTCGTCCCCGTGGGAATGGTTGCGATCCTGATCGGGACCGTCCTCCTGCTCATGACCTCCGCCGTCTATGTGCGCGGACGCAACCGCCTGCGACTGGCAGGAACGAGTCCCGCCGATCCAGGCTGACCACAGCAGGATAAGGAAAAGCACGTGGCGGCTTTCCGCCCGCATCCTGCGTCTCAAGATACCGGACTCGATCACGTTCATGATTTTGGATCGATCCAAATCATCGTGATGGGGCTTTACCGCGGCGAACCGCTTTTTTTGTCACTTTTTGAGCCGTCGTGCGTTAAACTACGACCCGAAGGATGCGCGGTTTTCGTTTTCATGGAGCCCCCGCCGATGACAACCCCTTCCCAAGATTTCGAACGTCTTCAGTTGAAAGTCAGCACCGAAGTCCGCGAGCATTGGAAGGCCTTCCTGTTCGAGGGCATTCTGCTGGCGGTCCTCGGGCTTGCCGCGATCGTCGTACCCACGCTCGCAAGCCTTGCCGTCACGATCTTCCTCGGCTGGCTGTTTCTCATTGGCGGCATCGGCGGCCTGATGATTACGTTCTGGGCGCCGCGGATACCCGGTTTCTGGTGGTCGCTTCTCTCCGCCGCGCTCGCGCTGCTCGTCGGCGTCCTGCTGGTGATACAACCCGTCCGGGGCATGCTGACGCTGACCATCGTGGTCGGCGCCTACTTCCTCGCCGAGGGAGCCGTCACCATCATGTACGCACTCGAGCATCGCCGCGAAATCTCGCAGCGATGGGGCTGGTTGCTGACCGCAGGATTGATGGACATCATCGTCGCCTTCGTCATCATCGTCGGGCTGCCGGGCACGGCGGCATGGGCCATCGGATTGCTGGTCGGCCTCAACATGATGTTCGGCGGCGCCACGCTGATCGGAATGGCGCTCGCGGCTCGCAACAAGAGCTAGCAGGCTGTTGAAAAATCTCTGTCGTCATTCCGGACGCCGCGCAAGCGGCGGTCCGGAATCCAGAAATACGAAGAAATCAGTGTGGCTGGATTTCGGGTTCGCACCTTCGTTGCGCCCCGGAATGACGGTTGAAGACCTTTTCAACAGCCTGCTAGAGCATTTCCGGAAGTTTTTCACCGCTTCACGGAAACGGCGATTTGACGCGTTTCTTCACGCGAACCGGATTCCACTTCGCTCGAAAACGGTATGGAGCCCCGCTTCTGATTCCATCAGAGGCGGGAAGGCCCCAGCGGTCAGCAGCCCCGGCAGATGCTCTTGATCTTGCGGTCGAGCGCGGCATCCGCCGGATCGACCTTCGGCCTCTCGGCCTCCCTGGTCTCCGGAGGAAGGTCGCTCAGGCGCGGCTGACGGTGACCGACCGGCGCGTTGTTGAGGTAAGGCGATGATTGGGTTGCGGACGGATCATATGATCCGTCTTTTGTTCCCTGTTGCGCCACTGCCGCCGACGCTCCGATCAAAGCCAAAGAAACCGCGATCGCAAAGGTCTTGCTCATTTCGCTGCTCCAACGTCCGCTCTTGGTATTTTCGGGAACGTTCCGGAATTCCCAACGTTCCGCGACTTGCGCAAGCACGCCGCCGGCTTGGACCGTCGAGCGCATGATCCGCCAAGGTGCGAGCGATGTGGCGAAAAGGTCATGCGCATTCTCAGATCTCACACTAAGGCACCGGCGGATAGAGGTGAATGCCACCGCAATAGTCCACGATACGATAGCGCGATTCCGGCGGATGTTCACCTTTTCCGGAGGTTAAATCTGAATGCGACAGATAGTCCGGTCCCACCGGCGATTTGCCGTATCCGCCTGGAATATCGAGAACATAATCCGGCTGGCACAGTCCCGACACACGGCCGCGCAATGCGCGCATCAAGGCCTGGCCCTGTTCCAGCGTGGTCCGCAGATGCGCCGTGCCGGGCGCCAGATCGCCGTGATGCAGATAGTAGGGCTTGATGCGGCATTCGACGAAGGCGCGCATCAAGGCCTCCAGCGTCGCGGCCTCGTCGTTGACGCCGCGCAGCAACACCGACTGGCTGACCATGGGAATACCGGCATCGACGATCCGCGCGCAGGCTGATCGCGCCGCAGGCGTCAGTTCGCGCGGATGATTGGCATGCAGCGCCAGCCAGGTGGTGGCGCCCGCAACCTTCAGGGCCGCCACCATCTCGTCGATGACGCGCGCGGGATCGGCCACCGGCACGCGAGTATGAATACGTATGATTTTGACATGATCGATCGCGGCGAGTTCAGTCATGATCTCGGCCAGCCGCCGCGGCGACAGCATCAAGGGGTCGCCGCCGGTCAGGATCACTTCCCAGATTTCCGGATGCGAGCGGATGTAATCGAGTGCGGCCGCGGTCGCGGATTTCGACAGCGCGGCTTCCTTGGCGGGGCCGACCATCTCGCGACGGAAACAGAACCGGCAATAGACCGCGCAGACATGGACGAGCTTGAGCAGCACCCGATCCGGATAGCGGTGGACGATGCCATCCACGGGCGAATGCGCATGATCGCCGATCGGGTCGGCGCGCTCGCCCGCTTGCGCCGCAAGTTCGTCGGCGCTCGGCACGTATTGCCGCGCGATCGGATCGTCGGGATCGGCCGGATCGATCAGGCCGGCGACGTGCGGCGTGATCGCAATCGCATAGCGCGCGGCGACCCGTGTGAGATCCGGGAGAGCCGCAGCCGGCGCGAGGCCGTGGGCGACGAGATCCTCCGGCTGCCGCAATGTCGAAACCACGCTCTCGCCACTCCTTCCGCTCATGCATCCTCCGCGGGCGGCGTCCACACCACCTGATCGATCCTTGAGGCGCCGCTCGCCAGCATCACCAGCCGGTCAAAGCCGAGCGCCACCCCGCTCGCGTCCGGCATCGAGTCGACCGCCGCGAGAAAATCCTCGTCCAGCGGATAACGCTCGCCGTAGCGGCTTTGCTTCTCGTCCATCGCGCGCATGAAACGCGTGCGCTGTTCGGCGGCGTCGGTCAATTCGCCAAACCCGTTGGCGAGTTCGACGCCGCAGGCATAGACCTCGAAACGCTCGGCGACGCGCGGGTCCGATGCCTTGGGGCGCGCCAGCGCGGCTTCCGGCGTGGGGTATTCGAACAGGACGGTCAACCGTCCCTGCCCGAGACGGGGCTCGATGTGCTCGACCAGCACCTTGCTGAAAATATCCGACCAGGTGTCGTCGTCCGCGATCCGAACCCTGCCCAGCGCCGCTTCCGCCAGCGCGGCGCGATCGCCCTCGCCGCCGGCCACGGTTTTCAGGAGATCGATCCCGGCAAAGCGATCGAACGCGGCGGCGACCGTCAGCCGCTCCGGCTCCGCCAGCGGATCAGCATGCCGGCCGCGAAACGAGAACGCGCCGATGCCGGTGGCCTCGGCGGCGCGAGCGATCACAGTTAGGCTGTCAGCCATGACCGTGTCATAGGACGTCCCCGCGCGATACCACTCCAGCATGGTGAACTCGGCGAGATGCAGGTCGCCGCGTTCGCGGTCCCGGAACACCCGCGCGAATTCGACGATGTTCTGTTCACCGGCCGCCAGCAGTTTCTTGCAGGCGAATTCCGGCGAAGTGCGCAGGTAGCGCGTGATCTGCTCGCCGGCCGGCGTCGTCAGCGCCGTGCGCGGCGCATGAAGGTGGGTTTCGTTGCCGGGCGACACCTGCAAAACGCCGGTTTCGACCTCGACGAACTCCTGCGCAGCGAACCAGGCCCGCAGCGCCTTGGTCACGGCACAGCGCGCCCGCAGAAACGGCCCCCGGTCCGCATGCCTGGCCTGGTCCCACCAGGGAGAAATCCGATTCATCCATCCTCAGCAATCGACCGGAATCGGCCGCAAAACACTGGCGCCGACGGGCCAAATCAGTATGTTGCGGCCCGAAACCGTCTCAACGGCCGCAGGACGCCCCT
>NZ_MKRN01000108.1 GCF_001896955.1 Nitrobacter sp. 62-13 | reverse complement strand
TCCCCGGCATCCCTGGCCGGAAGATCCGGCGAACGCGCCGCCGACACGCCGGGTCAAGCCGCGCGGGACCTGAAGGGCTCGCGTATCCGGGAACCCGTGCTGTCGCCGCAGCGTTGGCCACGACATCTCGCCCGAGGCTTCCATGGACATGCCCCTGCAACCGACCTGGCCGGACATCGCGATCCGTCTCGCCTTGACGATGGTCGCCGGCGGCATCATTGGCCTGGATCGGAGCGCGCGGGGACACGCGGCCGGATTTCGCACCACCATTCTGGTGGGTCTCGCCGCTTCGGTCGCCATGATCCAGGCCAACATCCTGCTGTCGGCGAGCGGCAAGACGCCGGCGTCGTTCGCCGAGATGGATGTGATGCGGTTACCGCTCGGCATCCTCACCGGCGTCGGCTTCATCGGCGCCGGGACCATTTTCAAGAAAGGCGATCTCATCACCGGCGTCACCACCGCGGCGACGTTGTGGCTGATCACGGTGATCGGTCTCTGCCTGGGCGGCGGTCAACTGGTGCTTGGCGCCGCCGCGACCGTGCTGGCGGTCATGACTCTCTGGGCGCTGAAATGGGTCGACTATGTCATCCCTCGCGAGCACCGCGTCCGAGTGATTGTCGCAGCCGATGCAGAGATGCGAGCGATCGTCGAGTTGCCGCGCTTGATCGGAGGTTTTGGCTATCACGCCCGCTTCGCCGATGTGAAACGGCATGATGACGGGTCGCTCGATTGTTCGTTCGATATCTCGTGGCGGCGCGCCGAGCGATCGGCGCGGCCGACGGATCTGCTGGCGCTGATCCGCAAGAGCTATAAGATCAAGGCGTTCGCCTTGAGCACGGAAGACGGCCGCTAGAGCCTGTTTCAACGGCGTTGAGCCAGACTCGTCGCTTATCTTTTGTTGGAGCATGATCTTTTTTCGAAAACCGGTTTCGACTTTTCGGGATCATGCTCTAAGGCCCGCATTAACGCTTCGCTCATCCTTTTCCCAAATAAAGAACCTCACGGCCGTTGCGGGTTATGGCTGGCCGACGACCGCGCGTAAGATCGCGGCTGCCGTTCGGATCTGTCAGTGAGTGTGCGCCATGCGTAATCTGATGATTTTTGCAGCGCTCCTTGTCGGAGCGGGCACCTATATGGCGCAAGTGGCTGACAAGATGACCGCCACCGCGGCGGCGCGGGCGACGACACCCGCGCAGCAGGCGACGTTCGAGGACAACGCCCAGGCCGGTCGCCGCAGCGTCAGCATCGCCCGCGATAGCCGCGGCCACTTCCAGACGGAAGCCCGGATCGATGGCCAACGCGTCGGCTTCATGGTCGATACCGGGGCGTCGGTGATCGCGCTCAATGAAAGTTCAGCCGCGCGGATCGGCGTGCGGCCCGCGCGGAACGACTACGACGCGACGGTGACCACCGCCAACGGCAAGGTCAAGGCGGCGCGAACCCGGCTTGCCATGGTCGACGTCGGCGGGCTGGTCGTGCGCGACGTCGACGCCATGGTGCTGCCCGACGAGGCGTTGTCGGAAAACCTGCTCGGCCTGTCGTTTTTGTCCAGGCTCAGGCGCTTCGAATTCGCCAACGGGCGCATGGTGCTGGAACAATAGGCTGGCGCCGCCGTTGGTCGAGGTCGCAGGCGACGCGCTCCGCCGTGGCGCTGCGAATTATGCCGCAATTGCCTTTCACAAACCCGCTCCCGCATTTCCGGC